>DATFXJ010000172.1:0-6207 GCA_035315965.1 Pseudolabrys sp.
GCGTAGTAGGTAACGGCATGGCTCGATCCTCTTTCGCCATGCGCTGCGACCCGCATTATCGACTCTTCTTCGCGCTCCTGTTTGGCGAGAAAGGTGGAGATGCGGCCCTGCCGTGGCTTGGGTACGCCGGCGACCAGCGCCCAATAGATCTTGCGAGCCGAGTGCGAGCGAAAGGTTTTAGCCAACTCGGCGGCAGCAAATCGGGTTTTCGCCACTAACAGGCATCCGGCGGTATCCTTGTCGAGCCTATGCACAAGCCGTGAACGCTGACCGCCAGGCCCCCGCAAAATGCCGAGCATACCATCGATATGGCGGGGCGTGCCGGAACCGCCCTGCACGGCGAGCCCCGTCGGTTTGTTGAGAACTAATACGTCGGCATCCTCATAGAGCGTGATCGATTCAAGAAAGACGCGGTCTTTTTGCGCTTGTGGGGCATCGTCGCGTGGAGCTCGCAGCGCAATTTTTAACGGCGGAATGCGCACCACATGTCCGGGTTCGAGCCGCGCCTTGGGCTGCGTGCGCTTGCCGTTTACGCGTACCTCGCCCTTGCGAATGATGCGCTGAATGTGACTGAACGACAGATCGGGAAAACGCGCCTCAAAGAAACGGTCGACCCGCAGGCCGGATTCGTCCGAAGTGACCGTGACGGTTTGAACGCCCACACCCTGCGCAGACGTAGCTCTGTCATTCTGAGGCGGCCGCCGAAGGTCGGTCTGCGCACTTGTATTCCGATCACGAGTAAACCCGAGATCGGCGGATGAATGGCCCCGGTCGTTCACCTTCGAGGCTCGATGCGCTGGCACCTCAGCGTGTCGGGTCGCATGATGTCGCATTTGGCGACGCAGGTGCCTAGGCCCGGCTTGTTGTCTTCCACCTCCCGGCTGACGTGGACCCGAAACTCCGCGGCTCATGCGCCACCCCGCTCTCTTCTCAGCTTGGACCAATATTCTAGGCGCTTCTTGATTTCGCGTTCGAAGCCGCGCTCGGGCGGGTCGTAGAATTTTTGGCTTTTAAGCGCTTCCGGGAAGTAGTTCTGGCCGGAGAATGCTTCTTCGGCATCGTGATCATAGGCGTAGCCGCGGCCGTAGCCTTCCTTCTGCATCAGTTTGGTCGCCGCATTTAGAATATGCTTGGGCGGCAGAAGCGAACCGGCACCCTTTGCCGCGCGCATGGCTGCGCCAAAGGCAGCATAGGCCGCGTTCGATTTTGGCGCGGTGGCGCAATAGATCACCGCCTGTGCGATGGCGAGTTCGCCCTCCGGCGAGCCAAGGAAGTCGTAGCTATCCTTGGCGGCATTGGCGATCACCAGGGCCTGCGGATCAGCGAGCCCAATGTCTTCGATTGCCATGCGCACCACGCGGCGCGCGATATAAAGCGGCGGTTCGCCTGCATCGAGCATGCGACAAAGGTAGTAGAGCGCGGCATCCGGATCGGAGCCGCGCACCGACTTATGCAGCGCGCTGATGAGATTGTAGTGGCTGTCCTGCGATTTGTCATAGATCGGCGCACGCCGCTGCACGATTTCCTGCAACTTGGCGGAGTCGAAGATCTGGTTTTTGCGCGCGGCGCGCCAGACTTCCTCGGCCAGGGCCAGCGCGGCACGGCCGTCACCGTCCGCCATGCGCTTGAGTGCATGGCGCGCCTCAGCATCGAGTGGCAACCGCCTGCCTTCAATTTTTTCCGCGCGTTCAAGTAACTTCTCGATTGCAACCGGGTCGAGCGATTTGAAAACAAGTACCCGCGCACGAGACAAAAGCGGTGCGTTGAGCTCAAAGGATGGATTTTCCGTGGTCGCGCCTACCAGGATGATGGTGCCGTCCTCCATTACTGGGAGAAATGAGTCCTGTTGGGCGCGATTGAAGCGATGAATTTCGTCGACAAACAGCAGCGTGCCTCGCCCCAATTCGCGACGTCGGCGCGCGTCCTCGAACACTTTCTTGAGGTCGCTGACGCCGGTAAAAATAGCCGAGATCTGTTCGAAATGCAGATCGGTTTGCTGGGCCAGCAGCCGGGCTGCTGTCGTCTTGCCGGTGCCGGGCGGACCCCAGAACACCAGTGAACCGAGCGAGCGCGTCAGTAGCATACGAGTGAGCGCGCCATCCGGCCCCAGCAAATGGTCCTGTCCGACGACTTCGTGGAGCTCATGTGGCCTGAGCCTGTCGGCAAGCGGACGCGGCGCGTCCCTTTCCAGACCTGCGGCTGCAAACAGGCTTGGGTCGCTGGCTTTCACGCGCGGAGCCATCAGGCTGCCTCTCGATCATTATGCCCGGCCCTGTGCCGGGCACAACGCTTAGGAGCGCAGAGGCCGTGCCTCACTGACGGGGACCGCCGGGGCAAGCCAGGCCATGAGAGAAAGAATATTTCTCGCGCCCTCATCCGCTGAACACCGCGGAAATCTTCTGGCCGCCGCGTAAGATTATGATGCGCCAGCTGCGGGTCGGCGTACTTGTCAAGCGCGCGAGGTCGCGGGTCTTGGTGATGCGCTCGCCATTGACTTCTTGAATGACATCACCACGCTGGAAACCAAGATTGCTCGCATAAGAGCCTGAGTCGACGTCAACGATAGCCACGCCCTGGTCGACGGTTTGCAGCTGCAATTCATCGACAAGCGCAGGCGAAAGGTTGGCGATCCTGACGCCTGAGAACGGCGAGCGGGAGCGGATCACGATTTCATCGCGAGGCGTCTCCGGTGCGCTCTGCAAACTCACAGTCGCTGTTTGTTCTCGCCCCGACCGCAAAATGCCAAGACGGGTGCTGCCGCCGAGTGGTTTCGTAGCGAAGCGATAGTCAAACGCATTGGGATCGTCCACATCCTGTCCGTCCACAGAGACGATAAGGTCCCCCGCTTTGATACCGGCCCGCGCTGCCGGACTATTGGCGGCGACGTTGGCAACCAATGCACCAGCCGGGCGCTTAAGCCCCATGCTGTCGGCGATGTCAGCAGTGACCGCCTGAAGTTTTGCCCCGAGCCATGGCCGCACCACAGCGTTGCCGCCGGTTTTGGCGGAGGTGACAACCACTCGCACCATGTTGGCAGGAATCGCGAAACCTACTCCCTGTGATCCACCTGATCGCGAAAAGATCGCCGTGTTGATTCCAATCAATTTCCCGGTCAAGTCGACCAGCGCACCGCCCGAATTGCCCGGATTGATGGCGGCATCGGTCTGGATGAAGAAACGGTAGTCGGAAATACCCACTTGTGTGCGCGCGAGCGCCGATACGATCCCGTGCGTCACAGTCTGCCCGACTCCAAAGGGATTGCCGATAGCGAGCACGACATCGCCGACTTGCAGTGCATCTGAATCAGCGAAATCCAGTACCGGGAACCGCTCGCGCCCATCCTTGATGCGCAATACCGCAAGATCAGTACGCGGATCCTTGAGCACCAGCGTGGCCTCGAACTCACGTTTATCGGGCAGCGCAACCTTTACTTCATCCGCTCCTTCGATGACGTGATTATTCGTCACAACTAATCCGGCGGCGTCGATGATCACGCCCGAGCCAAGCGAACGTTGCAGCTGGTTGCCCCCACCTCCCGGAACGCCGAAGAACTTTCGGAAGATCGGATCGTCCAAGAGTGGATTGCGATTCTGCACGACTTTGGCGGCATACACATTCACCACTGCCGGCGCCACGTGCTGCACAACGGGCGCGTAGGTTTCCGATTGCGTTCGGAGCCGCCTTTCTTGCGCGGCAGCGCTCGCAACCGTGACAGCAATCAGAATGGCGGTCAGAGTCTTGATGCGCATAGGTTCGAATCCTGGCAAATGACCGAGATATAGGCCACTCACGGGCCTAAATGAAGGCCGCGCGGCGTCTTTACTGCCCGTAGGCAAAGGCGTCTAGTCCCGTGCCGGCACCGTCCGCAGGTACGCCACGACAGCATCGAGATCATCTGCTGTCATCGTTTCATAATATTGATAGCCCATTGGCGGCTTAAGCTTGCTGCCGTCCTTGCTGATCCCGCTCGTGATCGCGCGCTTGATCTCGTCGTCGCTCCAGGAGCCGATGCCCTTGGTCTGGCTCGACGTGATGTTGCGCGAAACAGAGACTCCCCATGGGCCAAGGAATTCAAAGCCGCCGGTGCCAAGGCGGTCCCACTGGCGCACGCCCTTCTCCATCGGCGTATGGCACTCCATGCAATGTGCGATGGTGACGAGATAAAAGCCCTTCTTGAGCTTGTCGCTCATCATACCTTCCGTGAACGACTTCTCGCCGCCCGGAATCACGTTCTCGACTTGCGGCATTTTGTAGATCGGATCTTCAACCTTGTTACTGACGGGTTTGAGCGCGCGCAGATAGGCGACAACGGCATCGAGATCGCGGTCGGTCATGATGTGATAAAAACCGGTCGGCATGATCATCGCCACATGCACGCCGTTCGGCCGTATGCCGGTGCGCATGATTGTTTTGATTTCCGCATCGCTCCAGGTGCCTATGCCGGTGTCCTTATCCGGCGTGATGTTCGGCGCGGTCACCTTGAATGGCGGCTCATCCCAAGATAGGCCACCCGAGAAATCCTTGCCAGCGATGGCCGCAGGTAGACCTTTCGGCGAGTGGCAATTGCCGCAGGTCAGAACGCCATTGACCAGATATGCGCCGCGCTCCACCAGATCGGGTTGCGCGAACTGCGCAGTTGCCGTTGCCACCATAGCGGTTCCAAGCACCGCCACCAACAATACCGCCCGAATTGCCATGATGTTCCCAACTAAGGCTACGAGCCTGTTGGGATCATAACTGCTGGGTGCAATCCGGCAAACGAAAGGGCGGTCAAAAGTGCCACCTTTCTTGAAGCGAAATGCGAAACCTTAGGCCGCGGCGGTTGCTTCTTCCCCGACCTTTTTCTCCTGGACCGGACCTGAATCTTTGCCTTTAGCCTCGACATCGCGATCGAGAAACTCGATCACCGCCTGAGCGGCGTTGTCGCCGTAACGGAACCCGGCTTTGACAACGCGAGTATAACCGCCCGTGCGGCCCTTGTACCGTGGTCCGAGGACCTCAAAGAGCTTCTTGACCATGGCGACGTCGCGGATCTCGGCAATCGCCTGGCGGCGCGCAGTCAGCCCGCCTTTCTTCGCGAGCGTTACAAGCTTTTCCACTACCGGACGCAGCTCCTTTGCTTTTGGCAGCGTAGTGATGATCTGCTCGTGCTTAATCAGGGCCGCAGCCATATTGGCAAACATTGCTCGGCGATGCGCGGGCTTCTTGTTGAGCTTGCGGTGAACCTTACCGTGACGCATGTTTGCCTCTGCGGATCGCCGCTTAGTAGTGATCCTCGAAGCGCTTGGCCAACTCTTCGATATTTTCCGGCGGCCAGCCTGGCACTTCCATGCCAAGATGCAGGCCCATCTGCGCCAAGACTTCCTTGATCTCGTTAAGCGATTTACGTCCGAAATTCGGCGTACGCAGCATTTCTGCTTCGCTCTTCTGCACGAGGTCTCCGATGTACACGATGTTGTCGTTTTTCAAACAATTGGCCGAGCGCACGGACAATTCGAGCTCGTCCACTTTCTTGAGGAAGGCCGGATTGAATGCCAGGTCCGGTATCGCTTCGGCCGCAGCCTCCTTGCGGGGCTCCTCGAAGTTGACGAATACGTTGAGCTGATCCTGGAGAATTCGCGCAGCATAGGCCAGCGAGTCCTCTGGTGACACTGCGCCATTGGTTTCGATGGTCATGGTCAGCTTGTCGTAGTCAAGTATCTGACCTTCGCGAGTATTCTCGACCTTGTAGGAGACCTTGCGCACCGGCGAATAAAGGCTGTCGACCGGGATGAGGCCAATCGGGGCGTCCTCAGGGCGGTTACGCTCGGCCGGCACGTAGCCCTTGCCGGTATTTACGGTGAACTCCATTCGGATTTCGGCGCCCTCGTCGAGGGTGCACAGCACGAGGTCCGGGTTGAGCACGACAACGTCGCCGACGGTCTGGATGTCGCCGGCGGTGACGGTGCCGGGCCCTTGCTTCTTTACTACCATCCGCTTGGGGCCTTCGCCCTGCATCTTGATGGCGATGTCCTTGATGTTGAGCACCATGTCGGTGACGTCCTCGCGCACACCGGCGATCGAGGAAAACTCATGCAGTACGCCGTCGATGTGCACGGACTGCACCGCTGCGCCCTGCAGTGAGGACAACAGAATCCGTCGCAGCGCATTGCCAAGCGTTACACCGAAGCCACGCTCGAGCGGCTCGGCAACGACCGTCGCAAGACG
>DATFXJ010000173.1:0-15153 GCA_035315965.1 Pseudolabrys sp.
GGCTGTGGCTCTACACCAACTTCGACTGCAATTTGCGCTGCGATTATTGTTGCGTGCGCTCCTCGCCAAAGGCGCCGCGGCGGGCGCTCGGCCTTGAGCGCATAAAGCAAATCGCGAAGGAAGCAGCTGAGTTGGGCGTCAGGGAGATCTTCGTTACCGGCGGCGAGCCCTTCCTTCTGCCCAATATCGACGAGACCCTGTTGGTGTGTGCCGCGGCAGTCCCCACAACCGTGCTCACTAATGGGATGCTGCTCGTAGGCCGGCGGCTGGAAATGCTTAGGGCCCTGCCGCGCGATCGGATCACGTTGCAGATCAGTCTCGACAGCCCGACGCCCGAGCTCCACGACCGCCATCGCGGTAAGGGTACATGGGCGCGCGCTCTGCGGGGAATTGAGAATGCTCGATCGTCAGGCTTTCGGGTACGACTAGCGGCAACGGTCTCCAACGATGCAGATGCCGATGCGTTCCGTCTGTTCCTGGACGACCGCAATGTCGCGATCGAAGACCGAGTGATCCGCCGCATCGCGCTGCGCGGTTTTGCAAGCGACGGCATTGCACTCGCGCGCGCCGATCTGGTGCCGGAGATCACCATCACCGCAGATGGTGTTTATTGGCACCCGGTCGGAGCGGAGGACGAAGATCTTTTAGTGTCACGCAACATTTTTCCCCTAGCAGAAGCTTTCAGCGCTGTGCGCCGCGCGTTCGGTCAAGAAAAGGACCACGAACGTCGACTAGCGAAGATATTCAACTGCGCATAACGGCGGTCACGCTTGGGCCGATGGCTTGAAAAATCCCTGTCGCGCAGAGGCCTCGCGCAAAGACTCATACCCATCGAGATGCGGCTCTACCCAGCGCTGAAGCCCCTCGGCTTCGAGTACGGCACGATGTTTCGGATTATTGTAGCTCATCCCGGACAACGCTTCGGCAAACCGCTGCTGCAACACCGGATCAAGATCGGGTCGAGCCGTGAACATGCAGTGATTATACGGTGGGGAGGTCCAGATTTCGGTGAGCGCACCTTGGGGCACGAGGCGCTCGACTTGCACTGCTTTCCAGAACGGACTACCGATTGCCCCGGCGTCGGCACGACCGTCGAGAATAGCGCGAACGACCTCCACCTCACTGGCGCCGGTATCGCCGTGCTTACCGATATCGCTGTTGAAGCGCAGCGCGCGATAGTCCTTTCCTTCTTGCAGACCTTCTTTCTCGAGGAAGTATACCGGTAGAATCGCGGCGTGCCCGCTATCGCGACTGCCCAGAGCAAGCGTACGACCTCTGAGCTCCGCGAGCTTGGTAACCGAGCCGCGGGTCGCCGCGACAATCTTCGTCGTCCAGCCGACATCGGTGTCACGCATTGCGATTGGCCGGCAGCGCTGGCCGCTCCATGCGTCGGCCTGCAGATAAGCGAGATTGGTATTCCAGGCGATATCGATGTAAGGCACGCGTTCGCCGAGGGGCCCCAAAAGTGCGCTCACCTGCGCCTCATAGCTTTGGAAGAGGACAACTTCGACAGAAAGCCGCGCTTCTTCATGAAAATAGCGGCGCATGCCTTCCCAGATCGTTACCACCTTTGGGTCATAAGCTACGGCGCCAACCCAAACTGTTCGACTCATTTCGGCTCCTCAGGTGCTCGAAGGGTAGCACAAGGTTGCAATTTTCTTTCTCGGTTCGCCCCAGTTCATAATCAGAACAGCGGCAGCCCGAGCACAGCGCGGGCGATGAATTCGCGCAGAACATCTCCGGTGGGCGCCATGACCGCGCCGGCATGCGCGTCACGAAACAGCCGTTCGACGCCGGTATGCTTCGAGAACGCAGCGCCACCACAGACGCGCATTGCGGTTGAAGTGACACTGATAGCGACGTCGCCCGCCGCGGCTTTGGTCGCAAGCACACGCAGCAGGGTCGTGTCACGCGGTTGTTCGAGATGATCGATCAAATCATCGATGCGGGCGGCGAGCCCGTCTGCGTCTATCTGCATCTCGCCGATTTGTGCGCGCAAGGTCGGGAGACTTTCGCCCAAGCTCTGACCGAGGTGCTCGAAGCGCGCAGTGTTGAGGTGGCGTGCTGTGGCGGCAACCGCAGCCCGACAGAGACCGAGCGCGACGGCAGCCGTCCCCAGATTGAATAGCGGTAGGACGACGTTCATCATGGCCGGGAATCCCGCGCCATCTTCGGTGAGCTGGAGCCCCAACGGAATCGCGCAAGCCTCCAGCACCATGGGCGCAGAGGCATTCGCCCGCAGTCCCAGACCGTCCCATGGCCCGGCCACCGAAAGGCCCGGCGTTTGTGCCGGGACGAGGTAGAGCGTGGACTCTGTTGGGCCCTTGCCGTCGGGAGCAAGCGAGCTAACCACGTAGCAGTGAGCGTAACCCGCACTTGTTACCCACGATTTCTTCGCCGTCAGCCTCACGCCCGCTCCGTTGCGGGCTGCCCGCGAGACTGGTGCCCAGAAATGACTACGCGAGCCCGCTTCACTGAATGCAAGCGTAGCCAGAATCTGCCCGGCCGCGATTTCTTTGAGCGTCTTCCCGACTGAGGCTTCCGACCGAGCTGCCACAATGGTCGCTGACGCGCAGACATGCATGAGGTAGACCATCGCCGCTGATGCATCCGCCTCGGCCAGTGTTGCCGTCACGCCAGCGAACGTCCGCGGCCCGAGAGCGGCGCCGCCAAACTTAATCGGCAGCATCAATCCTAAGAGGCCGCCTTTGCCAAGCGCCTCAACTGCCTCGGTAGAAAACCGCCCCTGTTTGTCGTTTTGACTGGCCGCAGGAGCAAGAACGTGGTCGGCTATCTCTCTGGCGGTTGAAACTGCCACGTCATGATTCATTGTCCCTCCCTTGGTTGTCCTCTTCGGTAATCCTAATGCCGACAGGGGACATCGTAACCCTGACCCAATAAGCACGCCAACCTTGCCACCTTCCGCCCGGTTTCGAGACACTTAGCGCGCACAGCCCTCGAAATGATGACGTGTGACGCTCTTGATGTCGGCTTCTGGCCCTTAGCGGACATTCGGTGTGCGCCGCAACGGCAACACGTTGGTATTAAAAGGAACTGCCGCCGGAAGAGCTTCCAGCGGCAGAAACAAGACCGACAACGACGTGCGAGGCGAGGCCATTTCGACCTCGGTCATCATTTCCGTCACGTCGATACAATCTTCAAGCGCGTCTTCGGTACGGCTTGAATGTTCGCGTCAGCGATACCCGTAGTAACGGCTATATCCCCAGCCGCCGTAACCAAAGCCTGGGTTTGGAGCCCAAGAAGAACTCTGGGTCTGGGCATAACCGTACCCGTAGTCGTAGCTAGGTGCGACAAATCCGGTCGAGGGCGAAGCAGCAAAGATTGGCCCACCACTGGAAATAAATCTTCTGCTGGCAAAGCCCGTGGTGTCGTTAAAGGCTACGCGGCACCACGACCGGCCGCAACTCAGCACGCGCACATCGGAGCCTGCCGGCATCGCACCGATGACGTTGTAACTGATGCTAGGCCCACTGCGCAGATTGAGATTATCGGTAACTGTTGCTGCCGAGACTGCGCCCGCAGAAAGTAGCAAGGCGCCGACGGCAAGTGAGAACGCTTTCTTTTGCATGTCACATCTCTCGCGTTACCGTCCCCGCAACAAACAACGTCGCACCCCGATCGTACTCCCGGACTTGACTGTGCCCCAACGAATTTCCACCGCGTGACGCATCACAAACGCGCGCACATGTCTTACTCTCGTCCTCAAAAACCTATTCGCGCACCGCCTGGCTTTTAGCGCGCCGATCCCGTTACCATCCTGCTTTCGATTCCGGTCTCGACGGACTCACGGTGCACGCCAATACCGTCTGCATCATAAACTTGGACCACGGTCCAACTGGACCAATCGCGATAGCGCGGCTTGACTGTTACTCGGAGTGCTGAGGTGCGTGCAGTCGGACGCGGCAATGCCAGCTCTCGCCTTTCTTGCAGTGGTAGGTTTGGTGCTGGTTGCACTGCTGTTCGTTGCGGATGCAACGCTGGAGAACAGTTCGCCTGTGATAGTCACCAGCCAACGCTCTGGTCTGCCAGCGCCCTGGCATCCCGATGCGATAAAAACTCACACCACTGAGCCAGCACCCGCACCCGACATGACATCGCAAGCTGTACTTGCTGCGCAGCCCAAGTCGGCGCCCGAAGCTCTAGCGAAGATCGGGTCCGCGGCGCTTGAGGCGCGGGCCGAAGCGCCACCAAAAAAGGCGCGGGTCGAAGCGCCAGCCAAAAGGGCGCGGGTCGAAGCGTCAGCCCAAAATCAGCGTGTCACGCAGCCCATCGAGCACCAACAGAACCAATTCGACAGATTTTCTATTAAGGATTATTAGGGCCGGACGCGCTGAGCCCAACGCACCCTTGAAAATCTGCCATCGCCCTGCGTATCCGTGATTGGGGCTCGAATAGAAATACTTTGCGGCAGTGCATGAGTCCGCTTTTGGCCCTTACTCCTCGATGCTCTAGACGGCTGCCAATGTCCGTTTTCAGGGGTAAAGCGGACATTGCAACTGACCGGAGAAATGTCCGCTGATGACCCAAAGCGGACATGTGTCCGCCTGGTAAGTTGGGCATCCGACGCTTGCGGGTGCTCGAGGCGCCGACGTCAGTTGGCCTGCATCACCGTGAACTGATCGAAATGGACATAGCTGTCTGCCTTGGACCATAGCCCGATACGGCCGGAGACTGGCTCGGGCAAAGTGTGTTCCAGGTAGAGTTTGCCGTCGAGATAGCCTTCCACCTTGGTGCCGTTGATGCGAACCTTGAGGTCGTGCCATTGCCGGCTCGGCGTCGGCGTATTGCGCACCCATTTGACCGACGAACGCTTGCCCTTCTCGAATTTCCACAACACGAGATTATCTTCCAGGCAGTTGGCGCGGACCGTCAGGTAATCGCCATTGGGCTTGAGATTGAACAGGATGCCCGCGCCCTGGTCGATGCGCCCGGAAATCCCCTCGAAGCGCACGGTGATTTCACCGTTCCTGAAGTCGTCGATATCCTTAGCTACCGTGTAGGGGTAATAAGCGTAGGCCTGAACGCGGTCGAGAAATTCGGCGTAACGCTCACCATAGAGTGCGCGTGCCTTGTCCGCGATTCCCGCGGACGATTGGCCTTGTTTCCATTGCCGGCCGTCGACCGACAAGACCTTTTTTCCCTCCACATCGTCGACACGCCAATTTCCGACGACGGGCACCAACGATTTGGGCTCGCTCCCCACGGTCTCCCCTGAAAACTCAATCTTGGTCGGCTGCGCGGCGACGACCGGAAGCGCCAGCGCGACCGCGGTCGCTGCGATTGCGCAGATAGTGACAATCTGATGCGGCTTCATGCTTGTTCTCCTTTGCGAACAGTGACGAATGCGAACGAGGGTGGGCGGCGGTGCCATAGCCAGGCGCCAATGATCAGGAGCGGGAGCGCGCCCAGAAACCAAACCAGGGCGAGGTCGATGTTCGCGACCAATGGATAGCCAGGATATTCGGTGCTAGGCACGGGCGCAGGCAGTTGAACGCCGGCGAGGCCGTAAATGATCGGCAGGATTTCACGCGGGCTAGTGGACCGGCTGACGTCTGAGCGCGTGCCATATCGATATTCGATGCTGCCGTAGGATACAGCATCGGCGTCGGGCCGCGCTTCGACCGCGATCCGGATGGTCAGCTGCGGCATGGCGCGTTCGAGCTTGGCCAGAACATTGCGTTGAAGATCGACATAGCGCGGATCTTCCGGAGCGAGATGCACGATGATCTCCAGCGGAGCGGTCAGAGTCGGGAGCAGACGTTCGTCGGCAAGCGGAAATGAGTTACGCCTGTCCTCAGTCATGTCGCGCGAGAAGGTGATCAGCACTGAAGCTGCGAGCGCGGCCACTGTCGTGACGCTGCAGGCCAGCGAGCGGAGGAGCTTAGTTTGGATCCGATCACCCGGCCGCAGCCATATCCCCGCGAGCGCAAGGAGACTCGCGGCGACCAGGGTCATGCCGAACACCAGGCCGGCGGAGAACAGACCTTGCTCGAAACTCTTCAGCGTTTGAGTCAACGAGAGGCGAGCGATCCACTCAAACAGGCCGGGCCGGCCGGCGATAGTGAGGTCCAAGGCCCACGAGCCAATGGTGAGGGCCAATGTGACAATCGCAGCGCTCGCGGCACTCTCGGTGATGGCAGCGGAAAACAATGCGATTGCCCCGACGAGTAGTCCGTAGAGCGCATGACCGGCAACAAGGGTAAGGGTCTCCGCGGGTGCAATGTGTCCCCCGAGCATCATCCAAATGACCACCGCCGAAACCACCGGAAGGCTCGCGAGTAGCCACGCGCACATCACGGCGAGCGCTTTCGCCAGCATCACCGTTACCGCGCGGTAAGGAAGTTGGATCAGCAGCCGCAATGAGCCAGATTCCTTTTCGTGACTGAGCGCACGGATGGCCACGAACGGAAACAAAAGCGTGACGGCGACATAAAAGGCGCCGAAGGTTGGGACCAGAATTCCATCGAACGGAGAAAGGCTGACGGCGAGCACCGCCGATTGCCGCGCGGCCACGCTCGATTCGCCGTAAAGAGACAGCGCCTGGAAAAAGCTGTAGCCGACCAGAGGACAAATGAGCAGCAGCATGATCCACAGCGCGCGGCCGCCCAGGACTTCGCGGAGCTCCTTCGCGAGGAGCGGCGCGAATGGTGCGGCTGAGATTCGGCGTGGTTCAGGTGAGCGCAAGGAAGACCTCCTCGAGATTCGCCTGCGGCAGCCCGGTGCGGTCGCGTAGTTCATCCAGTGTGCCCGATCCGCAATTGCGTCCGGCGGCCAGCAGAATGAACCGATCGCAAATACGCTCGGCGTGGGGTAACTGGTGAATGGAGAGCAGCAGCGCGCGGCCATTGTCGGCTTCGCGGCGCAACAGCGGAGCCATCTGGCGTGTTTGCCGAAGATCAAACCCGTCGAACGGCTCGTCCATTAGAAGAATGGGATGCGGCGCCAGCAGTCCGAGCGCCAGCAGCAGGCGGCGCCTGTAGCCTTTCGATAGCGCATGCACACGCTTGCCGAGAACCGGCTGCAGCTCCAGAGTGGCGATGATTTGCGCGATGCCCGCTGGGGGCCGCCGGTAAACAGCGCCGAAGAACATCAGGACCTGCCCCACGAATTGGTCCTGATAGGGGCGGACCTCGTCTGGCACGTAGAACATTGATTGGCGACGGCGTGATGGCGAAACGTCCTGCCCGTCCAGGCAGACGGCGCCGGAGTCGGCAGGAAGAAGACCAACGAGTGTTTCGAGCAGTGTTGTCTTGCCCGCGCCGTTCGGCCCGATGATGCCGAGGATTTGCCCCGCAGAGGCGACGAAGCAAATATCCGCTATGGCGACCTGTTCGCCATAGCGCTTGCTCAACCCGCTGACCTCAATGATGGCGGCCGACGGCCGGGCTGCAATGCCGCTCCGAAGTGATGCTGGTGAAATTCCGTCCAAGCGCAATCACCTCGACGATTTCGAGTGTTGCGCAGAGCTTGGACGGCTTTGCCGTCTGATGGGGAGCCTGCCTTTCCCCAGATTGGCATACTAACGTACTCACGAAATGTGCTGCAATCCCCAGGACGAGGGTTACCGCTGAACCGACGAACGAGAATGATACTCGCGGTCGAGCCCAAAATAACGTTGGCCGGACGGCCGGGAAATACGGTACGAGAACCGTCTTCCCATGGCCCAGCATTGAGGGGCGTGAACCAGGCCAAACGGCGCCGCAATGCAGATACCACCAAGCAGGGTGGGCAGTTCAACCCCACCTGCAAGCGCCTTTAGCTGGACCGCCTCGCCATAAAGCCATCGATCAAAGCGTTCCTAGCAAGTTCGCATGGGCAGCTCTGGAATTATTTGAATTCACCATTCGGTTTCCCCGCCCGTACCATCTCTTGGCAATAAGCGTAAAGGGCATCATAAACGATCCATTCGGCAGCATTGACCTCGTGATCGTTCTTATAGCCGAGATGCCGAAAGCCTTCGGCAATGGCCTCAAGTCCAGGCCCTTCCGGCTGGTGATAAAGCGTGTTGTCTGTGTCTGCGGCATTGACGATCTTACCAAGGAGGACGAGCGCGGGATCATTAGTAAGGTTGTACTTTTTGACGATGGCCTCGAAGGAGCACTCCTTGCCGTGGTGGCCGAGTTCGACACTTTTGACATCGTACGGGATTGCACCAAGGCGTTTTGCTTCTTCCATGACCTTGTCGGCGGGCACGAAATAGAAGTCCGCGTCTTTGTCGACAAACTTCTTAATGAGCCACGGGCAGGCAACGCGATCGACCTTGACGTATTCTCGAGTGATCCATTTCATTTTGGTTCTCCACTACGTGATTGCAGGGCTTGAACGGTCTGACCGTTTCACGGGAGCCTGCATCCCCGACTTCAAGTCTCTTCTGCGTTTTAGGAGGCCGGCCGGTGAAACTTGACCCACTCACTGGCATGCTGGATCTCATTGAGTTCGGCGAACGCACGGTAGCTGTTTTGATGGCCCAGTAATGCATCTTCGCGCGTAAGCCCAATGTCGCGGAGCTGATGCTCGTCGAGGTCAGCAAGCGCCCGCAGGGTTGCCCGATGGTTTCTCCATTTCTTGAATGATGCATGCAGCGCCACCAACACATCGACAGCTAGCAACACGATGTGGCCGTCCCTTAGCGGGGCTGGCGGGCGGTCAGAAGCGACCGAGTTATTGTTGTTCCTCTTGCGCGCCGTGAGGTCGACATCGATTTTGTTAGCCCCGAAGAGCTTGACACCGTCTTGCTTGAAGAAGGTACGAGGTGGACTTCTGAACTGTGTTGACATTTGCTTTCTCCGAGCGCCGCCCTAGCGCATATCGATGAACGAATGCGCGCTTAAAGGACGGAGATGAGCAGAGCTTGGGCGAATGCCTTGTAGCGGCCGGGTGCCTGCAACGGACCCGACATAAATTTAGTGCCAGAGATGAGGTGGCACGGATTTCTCCATGGCCGCCGCCAGGTCCGACTTGTGGTGAGGAGACATTCGCCAAAAGCCCTCGGCCCGGCGCGCGGGCTAGGTGCAGTGCTTGGGCGAAATGCCTTGGGTAAGCCGGGCGACTGCGATCAAGCCCGACTGCTATTAAATGATACTGAAGCTGACGAAAGTCAAGATGCCAATCAGAACTGCGTTTAGTTTGATCTGCGTTGCGTCACGTATCACGCGGCGTGAAGCCCAAACGCCGTCATCACTAACCACGGATCATAACATACCTGCCGACAGATACGGCGGGCAATGCGATCCATGGGCAATGCTATCAAGCCGTCACGAGCGCGTGAGCTTATTGAAAAAATAAAACGACCGTAAAACCGTGGCGCCCTTCGCTTTAAACTTGTCCTCAGAAGCGTGCTCGCCTAGCGTATGGGTGAGCGGGGGTACGCAGTCTCCCCGTTAGACGGCCATCCGTCCAAGCGCTGCGCAACACTCGATTTTGTCGAGGAGATTGCGCATGGATCGAGAAGAGCCTCACCTTAGTTCAATCAAAGTTCGTCAACCGGCCAGCTCCGGCAGCCCGACACTGATCGTCACTGCCCAGGCGAGCACGCGCGAGCGCTAGGCTCAGAGGGATTGCCATGTCGCTTAGGCTCATCGCAGTCGTTGAAGTGCCGGATTGCACCGATACGCAATTCGATCATGGGGCCTTCGACTCCAAGACCCGTCGCGTCTTTGTCGCCCATACTGCCCGCAACAAGGTCGAGGTGATTGATCACGACACGTGTCGGCACGTCAGCACATTGGCAAGCTTTCCCGAAGCTGCGGGCGTTGTAGCCGAACAAGGCCAAATTCTCGTGACTAACCGCGGAGCGGAAAGTTTGGCATGGATTGATGGCGACACTCTCGAAACGAGGGGCATATTCGATACGGGTATGCGACCGAATGGGGTAGCAATCGTTTCGCAGAGGCGGCTCGCGGTAGTTGCGTGCATCGGAGACGAAACTCGCGGTCCCGAACTTCAGGTGTTGGGCCTGGATAAACATCAACGCGAGTCGATTGACCTTCCGGGACGGCCCCGATGGTGCGTGACCGATGCTGAAGGCAAGCGAGTATTCCTTGCAATTCGCGAACCCTCGATGGTTCTGACGGCAGAGTTGCCCGGACTCGGTAACGTGCAGCATTGGAAGTTGCCGTCCGCTGGCGCGCATGGAATCGACATCGCTCACGAAACGAAACTTCTTTATGTCGCCTGTGATGGCGGCGGACTCGTACAAATGGATTCTCTTACCGGAAGAGTACTCAACGAGTGGCCGCTGGCAGGCGTTCCCGACGCTACATTCTTCAATGCGGCAAACGGTCTTGTGCACGTTGCAATCGGCGATCCCGGGTTGGTGCAGACTGTCGACCCGCGCAGCGGGGCTAGCACGAAATTCACGACAGGACGGGGTGCTAAGACGACCGCGCTAGTTGCGCCAGACCACCTGTACGTGTTTTCGCCTTCGCACGGAGGGGCGCTTGTTCTGGCAAACGCTTAGTTGTCGGGAGAAAATGCTGCCTTGTCTCGAGAAGAATGGGAAGAAGTGGGGGCGCAACCGGGTAACAAGCCCAGCTAGGAGGTTTGACATGCGTGCACTGCTTTCATTTTTTTGCGGCGGCGTCATCGTCTCGGGAATCCGCGATGGCTCATCGAGGGTGCCTGCCGCTGTCTTGGACTTGATACCTGGTTGCGCCGGTACGTCCTGAGTGTCCGACAAGGAAAAGGATCGAAGGTGGAGCTCTGAACTTGGCGGGATAAGTCCTGCGGTTTAACGCCGCCTTTCGTTGCGCAGATGAATGGCAAGGCGGACAAACGTTGCCCCCATGACGCAAGCTGCCTTGATTCCAGCAATAACATTGCCGGATACTTTTGATTGTCCACCCGTTCGCCGCCGTTGACCGACGGGAACTTCACGCGCGCGCAGGTTTGCTGCAGCGACGCGCATCAGCATTTCTAGATTCCAGCCATAAGTTAGATCGCACATGCCGAGTCGTTCGAGTGTGTCGCGACGGATGGCCCGGAACGGCGAAAGATCGCTGAACCGGGCGCCGTAGGTCCAACGCAGCAGAAGGTTGCCAATGTGGGCGGCAGCTAACTGCGGCGGCGAAAGGCTTCCGGGCTCGCGCGCTCCGCGAACGCGCGAGCCGAGCACGAAGTCGGCTTGATCGGAGACGATCGGCGCAATCAAAGCGGCGACGAGTTCGGCAGGATCGCTGCCGTCGCCGTCGAGGAAAACAAGTATATCGGCGTCTCGACGAGTGGCGGCAATCCCCGTCTGAATAGCCCGCCCGTAGCCGCGTCGCGGTTCGGCAACGACGCGCGCACCGGCCGCAGCCGCCTCGGCCGCGGTTTGATCGCGCGAGCCGCCGTCGACGACGACAACCTCGTTCACGCCGTGCGCCAGGACAGTGCTCACCACCGCGGCGATCGCGGCCTCTTCGTCGAGACAGGGAATAACCGCGGCCACGACAGGCGCGGCACGTCGGGCCGGTTGCGCCTCTTCGCCGCTTTTCGGGGGTCCCTTCACAGGCTCCAACGCAGCCCACAGTTGGCGCAGGCTGCCGACGGTTTATCTGACAAGAGCGCCGCACGAAATTCGCGATAGGCCGGCCCATTCCAGATCTCGCGCAAGGTCTGCTGGGTGGCATCGCCGAGCGTATAGTTGTCGTACCCGTGCTGCGAGAACGGCGCGATGCAGCAGGGCAGCGCGCGGCCATTGGCGGTAAAATACATCAGCGTCCATGGCCGCCGGCAGAGCGACCACGGCGAATATTCACTTTCTTTAGTGAGGCTCAAACCCGGCTCCGAGGCGGCGCCTGACGCACTGAACGTAATGCCAAGCGAGTACGCGAGTTCCTCGGCCCGCTTGAGAAAGACCATGTCTTCCTTGTTCATGCGTTCGAACAATGCCTGATCCGGCCGCGCCATTCCGATCGCGGATTGATCGAAGAAGACGAGTCGCTGTAAATAGACTTCCTTGACGCCGATTTCACCGGCAAGTCTCACAAAATCCGGCAATTCCCGGATGGTCCCTTTCAAGCCGGTAATCCAGGCGGAGACTTGCGGATTGCTGTGCGCCTCCCGTTTTTGCAATTCCCGAAAAGCGGTCACGTTACGAACGATGCGGCCGAAATAGTCTTTGCCACGGATTTTTTTGAAACTGTCGCGATTTGATGCATCAAGTGAGACTCGCAACTCGTCCAGGCCGGCCGCGATCAAGGCGCGACCGTTGCTTTCATTGAGCACCGTAGCGTTCGTATTGAACAATACGTAGACGCCGCGCTCCTTCAAATATCGCACCATGCGCGGAAGGTTCGCGACCAGCATGGGCTCGCCTACCCCGTGCAGCACCGCCCGCGCCAGTTTCGGCAGCTGATCGACGATCGAGGTAAACAGGTCCCAGCTCATGTCGGCCGGCGGCTCGAGCTCCGCATAAGTGCGCGGGCACGTGGTGCACAGCAGATTGCATCGGTTGGTTACTTCCAGATAAACGCAAACCGGCGGTTGACCGGCGGTTGCAACGCGCTTGCCGCGAACTGCCTCGTGATAGCGGCGGGGATCGACGGGGGCATCGAGCGTTGTTTGGCTGCTGGGAAAGTTCATTCAACGTGCTGTTTTTGCCAAGCTTGCGCGTGTGCAATCCACGCCTGCCAGATATAAGCCAACAAGACGGCGCCAAAGAGAATCGATTTGGCGATCATCGGCGGAATGAGAAAATCCCAATGGACCTCGTCCGTGAGCAAGAGCGCACCGATCGAAGCGGCCCAAGTTGGCGGATTGCCCAATAGCGCTACAAACGGTGCGATGACCAGAAAATACCAAGGGTAGTTGGGCGACAACAGCAGCAGGACTGCGAGTAACAGCATATTGATATCGGCAAGTTCGAAGGCGGGTGCCCGGAGAGGGCTCCGCCAGACCCACAGCAGCAGCATCACGATCAGAAAGCCTGCCAATCCAAAATAGATCGCGACATCGCCCTGGTGCGGGCCAGCGATAAGACGCCATACCGACAACAGCCAGAGGCTGTCTCCGGATAGGAGGCCCTCTTCGTTCAGATATCCTGTCAAGAAACCGGATACCTTCGCTCCGACCGACAGATAGGGGGCATAGCACAACGCAATTGTGGCCAAGATGGCGAGGGCCATTTTCCAGTTCCACGGCCTCCAGATGACAGCGAGCGCTGGCGCCGCAAGCGACTTCGCGAGCGTGGAGAGAGCGAGCAGCACCGCTCCGCGGATCGTATGACCGCTCAAGGCGACCCATAACCCAAGTAACATGAGGGCGACCATCAAAGCGTCGACATGTCCGCTATTGGCGATCTCCCAGATTGGCAATGGATGCCAGACATAGGCCACGACACGCGTCAGTGGACTCTGCAGTTTTTTCAGCAGCAACAGCATGATGATGACGCTTGTCGCCTCGCAGGCAAGCAAGGCGATCCGCATCACGACCGTGTTTGCCCCGAAGCGCGTAACCAGCAGAAAGAACACCTGCGCGACCGGCGGATAGATGGTGACCGCGTAATCGGCACGATTGATGTTTGGGAAAATCGCCGCGTCACGTATTCGGGCAAGCGCTGGATCAGCGGGAACATAACGATAGGGATTGATCCCCGCCGCCTGTACCTCGCCGTCCCAGATATAGCGGTAGATATCGCTAGATAACAGCGGCTCAAACGAGATCGCCACGATACGCAGCACGATGGCCAGGCCAAGAATGAGCCAAAGCGCACGAGTTGTGGGTACGCGCTCAGCGACAGCGGTCGCTGCGATTGTCAAAAGTCCAGCAGGAATAGTCAGAGCAATAAAGACGTTGTCACCGCCGGACTTGAATGCGAACGGCGCCGCGAGCGTTAAGCCCGCGATGATCGCCCCGATCGCAGCCAGGCTATAGATTGACGAAAGCTGCCTGAACAATTGCGGGCCGCTCGCGCAAAGCGTCGCCGATTCCGGCAAGCCGCTCATCAACCGATCTCCAGCACCGTGGCGAGATAGGCCCGCGTCGCGAGGGCTTTCTCGCCGCCCCGGAATCGCACGGAAGTCCCCGCCAGCTCGTCGCGCAACCAGCCGAGCGTCTCGTCGTCATCAACGTCATACCATTCCGGGAGGACGGTGGTTTGAAGCCCGATCATATCAGCGCGCTCGCACGTGCACCGAAAGACAGACTCTGTACCCCAGTCGATTCCTCTAAACAGTGTTTCGTGTGGACATTTCAAGCCGATAAGATAATAACCGCCATCGCTGGTGGGGCCCAATACCACCCGGTCACGTGGCTGGCGCAACATTTCGATCGCTTGCACCAAAAAATGCGACGGGAGTGTCGGGCTGTCGCCGTTCACGAGTAAGACGCCGTCGTGTTGCATAGCTAGGAGGCCGCGCGTTGCACCAAGCAGTGCCTCGCCCAGATTCTCGCCGACCTGAAACAACAGGCCAAAGTCCGGGGGGAGTAAGTCGCGCAAGATCGGCTCTGCTCCGGCCGGCGTGTATACCGCGAAGCCGCGCCTGCCAATGGCGCTCGGAATCGCTTGGATCGAGGCCGCGATGTCGCGGAGAAAGCAGGCCGACAATTTTGCTGCCACCGTCGACCCGATGCTCATCGCAAGCCGCGTTTTCGTACGGCCGGGCTGCGGCGCTTTGCACATGATTCCGATCGCAGTGGTCATGTCACCATCGCAGGCACGCGGTTTTACTGAAGCGTGGTTGAGATGTCCGCTTTGGGCCAATAGCGGACATTGCCGTCAAAACGGGACGGCTTGCTCGATGCGCGTACGGTACATTGCCCTGAACGCGTCGTAGCGAGCGGATAGCAGCTCTGACTTGATAGTCGGTGCTTTATCAGGATGACCGGAATCGAACGGCGGCGCCGGATCGTATTCGATGCCGAGCTGAATTCTTCTGGCCGTCGTCTCGCCTGCGACTTCGGCGATGACGCTAAGCCCGAAATCGATACCCGCGGTAACACCGCCCCCAGTAATCACGTTACCATCTTTCACCACTCTTGCCTTTTCGTATGTGGCTCCGACGAGAGGCAAAAGATCAGTATAAGCCCAGTGCGTCGTAGCCCGTCGCCCCTTCAACAGGCCGGCCACACCCAGAACAAATGCGCCCGTGCAAACTGACGTAACGTACTTTGCGACACCCGCTTGCTGACGGACGAATTCGATGGTTTCAC
>DATFXJ010000174.1:0-19092 GCA_035315965.1 Pseudolabrys sp.
CGAAATCGGGGCGGCTTGAATCCAAGGACGATCTCAAGCGCCGCCTCGACGAGGCCGCAAAATACGTGGCATTGGAGCAAGTATGTCTATCGCCGCAATGCGGCTTCGCTTCCACGGAGGAGGGCAATATTCTCGCCGAAGAAGAGCAATGGGCCAAACTCCGGATGATCGTCGAGCTTGCCAAGGAAGTTTGGGGCTAGAGTTAACATTAAACCGTTTGTTTCCGTAAGCGGGAATCCGGAAAAAGCTGGATCCCCGCTTTTCGCGGGGACGAGCGACTGAGGAAGAAGGATGTCGCAACGCACTAAGCCGCCGTTTCGCGCCGATCACGTCGGAAGTCTGCTACGGCCTGCCGTACTGAAGAAAGCACGTGAGCGGCGCGCTAGTGGCGAAATTAGCCCCGCGCAGCTGAAAGAAATCGAAGACCGCGAGATCGAGCGCGTCATCAAGAAGCAGGAAGACGTCGGTCTACAGTCGATCACCGATGGCGAATTCCGCCGCTCTTGGTGGCATCTCGATTTTCTCTGGGGTCTCGATGGCATCGAAAAGCACGTGATGGATACCGGTATAGCCTTTACCGGTGTGACGACACGCAACGAGGGCCTCAGGGTCACCGACAAGCTAGCGTTTTCCGGCCATCCAATGATCGAGCACTTCAAATTCGTAGCAGCTCGGACGAAGCGAAAGCCGAAGATTACGATTCCTTCGCCGTCGGCAGCCTATGGCCGGCCGGTGCCGACGCCCATCGACAAAAAGGTCTATCCGAAACTTGACGCCTTTTTCGATGATCTCGGCCAGGCGTATAGAAAGGCCGTGCGCGCCTTCGCCGATGCCGGCTGCTGCTATCTCCAGCTCGACGAAGTGTTCATCGCCATGCTGTGCGATCCGAAATATAGGCAGGCGATGAACGACCGCGGCGACGACCCGGAACGGCTAGGCGAGTTATACGGCGATCTGGTCAACACCGCGATGTCGGACGTTCCAGCTGATATGACCATCACCATGCACATGTGTCGGGGCAACTATAAATCGACCTACATGGGCGCTGGCGGCTACGAAGCCGTGCAGGAAATTCTCTTCAACAGAATCAAGGTTCACGGTTTCTTTATGGAGTATGACACCGCGCGCGCCGGTAGTTTCGAACCGTTGCGAATGGTACCGAAGGACAGGACCGTTGTGTTGGGCCTGGTCACTTCGAAAAGCGGGAGGCTCGAGCCAAAGGACGAGATCAAGCGCCGCATCGAGGACGCTACCAAATTTGTGCCGCTCGATCAGCTATGCCTGTCGCCACAATGCGGTTTTGCCTCCACGGAGGAAGGCAATGTTCTGGAGGAAGAAGAGCAATGGGCAAAACTTCGGATGATTGTTGAGGTCGCCGAGGAAGTGTGGGGCCGCTAAACCTAACCCGACTATTCCTGCATAAGCGGAAATCCACCAGATTGGGCTATGCCTTGGCGCCCTCGTTCACGCCGCTGGATTCGCTCGGAAGACGTGTTCAATTGCGGTCCGATCTAGCGGCACTTGTCAGGCGCTGCTGGCTGCATAAAGTGGCCTTATGAAAAAGCGCACAGCCGAGCCGGACGAATTTGCCGACGTCCGCGCCGGCGTGCGCGGACTGTGCGCCAAGTTCCCTGGCGAATATTGGCGCGCGCTTGATCGTGAACGGGCTTATCCGACCGAATTTGTCGCCGCGCTTACCAAAGCCGGCTACCTCGCGGCACTAATCCCTGAAGAATATGGCGGCAGCGGCCTCAGTCTGGGTGCTGCCGCCGCGATTTTGGAAGAAGTCCATGCTTCGGGCGGCAACGGCGCAGCCTGCCACGCGCAGATGTACACCATGGGCACAATCCTGCGTCATGGCAGCAAGGTGCAGAAAGAACGCTATCTGCCGCTGATCGCGAGCGGCGAACTCCGCCTACAGGCGTTCGGCGTTACTGAACCGACGTCGGGCACTGATACGCTTTCCCTGCGTACCACGGCGCGCCGGGAGGGCAACGACCATTATGTCATCAATGGCCAGAAAATCTGGACCTCGCGCGCAGAGCATTCCGACCTGATGCTCTTGCTCGCGCGCACCACGGCAAAAGAACAGGCCAAGAAGCGCACCGACGGTTTGTCGGTCTTCCTGGTGGACATGCGGCTCGCGCAGGGTGCCAACATCGCTATCAATCCGATCCGCACGATGATGAACCATGCCACCACGCAGATCTTCTTCGACGATCTGCGGGTGCCTGCGGAGAATCTGATCGGCGAGGAGGGCCAGGGTTTTCGCTATATTCTATCAGGCATGAATGCCGAGCGTATCCTGATTGCGGCCGAATGCATTGGCGATGCCAAATGGTTCATCGCCAAAGCAAGCCAATATGCCAAGGATCGCGTATTGTTCGGCCGCCCGATTGGCCAGAACCAGGGCGTGCAATTTCCCATTGCGCGCGCTTATGCGCAGATGCGCGCCGCCGAACTGATGGTGCATGAGGCCGCGCGCAAATATGACGCGGGTGAGGACATTGGTGCGGAAGCCAATATGGCCAAGCTCCTGGCGGCCGATGCGTCGTGGGCTGCCGCCGACATGTGCGTTCAGACCTACGGCGGATTCGGGTTTGCTGAGGAATACGACGTCGAGCGGAAGTTCCGCGAGACGCGGCTCTATCAGGTCGCTCCAATCTCCACCAATATGATCCTTTCGTATCTGGCCGAGCATGTTCTGGGCCTGCCGCGGTCGTATTAGAATTTAACGGACCTGTTTACCGAAAGCTAGGTCCCCGCTTTCGCAGGGACGAACAAGAGGCACAAAAATGCGCTCACCACGTCCGGTCATTTCCGCGTAAGCGGGAATGCCCCATTCCCGCGGACATTATGACTCTTCCTCTCTCCGGAATTCTGGTTGTCTCGGTCGAGCAAGCGGTGGCGGCGCCGCAATGCACATGCCGTCTCGCCGATGCCGGCGCGCGCGTAATCAAGGTCGAGCGCCCCGAAGGCGATTTCGCGCGCGACTACGATCACATCGTCCATGGCGAGAGTGCCAATTTCGTCTGGCTTAATCGCGGTAAGCAATCGGTTATGCTCGATCTCGCCAGGGCCGAAGACAAAGCATTGCTCGAAGCTATGCTGGCGAAGGCCGACGTGTTTGTGCAGAACCTAAAACCCGGCGCCGTCGGCAAGCTCGGCTTTGGCATTGAACGGCTTCGCAAAGCCTATCCTCGGCTAATTTGCTGCTCGATTTCAGGCTATGGCGAGAGCGGCCCCTACGCGCAGCGCAAGGCCTACGACCTTCTGATCCAGGCCGAATCCGGCGTCTCGTCGGTGACTGGCGGACCGGAAGGGCCCGCGCGCGTTGGCGTGTCGATTGTCGATGTCGCGGCAGGCCTCAATGCCTATGAAGCCATTCTCGAAGCGCTGATCGCGCGTTCCAAAACGAACAAAGGCGCCGAGATTTCCGTCTCTATGTTCGACTCTATGGCCGAATGGATGACGGTGCCGCTGCTGCATGGAGAAGGGGGTGCACCCTTCAAGCGCATCGGCCTCGCGCACGCGGCGATCGCGCCTTACGGTGTGTTCAAGAGCCGCGACGGCGCCGACATCCTGATTGCCATTCAGAACGATCGCGAGTGGCGCGTGCTGGCAGAGAAAGTACTAGGCGATTCTGCGCTGGGCACGGATCTGAAATTCGCCACCAATCCCAAACGCGTTGAAAATCGGTTCGACACCGACGCAAAAGTCGCCACGAATTTCGCTCGCCACGATGTCGGAGCGTTGATGAAGAAACTGGAATCCGCCGACATAGCCTTTGCGCGCGTGAACGACTGGGAGCTGCTATCGAAGCATGCCCACTTGCGGCGGATCACGGTTGACGCACCCAGCGGGCCGGTGAGTATGCCGGCCCCGGCTCCCCTGCACGCGGGCGAAGATCGAACCTATGGGCCGATCCCGGCGCTTGGCGAACACACTGAGATGATCCGGAAAGAATTTTTGAAATAGCGTCAGTCGATCGCGGTCTCGACTTTGGCTTGCCGCGCGCGTCCGATGATCGGCACTATCGGGATCACTGCCAGCGCTCGCGCTGCTGAACAGCGTACTCGGCCTGCAATTGCGCGCTGACCACCGCCACCTGGGCCGCGTCGAGATCAGCCTGTGAACCGGCCTGTGAGCTCACAAGCTTGGCCTGGCGGTCAACATCATGCTGTTTGAGCTCAACATTTCTTTTGGCTAGCTCGACAAGTGTTCCTAATGACTTGAGGTTGGTCTTGAGCTTGTCGAAATCGCTGCGGGCGAAGTCGAGCGTGGCTTTCGTCTGTTGGGGTGCGAGAGCGAAGGTCTCGCGATCGAGCGTAAATAATTCATCGCCAGGATTGACGCGCTGACCCTCGCGGATGGCGGCACGCGTGATCTTGCCGGAGATGTCATGCGTAATCAGGACCTTCTGTGCGCCGATGTAAGCGTTGTCGGTCGAGATGTAACGTCCGCTGAAAGATAGATGTCAAGCCTGATGATGACGGCAAGCACTAGCAATCCAACGAGAAGGATCATCCGCAGGCGGTTGCGGCCAAGACGCTTGAGTAGGCTGGTTTTCGACGAGGTATCGGCTTTCGCTTCTGGCGATATCCGAGCTTCGGGTGCCGGCACGATCTTCAAGACTTTCTCACTCCTGACTTATCCAGCGGCGACTTGTTGTTGGTTCGTGTTGCGGGCGATGGCCGAGCGCAGATTGTCCTTCACTGCACTGAGCTCCTTGAGCATGC
The DNA here is from genome assembly GCA_035315965.1 of Pseudolabrys sp. Taxonomy (GTDB): domain Bacteria; phylum Pseudomonadota; class Alphaproteobacteria; order Rhizobiales; family Xanthobacteraceae; genus Pseudolabrys. Next base: position 4,740 of record DATFXJ010000174.1, read on the forward strand.
GCTCGATCGAGGTCGGTGAGACCCCGTTGAGCACGGTTTCCATCATGCCCGCGCCGAGACTTGACAGACGGTCGAGCAGAGGCTTCGCCGCCGGCTTCAGATACAAGCGGTTGGCACGGCGATCATTTGGATCGGCACGGCGCTCGATCAGACCGTTGTCGGCCAGCCGATCTAGAAGGCGCGTGAGGGTGATCGGCTGCAAGTCGAGCATGTCGGCGAGAGGCGAATTCGCGATTGAAGCACAATACATCATTTGGCAGAACTGCTAGCCGCGTGGCGCACACGTGACGGGCGATTGGCCCTCGGGCAAAGTCGCGGCCCGAAAACGCTGAGCAAAGGCAGCAGGACATGGAAATCGGCTTTATCGGATTAGGAAACATGGGGCAGCCGATGGCTCGGCGCCTGATCGAGGCCGGGCATAAACTCGTTGTCTACGACACGCGCAACGATGCCGTGGCACCTTTGATTGCCTTGGGAGCGCAGCTCGCGTCATCGCCGGCCGATGTCGCCGACCGAGTCGAAACCGTGATGGCCAGCCTGCCGTCATTGCAGATTTCGGAAAAGGTCGCGATCGGCGAGGGCGGCGTCATCCACGGCAAGCGGATCAAGCGATTCATCGATCTGTCCACCACCGGTTCGCGCATTGCAGCAAAGACCGCAGTGGCTTTAGCAAAGAAAAACATCGTGCAAATCGATTGTCCGGTGAGCGGCGGCGTGGGCGGCGCCGGCAAGGGCACGCTGGCGGTGATGGTTTCGGGTCCCAAGAAAGAAATCGAGATTGTGAAAGAAGCGCTCTCGGTGTTCGGCAAGGTGTTCATCATTGGCGAGAAGCCTGGCATGGCCCAAACCATGAAGCTCGCCAACAATTTCCTCTCCGCCACAGCCATGGCGGCGACATCGGAAGCGGTAGCAATGGGCGTGAAAGCGGGACTCGATGCGGCGGTTATGATCGACGTTATTAATGCCGGCTCCGGCCGCACCACTGCCTCGGATGGAAAATTTCCGCAGTCGGTGTTGCCGAGAACGTTCAACTACGGCTTCGCTACCGCGCTTATGCTCAAGGACGTCCGGCTGTGTGTTGAGGAAGCCAGAGCATTGGACGTCCCCAATGCTGTGATGAGCGCCGTGCTCGATCAATGGGAAACAACGAATGCCGACTTCGGTGGCGATACCGATTTCACAATGATTGTTAAGATGATCGAGCGCCGTGCCGGAGTCACCGTAGGTTCGGGGAAAAAGGCATGAGCGACGGCATCCACGAAGTCTACGCGGTTTGTTACGCGACCCACGCGCGTAAGCGTTCTGAGAACTACATCTTTGGCGACCCGCACGATGAAATGACGTCGATTGCCTATTATGTCTGGGTTATCAAGGGGCCGCACGGCACCTTCGTGTGCGATACGGGTTTCGACGAGATTGCGGCCAAGGAACGCGCGCGAAAAATCATCCATCCAGTGGGCGAGGGGCTAACGGCGCTCGGCCTGCAGCCAGATAAAGTCGATCACGTGGTCGCTACTCACATGCATTGGGACCATGCCGGCAACTACGACCTGTTTCCCAACGCACGCTATCACATCCAGGATACCGAGATGGCGTATGCCACGGGACGCTGCATGTGCCACCAGATGCTGCGGATCCCGTTCAGCGAAAGGGACGTGCTGGCAATGGTGCGCAAGGTGTTTGCCTATCGAGTCGAGTTTCACGATGGTGTCGAAGAGCTCGCACCCGGCATTACGGTGCATAAGATCGGCGGTCACTCGAAGGGTTTGCAATGCGTGCGGGTCAGGACCAGGCGCGGCTTTGTCGTGGTCGCCTCCGACAGCGCACATCTTTACTCACATATCGATGAAGGCCGCGTGTTTCCGATCACTTACAGTGTCGGCGACACGCTCGAGGGCTACAAGACTTTGACGAAACTCGCCTCCTCGCGCCACCACATTGTGCCGGGCCACGATCCGGATGTTTTGAAACTTTATCCGGCGGTGAAGCGGGGTTTGGAAAACTGGATCGTGCGGCTGGATGTGGAGCCGAAGGTTTGACTGCTGCCGGACACCACAACCGTTTGGCGAACCCGCCGAAGCTCGCGAAACGAGCTAGGCTGGGTCGCGGGGACGAGCGGAGTTTAAACGAGCCCTAATTCCGCGAATGCATTCTTGTGGTGCTGCGCGCTCTCCGGGGCGAAGCAACAGAAGCTCACGCGTGTGAGGCCGCGTGGCAGCGCGGCTATCTCGGCAGCAACCGTGCCAACCGCGATGCGCGCGGCAAGATCAAGGGGAAAACGATAGACCCCCGTCGAAATGGCCGGATAGGCGAGCGATGTCAGTCGGTTGGCGGCGGCGAGATCGAGGGCCGTCCGATAACAACTCGCCAGCAAGGCCTCTTCGTTCTTGCCGCCACCGCCCCACACCGGCCCGACGGCGTGGATGACATGCTTGGCCTTCAGCCGATAGCCGCGTGTTATCTTGGCAGAGCCTGTGTCGCAGCCGCCAAGGGTGCGGCATTCCGCCAGCAATTCCGGACCCGCGGCGCGATGGATGGCGCCGTCGACACCGCCGCCGCCCAGCAGAGTACGATTCGCCGCATTCACGATCGCGTCGACATCAAGCCTGGTGATGTCGGCGACGACGATCTCGAGGATAGTCTGACCGATCTCGGCAGTGAGTTCCGACATGCGCGCGACTATATCATGCGCTTGCGGTTTCAGGCGCGGCCTCAAAATCGACGCTCGAGCGTACGCCGATGTCGTCGTAATGCGCATCGAGGAAGCGGCGCGCGGCCCGCCGGCCGTTGGTGTGCAGCATCTCGAAGAAATCGTAATCAGTGTTAAGCCGTTTGGCGGCGTCCAACGTTTGCGTCGAGCCGGTGAGTGCAACCCGGTGCACGTTGATGCGCCGATATTGTCCCGTGCCTGTGCCACGCGGCAGCTTGCCCTCATCGATCAGTTTACCAACGAACGTGATCCCGCGCAGCTCCGACATCAGCGAGGAATTAAATGTGATCTCGTTTATCCGCGCCATAATCTCATCCTGCGTTTTTGGCACCTGCTTGCGTTGCACGGGATTAATCTGAACCAGCAGCAGATTTTCGGTCTGCGTCGCGCCTATCAGCGGGTAGAGCGCCGGATTACCCACATAGCCGCCATCCCAATAGGACGCACCTTCTATCTCGACGGCGCGAAACAAATGCGGCAAGCAGGCCGAAGCGACGATCATATCTGCGGTCATTTCCTCGCGTCTAAACACATGAAGCTGTCCGGTTTTCACATTGGTAGCGGAGACAAACAGTTGCAGATCCTTGCAGCCCCGCACCGCATTGAAATCAACGAAGCGCTCGATCAAATCCTTTAGCGGATTAATGTTGAGCGGATTGAAATCGTAGGGCGACAAATACCGAGTCAGTGCTTGCATCCAGAGGCCGACGGGCGTGTCTTCGATCGGCCAGAATGAAAATAAGCGATCGACCGCGCGCCGCTGTACCTCAGGCAGATTGCCGCCAAGGCTCGCCGCGCGCCAAAAATCGGCAAGCCGTTTGCGCGCTGCGTCCGGCCCCCCGCGCGCCAGTCCGTCCGCAAGCATGATCGCGTTAACCGCGCCGGCTGAAGCGCCTGAAATGCCTTCGATCGTCAGTCGGTCGTCCTCAAGCAGGTGATCGAGCACGCCCCAGGTGAAGGCGCCCAATGCCCCGCCGCCCTGCAATGCGAGATTGATGCGCTTACCCGCTTTCGGTTTTTCCGACTTGTCGCCGCCGAACGCGCGCGAGAGAAATTCAATCACTGTGCCACCCAGCCGCCATCGATCGAATAAGCAGAGCCGGTAATGGTTGCCGCGGCGTCGCCGCACAAAAACACCGTAAGCGTGCCTATGCTTTCCGGCTTAGTAAATTCGAGCATGGGCTGTTTCTCGCTCAACAGCGCCGCTTCTCCCTGCTCAAACGATTGGCCGTTTGCCTTCGTGCGAGTCTCAATCTGCTGCTTGATCAATTCCGTGAACACCCAGCCGGGACAAATAGCGTTGCAGGTGATGCCGTTATTGGCTGTTTCAATCGCCACCACCTTGGTGAGGCCAACGAGGCCATGCTTGGCCGAGACATAAGCGACCTTCTGTCCGCTCGCGACCAGGCCATGAGCGGAAGCGATATTAATGATGCGGCCCCACTTGCGCGCTTTCATGCCAGGCACTGCGGCACGGATCGTATGGAACGAGGACGACAAATTTATTGCGATGATCGCGTTCCATTTCTCGATCGGGAAGTCTTCGATATTCGCAACGTGCTGGATGCCGGCATTATTGACCAGCACATCGAGCGTACCGAGTTCCCTTTCGGTCGTGCGGATCATCTCGGCGATTTCCGCGGGCTCGGTCATGTCGGCTGGCGAAAAAAGTGCTTTGACGCCAAATTCCTTTTCGATGCCAGCGCGAATTTTTGCGATCTCGGCTTTATCGCCGAAGCCATTGAGCATGATGTTGGCGCCGTCCTCCGCAAGCGCGCGGGCAGTGGCGAGCCCAATGCTGATGTCGAGCCGGTGACGAGTGCAGACTTGCCTTTGAGCATTGCGGGTCCTCGTTGGTAAGGGACGCCCCGATCGCGAATGCGGGCGGAACCTGCCCCTATTTTTGTTGCAGTGCAATATACATGTTCGTGACTTAGGGATTCGAGGGGTATGACGTTAGACTTGCGTCGCAAGGCGGAACCTTTGGCCAGAAAATCACACGCGCACGCGGTATTCCCGAGGCCCGACCACGACCATGAGCGCTGCGCAAACGATGCAATCGCTCATGCCGAGGCGACCTTTGCCGCACGAAAAGAGCGCCTGACGCCGATCCGTCGTCGGGTGTTGGAGGCGCTTTTGACGAGCCATCAGCCGCTCGGCGCCTATGAGCTGATCGACCGTCTGGCTGTGCGTGGCGCCCGGCCGGCACCAATCACGATCTATCGCACACTCGATTTCCTGCGTGAGCAGGCTCTCGTACACCGCATCGAAAGCCGGAATGCCTTCATTGCCTGTGTGCATAGTCATGAAAACAACGATCCGGTCGTGTTCCTGATCTGCGAAAAATGCGGCGAGGTTGGCGAGGCTGCTTCGGCTGCTGTTGCAGAAACCATCAAAAGCGCCTCACGTGCAGCTGGCTTTTCACCGAAGACACCGGTTATCGAAATTTCCGGCATCTGCGATAATTGCAAGGCGGCTTGAGGCAGCGTGCTGGTTAAACGGGCCTAGGATTACTGTCATTGCAGGTACTTTCACCTGCGGTATCCTGCTATATTTGTCAGGCACTGGTTCGTGTGGAAAAAGCCGATGAATACAAACGCGCAACGGCACAGAACTGTCGCAGTAAAGGTCGGGGGCGTCACTGTTGGTGGCGGCGCGCCGATTGTCGTGCAGTCGATGACCAATACAGACACTGCCGATGTCGAGTCCACCGCACAGCAGGTTGCTACGCTGGCCGCGGCCGGCTCCGAACTCGTGCGCATCACTGTTGATCGCGACGAGGCGGCTGAGGCGGCGCCGCGCATCAAGGAACGACTCAGCCAGCTTGGCGTCGTGGTGCCGCTGGTCGGCGATTTTCATTACATCGGCCACAAGCTTCTTGCCGATCATCCCGGCTGCGCCGAGGCACTCGACAAGTACCGCATCAATCCCGGCAATGTCGGCTTTAAAGACAAGAAGGACAAGCAATTTGCCGCCATCATTGAGATGGCGCTGCAATACCATAAGCCGGTGCGTATCGGTGCCAATTGGGGTTCGCTGGATCAAGAACTGCTCACACGTCTGATGGACGAGAATGCGCACGCGAAAGCTCCGCGCGATGCTCGCGAAGTTACGCACGAGGCTATGGTGCAGTCGGCGCTGCTGTCAGCCGCGCGCGCAGAAGAAATCGGCCTGCCGAAGAACCGCATCATCCTCTCGGCCAAGGTCTCGGCAGTGCAGGACCTGATCGCAGTCTACGGCGAGCTTGCGCGCCGCAGCGACTACGCGCTGCATCTGGGCCTGACCGAGGCCGGCATGGGCTCGAAGGGCATTGTCGCTTCTGCCGCCGCGATGGGCGTTCTGCTACAACAGGGCATCGGCGACACCATCCGCATCTCGCTTACGCCGGAACCTCAGGGCGACCGCACGCGCGAAGTGCAAGTTGCGCAGGAGCTCTTGCAGACCATGGGGCTGCGTACCTTCGTGCCGCTGGTTGCTGCCTGTCCCGGCTGCGGGCGCACCACCTCGACCACGTTCCAGGAGTTGGCCGCCGACATCCAGGGCTTCATCCGCGATTCGATGCCGGCGTGGAAGACGCGCTATCCTGGCGTCGAGGCGCTCAACGTGGCGGTAATGGGCTGTATCGTGAACGGGCCTGGGGAATCCAAGCACGCCGACATTGGGATCTCGCTACCCGGCACCGGTGAGCAGCCGACCGCTCCAGTCTTCGTCGACGGCAAAAAGGCCGCCACATTACGCGGGCCCACGCTCACTGCCGACTTCAAGCAGATGGTGCTCGACTATATCGAGCGGCGGTTTGGCCATGCAGCGCGTGACGCGGCGGAGTAGACAAGCGGGTTGCGCCGGGCGCTGTTCCCGCTACGATCCTCGATGAAAGCAACAGCCGAAGGTGCCTCATGAGCTCGTTGAGCGGCAAAGATGGCCCCCGCTATCGGCACGTCGCCGATCAATCGAAACCCTATGAGACGATTGAGGTCGATAAGCTCACGCCAATCATCGGCGCGGAAATTAAGGGGGTCGATCTTGCAAAACCCCTATCCAATCGGATGGTGGACGAAATTCATCGAGCCTTGGCCGAGAACATTGTCATCTTCTTTCGTGATCAGCACATTGCGCCGCAACAGCATCTCGCCTTCGGCCGGCTGTTCGGCGAGCTGCACATCCATCCAGCTGCACCGCACGAGCCAGGCGAACCGGCGCTGATGAAAATCTACGCCGACAAGAACAGCCCGCGAGCAAATGGCGAAGGCTGGCACAGCGACGTGTCATGCGACCTCGAACCCCCGATGGGCAGCATTCTTTACATCAAGCAATGTCCCCCGCATGGTGGCGATACTTTATTTGCCAGCATGTATGCCGCCTACGACGCGCTGTCAGACAGAATGAAGACTTATCTTCATGGACTCACCGCGGTCCACGATGGAGAACCGGTTTATCGTGGTCTTTATGCGAATGCCGGCGTTGCCGACAAGCCGACTTATCCACGCGCCGAACATCCGGTCATACGAACGCATCCGGTCACCGGGAAGAAAGCACTCTATGTGAACCGCGGTTTTACGCACCATATCGTTGACATTCCGCGTGACGAAAGCGATGCCGTACTGTCCTATCTTTATCAGCACGCAGAGAATCCGCTGTTCCAGTGCCGTTTCCGCTGGACCGAAAATGCAATTGCCTTCTGGGACAATCGTTGCGCGCAGCACCGAGCAATGTGGGACTACTGGCCGCATACCCGCTCGGGCACTCGCGTCACGGTAAAAGGCGAGCGTCCTTTCTGATCCGCGCCCGTAGTCCCTACATCCAGCCGCCGCCATCTTTACTCCGGTTCGCGACGCTCGCTTCCTCCAGATCCAATTCGTATTCAATACGGCGGCGCCCTTCGTCGGTGATCTTGCCGTCACGCAGAAGCTGAAAGATGAAATCGCGCTCGGCATCAATCAGCTCTTTTTTGAGCGCAGCGCCCTGGCGCATGTTGTCGAGCCCATCTGCCATGTCACTCGGCAAAATTTGCCTTCGGGTCTGGTTGCGTGTGCGTAAGAGCGCGATGACTTCATCTGGCAACTCACGCTCTTCAATAAATTTCTCCAGCCGTTTCTCTACCTCTTCTAAAGCGGAAACGCGGGCGTTCAATTCAGATTGGATTTCCCCGGCGTGCTCTGCCTGACCGAGAGGGGTTACTCCAATCCAGCGCACCGCCAACGGCAGCATCAAACCCAGGCCAACAAGCGTGATTACGATCACGCCGAAAGTCACAAAAAGAATAAGCCCGCGGTGTGGAAATAGCTGGCCATTGTTGAGCGCGTAAGGAATTGCAAGCGCGGCGGCGAGCGAGACTACGCCGCGGACGCCAGTAAACGCGATTATAAACGGCGCTTGCCATGGCGGCGACGGATCGCGTTGCGCCAGCGACGAGCTGACCCAGCGTGGAATATAGGTCGCCGGGAATACCCAGATGAAACGCGCCGCGATCGCAATCAGCGTCGTCAAAACAGTCGCCATCACCAATTCGCCAATCGGTAAGGATTGTGTCTGCTCCAGCAGCGCACGCACTTCCAAGCCGGTAAGCAGAAATACAAGCCCTTCAATGAGGTAGACCAGCAAATCCCAGAAAAAGATGCCCTGCAGCCGCGTAGCCGAGGAAATCAGGCGCGGCCCGATCCAGCTTACGTAAAGACCGCACGCGACCGTGGCCAGCACACCCGAGCCACCGAGATGTTGGGGCACCCAGAAGGCGACGTAGGGCGTCATCAGGGACAGCGTTATTTCCACACGCGGCTCGTGTGCCCATTGCCGCAGACGCAAGCTCAACCAGCCAATCGCAATGCCGTACAAAATTTCTCCAATAACGATGAGCGCAAAGGTGCCGGCCGCTTCCTGAAACGAGAACGCGCCGGTCACCGCGGCGACGACAGCAAAGCGGTAGAGGATCAACGCAGTCGCGTCGTTGGCCAGCCCTTCTCCTTCCAGCACGACAAGGAGTCGCCGCGGCAACGCGAGCCGCCGCGCGACCGCCAACGGTGCGACCACATCAGGCGGTGCAATGATGGCGCCGAGCACGAAGCCGATGGCCCAATCGAACTTTAGCAGGTAATGCGCAGCTACTGCTACTGCACAGGTGGTGAAGACGACGCAGCCGAAGGCAAGCAGTGTTATTGGGCGCAGATTGAAACGGAAGTCGCGCCAGCTCATGGCGACGCCGGCCGAATAGATCAGCGGCGGCAATATCAGCAGCAGCACGACTTCAGGCGCCAGTTCGATTTTCGGCAGACCCGGAACAAAAGCTATGCCAATTCCGGCAATCACCAGAAGGATCGAGGGCGCAACGTTCAACCGCTTTGCGGTGACCGCAACTGCTGCCAGCAGCCCCATCATCAACAGCAGCGTTTGCACGGTCGCAGTCATATGAGATTCGCCACCATGTTTACGGTCAGCGCCAGCACCACGAGATTGAAGAAGAATGACAAGACACCATGCAACGATGCAACACGGCGAATGACTTTGCTGCTAATAGCGACATCGGAGACCTGTGAGGTCATGCCGATAACTAGCGAGAAGTAGAGGAAATCCCGATAGTCCGGCTCGCGGTCATCGGGAAAATGCAGCCCGCCGATCTTACCGTCGCGTCGCTCGCCGTAATATTCATGCGCATAGTGGAAAGAAAATATCGTATGCACGAACGCCCAAGAGAGCAGAATGGTCGTAAACGCCAGGGCTACATGTAATGAGGTATTACCTTGCGTTCCTTGTTTGGCGCCGCCGAGGGCGATCACGACGGCAACTAGGCTGGCGAATGTGGCAACGATTGAGAGCAACAAAATAAAGGCGGCGCCTTCGTCTTGCTCCGACGCGCGGCGGCGAATGTGCGCCACGTCGGCACGCCACATCATGGAAAGCGTCAGGACGAGGTAGACCGCAACACCTAAGTCCCATCCGGCTAGTATGCGCGCTCCCCACTGCAGCGCGAGCGGCGCCACGGCAAAGGCAACAACGATGCCGATGAGGATCGCAATTGCAAGTTTGGTATGCAGTTTGATAATGCGCAGCGGCAGCGACGGCAGTGGAAACGGCGGACGATTGACTTTGGCCATGTCGCGATCCTTGCGCGTCCTCAAGTTCTCCGCTCGGCCACGAAGCGTGCGGCAGCGCGCAAAGTATCGGCCTTTGCACCGAATGGTGCCAGCGCGCCATCGGCCTCCGCTACCAATTCTTTAAGCCGGGCACGCGCTCCGGCAGGACCAAGGGCTGCCACGAGCGTCGCTTTCCCTGCCGCGGCATCTTTGCCTGCAGCTTTGCCCAACGTCTTCGCATCGCCCTCGACATCGAGCAGGTCATCGGCAATCTGAAAAGCTTGGCCGATCGCCGCGCCGTAACGGTCGGCACTGGCGCGCGCCGCGGCATCGGCTTGCCCGAGAATTGCTCCGGCACGACAGGCGAAGCGGATCAGTGCGCCTGTTTTCATCGCTTGCAGGGTGGTGACTTCGCTTTCGGTCAGTGTGCGCTTGGGCGCGAAGCGACCTTCGGCGGCGAGATCAAGCATCTGGCCGCCGGCCATGCCGCCGAAGCCGGAAGCGCGGGCAAGTTCGAGGACTAACGCAACCCGTATGGCCGGATCGGGATGCACCTGAGATCGTGCCATCACATCGAAGGCGAGTGTAAGAAGCGCATCGCCTACGAGAATTGCCGTTGCCTCATCGAAGGCTTTATGAACCGTCGGGCGCCCGCGGCGCAGATCGTCGTCATCCATTGCCGGCAGATCATCGTGAGCAAGCGAGTAGCAATGCACCAATTCGAGTGCGGCCCCGGCCATCAGCGCGCTAGCACGCGACGCTCCGAATATGGCGGCTGTCTCAACCAGCAAGAAGGGTCGCAAGCGTTTGCCGCCATCCAGCGCTGCGTGGCGCATGGCCGCGACAAGGCGCGCCGGGCGAAATATTTCCCCCTCGAGCGGCGCGTCGTCGAGTAGCTGTTTGAGGAGGACTTCGATATCGGCAGCGATAGAAGCAAGCCGGGCAGGAAACTCGCTATTATCCTTGTTCATCGTGGCATTGTTAGCCGGTGTACACGATCTCGCAAAGTGGGGCGTCGAACAGCGTGCCGAATAGGTTAATCTTCACCCGTGATTCAATCGGGCAAAAAACGAGGCTTTACGCATGTCATGTCGCGGGCGTTGCGTGGTGCCGTACTTGCTTTACTGGTGCTGGTGTTGCTGCCTTACCTGATCACACCGCTTTACTCGGTCATCGATCCGATATCGACGATGATGCTCTCACGGCAGTTGAGTGGCGCGAGGGTAGAGCGTCATTTCGTGCCGATTGCACGCATCTCACCGGCTTTGCCCCTTGCGGTTATCATCGCGGAGGATGGCCGCTTTTGCAGACACCACGGAATTGACTTGACGGAAATCCGCGAGGCCATCGCCGAAGCTGACGATATTGACGAAATGCGCGGCGGCTCGACCATCACGCAGCAAGTGGCAAAAAACCTGTTCCTTTGGCAGGGCCGCAGCTACGTGCGCAAGGCGCTGGAATTTCCATTAGCGCTATGGATCGACCTGATCTTGCCAAAAAGGCGAATTCTGGAAATTTATCTCAATATCGCTGAGTGGGGTCCCAACGGTGAATTCGGTGCCGAGGCCGGTGCCCAGCGCGCCTTCGGCAAATCAGCCCAAGACCTTTCCCGGTACGAGGCAGCATTGTTGGCGGCAGCGCTGCCCAACCCTGCTAACCGCAACACGCGGCAACCCGCGTCCGGCCTGCGGCGCCTGGCAGGGCTCTATGTGGCGCGGGCGGCAAGATCGCCGGCGGCGGCCGCATGTTTGCGGTGAAGTTACTAGCCTTATCGCGAGCCTTCCTCTATAAGCCCCGCTTCAAACCGATACATCATGCTTTTTCAGGGGTTTCGTCTCATGGCTGTGCCGAAAAGAAAAATCTCACCGTCGCGTCGCGGCATGCGCCGCTCCGCCGACGCGCTCAAGCGGCCGGCCTATATCGAAGACAAGGATTCTGGAGAGTTACGCCGTCCGCACCATATCGACCTGAAGACCGGAATGTATAAGGGCCGCCAGGTCCTAAAGGCGAAGACCGAGGTTTAATTCGATCGGGCAGAAGGTAAGCTGCGCCATGTTCATGCTCGGCTTCGCGCCGCTACTGATTCCCCTCGCGATCTACAACATCATCGCCTTCCCGATGTCGAGCGTGACCTGGAACGCGGTGGTCTCCACGGTCCGCATGCCTTCGGGACCCGATTGGACCATGTCGGCGGGCGACATGCTCGTCGCATGGGCGATCGTGCTGCTGTATGGCGAAGTGATGAACTTGAGCCGCGTCGGAATTCGCACCGTGGTCGACCACGCCTGGATCCTGATCCTCTCCCCGGCATGCTGCTCGAGTTCATCCTCATCAAGGAGGTGCGACCGCGACCTTTTTCTTGCTGCTGATGGTGAGTTTCATCGATGTGCTTGACTGCTTTGCCGTAGCTTTACGCTCGCCCAGCTAGACTTTACGGTCGAAGGTGTCGAGCGCGTTTCGTTTTAATCAGTCAAACATTCCTGGTTGTCATGAGCCGCGATTTCCAACTACCCGGCCGCTCACCTGTGATTGCGTGTGAAGGCATGGCGGCAACTTCACATCCACTGGCGACACTCGCGGCAATCGATACGCTGCGTGCTGGCGGCTCGGCGGCCGACGCGGCTGTGGTCGCCGTCGCGATCCTGTGCGTGATTGAGCCCCATATGACCGGCATCGGAGGCGACTGCTTCTGCCTGGTCTCTCGGCCAGACAAGCCGGTGTGGGGCTATAACGGCTCCGGTCGGGCCGGGGCCAAGGCGTCCTATGAAACGTTGCGGGCGAAGGGATTAACCGAGATCGGCCATTCGATTCATGCGGTCACCGTGCCAGGCGCTATCGATGCCTGGGAGGCGATCCTGAAAGCCCACGGCCGTTTCGGGCTCGACCGCGCACTTGCGCCAGCGATCAAATATGCCGACGGTGGCTTTCCCGTCTCTGCGCGGGTGGCCTGGGATTGGCAGAGGCATGTTGGCAGGCTCAAGGCAGATCGTGGTGCCTCCAGGCATTATCTATTCGATGGCGCTGGACCCAAGGAAGGCGATGTTGTTCGCTTCCCTGCGCTTGCAGCCACGTTGAAGACAATCGCCGCGAAAGGAGCCCGCGCCTTCTATGAAGGTGAGATCGCCGACGACATAGCGAAGACACTCGCGGCGCGCGACTCTTTTCTAACTGCAGACGATTTTGCACGCCATCGCGGTGAGGCAGTAGCGCCGATTTCAAGCAATTATCGCGGACTGGATCTGGTCGAAATTCCTCCAAATGGGCAAGGGCTCACCGCTTTGGTGATGCTTAATATCCTGGAGAACTTCAACGTCGGTTCGCTCGAGCCGTTCGGCGCCGACCGTTTCCATCTGGTGCTAGAGGCCGCTCGCCTAGGCTACGCGGTACGCGATACTCACATCGCTGACGAGGCACACATGCGCATGCGGATCACCGATCTGCTCGACAAACGGTTCGGCAATAAACTCGCGTCGCTCATCGATATGAAAAAGCGCGCAAAGTTACCGAACGCGCCGCTGCCCGGCAACGACACGGTCTATCTCACCGTCGTCGACCGCGACCGCACGGCGGTTTCTTTCATCAACTCCCTCTATTCCAGCTTCGGGGTTGGGGTCTGCACCGAGAAGAGCGGCATCATGCTGACCAACCGTGGTGCCTGCTTCACGCTGGAACCCGATCATCCCAATACATTTGGCCCCAATAAGCGGCCAATGCACACAATCATTCCTGCACTCGCGATGCGAAATGGCCACTGCGACATGAGCTTCGGCGTGATGGGCGCGCACTATCAGCCAATGGGGCACGTGCAGATTATCCTCAACATGCTCGACTACGGCATGGACGTGCAGCAGGCGATCGATGCTCCACGTTTTTTCTATGAGGGCGAAAAAACTGACGTCGAGCGCGGCACGCCGGGAGCAACGATCGACGGGCTGAAGGCGCGCGGACACAACGTGGTTATGGCGAGCACGCCGTGGGGCGGGGCGCAAACTATCAAGATCGATTGGGATCGCGGCGTGCTGATTGGGGGCTCGGAGCCGCGCAAGGATGGCTGCGCACTGGGATACTAGATTGGAATACTAGATTGGATTGAGCGCGGCGGCACCCATAGGTCGCCACAGCACGCTCGGCCCGGTACGACAGCGTTCGCGTGTCTGTGGATGCTTGTCTTTGGTGGTGACAACCATAACAAGGAATAAGGCGTGGTGATGGCCGGCCGTTCGCTCTTAGCGGTGAGTGGTGTGCGACCAGCGCACGGCTTTTGGAGGTCGGCTCGGAACAGCGTTCGCGCTCAACGGGCAAGCGCCGTGTCATGCGCCGCTGACCCAGAAAATCTTACTTTTTCAAATTGTTTCACGGCTTGGGGTTCAGAAAAAGAGGTGATTGTGACCCGCTTCGTGCAACCGAATCGTCTGCCGGGACTCAGTAGTACAGAAGCCGCTATTCCTTTTCGCCGAGCTTATCCAATCGCTTTTGCATTTCGTCGAGCTGGCGCTTGAGCTCGTCCATTTCGCTATTCCAGCTCTGCGGCTTCTCTGATGGCTTCGCCTGACCGCGAGCGAATGGTGCGAACATG
>DATFXJ010000175.1:0-50134 GCA_035315965.1 Pseudolabrys sp.
TCAGATCAGTTGGCGGCGGCGACTTTGGCCTTGGCGGCCTTGCGCGGCAATGGATAATCGGCGCTGTCGTAGAGCTGCCGGATACCGTTGCCGTCGAAGCGCTTCTCTTCCACTTCAAGATAGGCGCCCAGCAATAATTCCGGCGGCAATTCCTCAATCGCGAAGCGGATCGCCTCGGCCGCGGTCGGAAAGCGCTTATAGCCGATGGGACGGCGTGATTTGCGGCTCCGGCTAGGAAATAGCTCAGACGGGGCTCGGTAGTTGATCATCGGCATAATCAAAGACTCCTCGCCTCCTAATATGGCCCTTGCGGCGTCGAAAATCCAGCACCCAAGGATCTGCGCATATTAGCCCGGCCGACCCAAGGTAAGCGTCAAGTCCATAAAAAATGGCCCGGCGCGCGGGACGCCGGGCCAAATCCGACAAGTTCGTACGTTAATCGGCCAATTCGCCTACAACTTCACTGGTAGCAGGGTCAATCAACACAACGCGGTTATTTACTACCATATATTTATAGGCCCGGATCGCCGGTACCTCGAGCGCGACCTCTTGGGGCACCGAATGGAGCTGGACGCTTTCCGGTACGCGCGCTCCGATACGGTATTCCACCGTTAGCGGTGCTGGGACCACGCGCTCGCGCACGATCGTGCGGTAGATCGTTTGCCGCTGAACGGGTGTGAGCTGTACAGGCTCGGTGGTCACGACGGTCCGCGATTCCACCGGCTCACGGGTGATGACCGTGGTCTGCGCGCTCACCGTATCCGCACCTGCAAGCAAAGCGGCCAAGATCACCGCATGGCGAAAATGTGTCATAAGTTCCTCCTCTCGCTTCGGTGCAAGTTTGCAAACGCTGGGTCCACCGGAGGGTTCCTCCTTGGTGACACACCGGCATTCACGAATTCCATCACTGTGTGGGGCGACTCGCCCATCAATGTGTGTGGGGCGACGCCGATCAATTTCAATTTTGTCCGCAACGTCACGATGCGCCGCTTTGCCTCGGCTTTAGTCAAACTGAGGCCTCCGGCTCATAAGCATCGAAAGCGAGCCAAGAAATGATTCCCGAAACGTTTGTTCGGGTTGTCGCTTGTGTTGAATGCTTCGCTTGGCACGCAGATTCCGGGCCGCCGTCGATTTGAGCGCGTAGATGCAAATGCCGGTTCGGCAGAGGAACGCTACGGTCTTGCCTTTAGTGCGCAAGGCAACCGAGTGTAGTGTATTGTACACATTGGTGTTCGCTGGTCCGCGCTACAGCGCCGATCTCAGGCGGGCCAAAATCAATGATCTGATAGTCGGCTCTATTCCTTCTTTTGTGCATCAGGTGCAGGCGATGACCGACACCCACGATCATATGTACGGTAGGGGCTCGGAAGAAGCTTTTTAGGGCCCCATCTCGACGTTTTGCTAGCTGCTGTGGTGAGACAGGTGAGGGCCAAGGCACCAGAGCGCGAACCTCATGATGGCCGCACCATGTGCGCAGGTCGCAAAACAAGCGTTATAGGCAACGTGACAAGCACCAGGCCGGCAACGACCGCGAGCGCTGCCGGAACGCCTACCGCATCGCCCAGCAGGCCATTAATCGCCGGCGACACCGCGCCCGCCCCGATCGTGCCAGTGTAGAAGATACTGAAAGCGCGTTGACGCCAGGCCGGCTCGACGAGATCGGGCACCGAGCCGTAGAGTACCGAGGACGTGCCGTTGAGCGCCACTCCGACAACAGGAAGCAACACAAACGCAGCTTCGAGTGGCAGAGGCAGGAGCACGATAATGCCGATGGCTGTCACTGTTTCGGTCAGCCATACGGTCGCTACCGCGCCAATGCGAGCACCGATGAAGGCACAGACCAGCTTTCCCGCTGCCCCACCAGCAAAGACCAATGTCAGCGCCAGACCTACGCTTTGAATGCTTGCGCCCTTCGCGGTGAGCACGAAAGGCAGGAACGTGAGGAAGGCCATGCGCGTCGCGCTATCAATGACTCCCACCGACAACAACAACGGAAACGCGTAGGCTCGCCTGACACCGTGCGTAGGCTCGGCCTTGTTGCCCTTGCGCGTCAAGGACGCATCATCGCGGAATCGCGGCATGGTTACAAAAATTGCCACCGCCGCGATTGACCCAAGAGCGCCGAGTAAAATCAACGCGTGTCGCCAGGGCATCATAATGAACAATAACGTCGCCGCCGCCGGTAAAGTCATTTTTCCAATGTCGCCAGCAAAATTATAGGTCCCCAACGCCCTTAATGAGCGGCTGCCCGCGAAGGCATGGGCTATAAGGGATGACGCAAGCGGATGTTGAGTGCTGGCGCCGAGACCGCCGACGAACAGTGCCGCCACCACAAAGGTCACATTATCGGTGAGACCGGCAAAAACATAACCAAGACCAGCGAGAGCGGTACCGAGCCCAAGCACGGCCGTCGCACCGAATCGTTCTGCCAAAAAGCCCGCCGGAATTTGGAAGCCTGCCAGTGTGCCGGAAAAGACCGTCTTCATCAGTCCGAGAGCGGCAAACCCCAGACCAAATTCGCTTTGCCAGATGGGAAGCATCACATAGACCAAATCGGTGTAACCGTCGTGCAAAGCGTGCGCGCCACAGGCGACGCCAAGCGCGCGCCGCTTGGCACCCTTTGCAGAGTGCAGTTCTGGCACTGTCGCGTCGTCGGCAGTCGCGCTCATGCGTCCCACCCTAACAGAAAGAACGATGCTCAAGTCGCAAACCTGAAATGCATCACGTCGCCATCGGCAACAACGTAATCTTTGCCTTCCAGGCGCATTTTACCGGCCGCGGCCGCGCCCGCCTCACCGCCATAGGCGATGTAGTCGTCGTAGGTGATGGTTTCGGACCGAATGAAGCCGCGCTCGAAGTCGTTGTGGATCATGCCCGCCGCCTGCGGCGCCTTGGTGCCTTGCGTAACAGTCCAAGCTCTCGTTTCCTTTGGCCCAACGGTGAAATACGTCACCAGATGCAGCAGCGCATAACCCGCGCGGACGAGACGATCGAGACCGGTTTCCTTGAGACCGACGGCTTCGAGAAATTCCGCGCGTTCGGCTGCCGGCAAAGTAGCGATCTCAGATTCGATTTTAGCGGAGACCACGACCGCGACCGCACCTTCTTCCCTGGCCCGTTGCTCGACTTTGCGGGAATAATCACTACCAGTCGCCCCGGCTGCCTCATCCACATTGCAGGCATAGAGAACCGGGGCCGACGTAAGCAGCCCGAGAGAGTGAAACAGCTTTTCCTCTTCGGGTCTGCGCTCGACCATCCGTGCGGGCTTACCCTCACGCAGTAAAATCAGCGAACGGTTGACAAGATCGATTGTTTCCTTGGCCAGCCTGGCGTCTTCGCCAACGCCCTTGGCCTTTTTCTCCAGGTTGTCGATGCGCTTTTCCAGGCTGTCGAGATCGGCCAGCATCAATTCGGTTTCAATAATCTCGATATCGGCGATCGGGTCTATCTTGCCCTCCACATGCGTGACGTGGTTATCATTAAAGCAACGCACCACATGAATAATGGCGTCGACCTCGCGGATGGCGGCGAGGAACTGGTTGCCCAGGCCCTCGCCTTTGGAGGCGCCGCGAACGAGCCCGGCGATATCGACGAACGTAATGCGCGTTGGAATTATCTGCTCCGATTTCCCTAGCACCGCCAGCTTGCAAAGCCGCGAATCCCGCACGGCGATTTCGCCCACATTTGGTTCGATAGTGCAGAACGGATAATTGGCGGCCTGCGCCGCCGCAGTCTGCGTAAGGGCATTGAAGAGCGTCGACTTGCCGACATTCGGCAGGCCGACGATGCCGCACTTGAATCCCATGGCGAATTTTCTCGTTAGTTAGATTGTTTTACTCGGAGCCAGACAGGTCCTCGTCCGCGACGAATCCTTTGACTTCCATGGCGAGATAAATTTTATTTTGAAAAGTTGAATTCTTGCCTGCAATCAGCAGGGCGACATTGTCGGCGACGATGTCGCACAGGGCTTCCACCCATGGCCATTCGCTCTTGGCAAAATCCTGCAACACGTAGCGCTGCATTAGGTTTTTGTCGCCGGGATGACCGACGCCAAAGCGCACGCGATAATAGTCGTTGCCGACATGTTCGGAGATCGAACGCAGCCCGTTGTGGCCGGCATTGCCCCCGCCGCGTTTTACCCGGACCTTGCCGGGCGGCAGTTCGACCTCATCGTGAAACACGACGATGTCGCCGGGGACGAGCCTATAGAAATTCGCAGCCTCTGCGACCGCTCTTCCTGACTCATTCATATAAGTGCCGGGCAAGAGCAGTAATGTGCGTTCGCCCGCGATGTTGCCTTCCACTGCGACGCCCTGGAAGCGTCGCCGCCACGGCGAAATGTCATGGCGGCGCGCAATCGCCTGCACCGCCATGAAACCGATATTGTGACGGTTGCCAGCGTGACTGGGGCCGGGATTCCCGAGACCGACAAAAAGCAGCATGGCGTCAACGCCGTTGGCTTACAGAGTGCGCATGATCTTTTTCGAAAACCGGTACCCGTCCCCGATCGGGGCCGAGGACATGCTTTTCCGATTACGCAAACGCTGACGACGAGGCTTGAGCAAATCCTCACTTCTTCTCGGGCTTAGCGGGTGCAGCAGGCGCGGCCACCGGAACAGCGCCAGCAGCAGCGGCCGCACCAGGCGCAGCAGTCGGTGCCGTACCGGGAGCCGCACCTTCCGCGACGGGCGCAACGCCAGCCGCCGCAGCTGCGGCGGCAGCAGCTGCAGCAGCTGCGGCAGCTTCGGCAGCGGCTCTCATTTCTTCCGCATAGCCGGAGGGCGGCACCACGGTGACCAATGTCATGTCGGGACGACCGATCACACGCACATTGTCAGGCAAGGTCACATCGGTGAGATGCTTCGAGTGATTGATATCGAGGCTGGAAATATCGACATCGATCGACTCTGGAATCGCATCCACCGGACACATCACCTCGACCGTATGCGTGACGATGTTCACCGCACCGCCGCGTTTCACACCGGGCGCCTGATCGGCTTTGAGCACATGTACTGGAATGTGCACGCGGATGGTCGCGCCTTCCGAGACGCGCAGGAAGTCGACGTGCGTCGGCAAATCTTTGATCGCGTCGAGCTGAAAGTCGCGCGGAATCACCCGATGCTTGGTGCCGTCCACATCGAGATTGTAGAGCGTGGTAAGGAAGCGCCCGGCATAGATGCGCTGGCGCAGCTCACTATGGTCGAGCAGGACCATGAGCGGGGGCTTGTTCTCTCCATAGATCACACCCGGCACTTGGCCGGCGCGGCGCGCAGCCCGAGCGGCCCCCTTGCCGCCTTTCGGACGCGCCGTCGCCTTCAATTCCTGGACGGTCGCCATCTTGAATCCCTTCATCTAAGCCAATGGAAAAGGCGGCATTTTTGCCGCCTGCGAACGCGGCAAGCCTCCAGGGGTGCCGAGGGCCGCGAACGGGGCGGGTTATAACGGCAGCGCTCCGAAAGGGCAAGAAATCCGCTGGGGCCGCCGGTCGCCGCACCTAGTCGACAGCCGAATTCTTAGGCTTTTTGGCGGGTTTGTTGGCCTTGGCCTCCAACGCCACGATGCGCGTCTTCAAGGTCTCATTTTCCTCCCTGGCCAGACGCGCCATTTCCTTGACCGCCTCAAATTCTTCACGCTGGACCACGTCGAGATCGCGCAAAATTCGCTCCGCCTGAGTGCGAAACAGTGTATCGAATTCACGCCGCACCCCTTGTGCTACTCCGGCGGCGTCATTCATCAAGCGCGCCATCTCGTCAAAAAAACGATTGCTGGTCTGGGTCATATTCGCCTCCGACACGGGGTAGGCCCTCACAATGGCGATCCGGTCGTGCCGCCGCAAGAGCAGGCATGCTAGCACTAACCTGCAGGTGCTCACCGATTAGGACATCGCGATGCCTTTACTTGTTATTCCGTATCCGGCCTTCGATCCGGTGCTGGTGCGCCTTGGACCGCTTGCCATTCACTGGTACGCCCTGGCCTATATCTTTGGCATTCTAGTCGGCTGGGCTTACGCCCGTCTTCTCATTCATTCCGAAAAATTGTGGGGTGGCAAAGCGCCCATGACGGTCGCCGATTTTGACGATTTCGTCCTGTGGGTCACGCTGGGCATTATCATGGGCGGCCGTATCGGTTACGTGCTTTTTTACAATCTTCCGCATTTCATCGCGCACCCGTTGGAGATCTTTGAATTGTGGAATGGCGGCATGTCATTCCACGGCGGTTTTATCGGTTGCGTCCTCGCAGTTCTACTGTTCGGGTACAAGCGTGGCATTTCGGTCCTTTCGCTTGGTGACATCACTTGCGCGGTCGGGCCGATCGGCTTGTTCCTCGGCCGGATTGCCAATTTCATCAACGGCGAATTGTGGGGGCGTCCCACGGACGTCCCTTGGGCGATGATATTTCCGAATGGCGGACTGGAACCGCGACATCCGAGCCAACTCTATGAGGCTACTCTGGAAGGCCTATTGTTGCTCGCAGCGCTGACCGTGCTGATACAACGCGGTGCGCTGAGGCGGCCTGGCCTTATCATCGGCTGTTTTGCTGTGGGCTACGCAGCTGTACGCACGTTTTGTGAATTCTTCCGCGAGCCCGACGTACAACTCGGCTTTCTGTTCGGCGGCGCGACCATGGGACAATTGTTATCGGCGCCTCTGTTTCTCGCCGGTGTCGCATTCATCATCTATGCGCTGAAAGAGCATCGCGGCGGAGACGATAGTGGATGGAAATTCGGCGCTCGAAACTGAAATCCGCCGCCGCATCCTGGCCAGCGGCCCGATGCCGGTCGCGGAATATATGGCGCTCTGCCTGTCCGACCCTTCGCGCGGCTACTACACCACCCATGATCCGTTTGGCGCGCGTGGCGATTTCATCACCGCGCCCGAAGTGAGCCAGATGTTTGGCGAACTGATCGGGTTGTGGATAGCCGCTGTGTGGAAACAGATGGGCGTGCCAGAGAACGTGCGGCTGATCGAGCTTGGCCCCGGGCGCGGCACACTGATAAAGGACGCTTTGCGCGCAGCGCAAATTCTCCCGGAATTCCGAGCAGCCATCGTGGTGCATCTGGTCGAGATCAGCCCGATTCTGCAAGCGCAGCAGGAAAAAGCGCTTGAAGGCACAGCCGTTCCGATATTCTGGCATTCCGCGCTTACCGAAGTGCCAAAAGGACCTGCGATCATCTTCGCTAACGAATTCTTCGATGCCTTGCCGGTCAATCAGGCCGTAAAAACCGAGCGCGGCTGGCACGAACGTCGCGTCCAGATTGACTCCTCCGGCCAACTCGCTTTCACAATTGCGCCGGAGCCAATTCCGTTTTTCCAGACTCTGCTGCCACCAGCATTGCGCGCCCCGCGTGCTGGCGCGATCTTCGAATGGCGCGCTGATACTATGGCCATAGAGCTTGGCCGGCGGGTTGCCGATGATCGAGGCGCGGCTTTGGTGATCGACTATGGTCACACCGAAACCGGTCTTGGTGAAACTTTGCAAGCGGTAGGCGAGCACGCCTATGCTGACCCCCTTACATTTCCCGGTAGGCTCGACCTGACCGCGCATGTGGATTTCCAGTCATTGTCTCGGGCTGTTGAGGCGATGGGCGCAGACGGCTTCGGCCCAATCGAGCAGTCGCAATTTCTGCGGCGCCTCGGTATCGAACATCGTGCTGCAGCTCTAAAGGCAAAGACCAAGCGCACCACGGAAATCGACCAGGCGCTCGCGCGCCTGATTGGCCGAGATCGCAATGCCATGGGCGAGCTATTCAAGGTCGCTGCCTTCGCTCATCCCGCGGTTGGCATACCCCCTGGCTTCGAAGCCGAATAACTAGCCGCGCGCCCTTGAGCGCATTATCTATTCGACTAACCGAAGCGTGGGGTGGCCGGATTAAATCGATGCTACAGGCTGCCATACTCGCTCCGCTCGCGAATGTTCGTCATGCTTTCTTCACCCGCTCCGGCGGCGTTTCGCTGGGCGTGTACGCCACACTCAATGGCGGCGTTGGCTCCAATGATAAGCCGGAAAACGTCGCCGAAAACCGCGCACGCATGGCGGCAATATTAGGCGTGAGTCCGGGTCGCCTGCTGACAGCATATCAGATCCATTCGCCCGACGTCGTTGTAGCGGACGAGCCGTGGACGCGCGACACCCGCCCGCGGGCGGACGCAATCGTCACGCGGGTACCCGCTTTGGCGATCGGAGTATCGACCGCCGACTGCGGACCGCTGCTGCTTGCCGATAGTGAGGCGGGAGTAGTAGGCGCCGCCCATGCAGGTTGGCGCGGAGCGCTCACAGGCGTGATTGAAGCAACCATCGCGGCGATGGAGCGCATTGGCGCCGATCGCAACGGAATTACCGCCGCACTCGGTCCAACCATCCGGCAAGCGAATTATGAAGTCGGTCCGGAGTTTGTTGCGCGCTTCCTTGCAGCCGATCCCGCCAACAGACAATTCTTCGCGCAATCGCAGCAACCAGAGCACGCGATGTTTGATCTCGCAGGCTATATCGGCGAACGCGTCCGGCGCGCCGGAATCATTCAATTCGAAGACCTCGGCCTGTGCACTTATGCAGAGCCAGAACGGTTCTTCAGTTATCGGCGCACAACTCGCAATGGCGAGCCGGACTATGGGCGGCACATCAATGCCATTACTCTCGTCGACTAAGGCGACCGCGACGATTGCGGCTGGACTCTGCTTGGGCCTTTTAGCTACGCTTTATATTGGCCGCAAGATTTAAAGACCGAAAGAAAAGGCCGCGGGGGTGTCTATGGCGCGGAGTTGGGATCGCCGCGCGAGTGGCGGGTTGTTGCGCGTTTCGCGATCAACGTGGTTGTTGGCCACAATCTGCACGCTCGTGCTGGCCGGATGTAATCGCGATAACCAGGCTGTTTCGATCGCGCAACCACGCGGCGCCAGCGTTGCTTTTGATTCGCTCGATGGTCTGCCGCCTGGCCAATTCCGGAAACTGGTACAGAATCTCAACGACGAAGCCCAGACTCGCCGCCTCGCGGTAATCTCTCGCGAACAATCGTCCGCCTACCGTGTGCGTGGCTATCTCGCCGTTAAGGTGACGAAGCATCAAACCACAGTCTCCTGGGTATGGGACGTTTTTGATCAGGATGAGCACCGCGCTCTGCGCATCAGTGGCGAGGAGACCGCGAATGTTCGATACCGTGACGCCTGGGCAGCGGCCGACGACGCAATGCTCAGCCGGATTGCCCACAATAGCATGGAACGGCTTGCTACCTTCCTGACCTCGCCTGAGGTGGCGCCGCCTGGTGCTTCACCCCCGGTGGGCGAGCCGTATGTGGCGATGGCCGTCTCGCAGGAATTCTCGGCCGAAGCGGCCGGCATATTCCGCGTTATTCAACCGCTGGCCGATCCGATACAGGCCGCCACAACGGAGACCGTCACAGACGACGCTACCGATCCCCCGCCTTTAACGCTCCGCCGGCCGACGCCCTCCGCCGCGCAATCGGAGCCGGAGACCCTGACGATTGCGGCTTCAAGCCGCTAATCGCCGATTCATCCTTTCGGCAATAGCCGAAGCACAACAACATCCAGCCGTATTGCCGGCTCCTGTCCACCTTGTTATGACCACGCCGCCTGTGGCGGGAGTGAGGGCGAGGATTTCAGGATGTCGGGCAAGAACGAAGCGATAAAGCTCGTCGCCGGCAACTCCAATCCCACGCTGGCGCAGGAAATCGCGAACTATCTCAACCTTCCGCTGACCAAAGCGGTCGTCCGGCGTTTTGCGGACATGGAGATTTTCGTCGAGATTCAGGAAAACGTGCGGGGCGCCGATGTGTTCGTGATCCAGTCAACTTCTTTCCCCGCCAACGACCACGTCATGGAATTGCTGATCATCATTGATGCGCTGCGGCGCTCATCAGCCCGTCGCATCACCGCAGTGATCCCCTATTTCGGTTATGCCCGCCAGGATCGAAAACCCGGTCCACGCACACCAATTTCGGCGAAGCTCGTTGCTAACCTGATTACCCGCGCCGGGACAGACCGCGTGATGACGCTCGATCTACATGCGGGCCAGATCCAGGGATTTTTCGATATACCAACCGACAACCTCTACGCATCACCAGTGATGGTCCGAGACATCCGCGAGAGATTCAAACTTGACAATGTCATGGTAGTGTCGCCCGACGTCGGCGGCGTAGTGCGTGCGCGCGGCTTGGCGAAACGGATCAATGCGCCGCTCGCCATCATCGACAAGCGCCGCGAACGCCCTGGCGAGTCCGAGGTGATGAACGTAATCGGTGATGTTACCGGCTATACTTGCGTGCTCGTGGACGACATTGTCGATTCCGGTGGCACGCTCGTAAACGCCGCCGATGCGCTCCTCGCAAACAAAGCCAAGGCGGTCTACGCCTATATCAGTCATGGAGTCCTGTCAGGCGGCGCCGCCAAGTACATCGCAGGTTCGCGGCTCAAGGAGCTTGTGATCACAGACTCGATTCAGCCGACAAAGGAAATTCTGGCCGCCGGTAATATCCGTATTCTTGAGATCGCATCGCTGATCGGCGAAGCGATCGGCCGCACCGCCGCAGAAGAGTCGGTGTCGAGCCTGTTCGACTGACCCATCGTCGGCTCCGTATACGGCTTTTACCCGCCGCGTTTCCCTCCAGTTATCCTCTGTGGAGTCATCTTGCCGCAGTATTGGCTGTGGAGAGTCGACTCCGTGCGGTTGCGTGTGACAGGCAAATCAGGGTTCATGGCACTTGACGACGCCTTTGGCAGCGGATTCAGGCAGGTTATAGTCGAATCGCTTGGTGATTCGTTTTCGCCGTCAAGGCGTCCGGTACCCCCTGCGTCAACTTGCAGTGCGGCCTGTCGCAGATCTCCCCCGTATTGTGCGTGCGGTGGCGTGCGTTTCCCCTCGCTTCATTCAGCAAAGCGGAGACGTCATGTCCCTGACCAGCTACGCGGAAGAGCCTCGCATCAATCCCCTCGACGTCGTGGAACGGCTGGCCACATGCAATGACTGGTCATTCGAGCGTGCCAGCGATGACGAAATTACCATCCTGGTCACTGGTCGCTGGACTGACTACCAGGTCTCTTACACCTGGATGGGAAATATTGAGGCTCTGCATCTAGCCTGTGGCTTCGATTTGCGGGTGCCCGAACGACGGCGCGCTGATGTACAAACTCTGATTTCCCTAATCAATGAACGGCTTTGGGTGGGACACTTTGATCATTGGAACGCCGAAGGCATCATGATGTTTCGTCACGCTCTGGTGCTGGCCGGCGGGACAGAAGCCTCCGGCAAACAATGCGAGGCGCTGCTCAGCACCGCTCTTCAGACTTGCGAGCGCTACTTCACCGCCTTTCAATTTGTGGTCTGGGCCGGTAAAACTGCACACGAAGCGCTCGATGCCGCCATGTTCGAGACCTCGGGCGAGGCGTAAGGCCGGTGATCGGCCATGGCCATTCGTAATGTCAAAACACTTGCGAAATTTCGCGGCACTCTTGTCCTAGTTGGTGCGGGCAAGATGGGCGGCGCGATGCTTGACGGCTGGCTGGCCCGAGGTCTCCTGCCAAAACAGATCTCCGTCGTCGAGCCACAGCCAGGCAAGGCGGTGAGAGGGCTGGCACGGCGCGGCGTCAGACTTAATCCGAAAGTCAACGCTGTGGCGGCCAGCGCGGTCGTGATCGCCGTAAAGCCGCAAAGTGCGCCTGAAACGTTGCAACCCCTCGCAAGGTACGTCGAAAAGTCCACACTGGTGCTCTCTATTATGGCCGGCCGCACTATTGGATTTCTCGAAAAGTCGTTGCCCTTGGGCACGGCAATTGTGCGCGCAATGCCGAACACGGCTGCGGCAATCGGTCGTGGCGTCAGCGTCGCAGTCGCGAACGCACATATCTCGGCGTACCAGCGTAAGCAGGCGTCCGACCTACTCGCCGCTATCGGCAAAGTAGAATGGGTAAGCGACGAAGCTCTTATGGATGCGGTAACCGCAGTATCCGGCTCCGGTCCCGCGTATGTGTTCCTGCTAGCGGAAACCATGGCCAGCGCGGGCATCGCGGCCGGGTTACCTCCAGCGCTCGCGACGCGGCTTGCACGTGAAACCGTCGCCGGTGCCGGAGAGTTATTGCACCGTTCTGATGTCGACGCGGCAACCTTGCGCCAGAATGTGACGTCGCCAGGTGGCACGACCGCCGCCGCACTTGAAGTGCTTATGGGGCCCGGCGGTTTCGAACGTCTATTGACGCAGGCCATTCGTGCCGCCACCCGCCGCTCGCGAGATCTGGCCGGCTAGCGTCCTGCACTAGAACCGTCGTCATCACGGACCTACATTAATGGGCACGCGAATGCCCAAGGGAGGTCGTCATGGCCCGCAAGTCCAAGCGTCAACGTAAGGCTCCGCCTGCCCCGCCGCCGCGCGGCACCAGCGACCGCCACAAAGCCATAGACGCCCTGATGGCGTTGTTGGCGAAACATCGTTTTGAGGAAGTTGGCCTTGCTGAAGTTGCTGGCCAAGCTGGGATCAAACTTTCACAATTGCGTGCCGAATTCGGTTCCACGCTTGCCATACTTGCCGCGCATATTAAAGAGACCGATCGCGTGGTGCTTGCCGGCACCGATCCGGTGATTGCGGAGGAGCCTGCACGCGAGCGTCTCTTTGATGTGTTGATGCGGCGGCTTGACGCCCTTGCTCCATACAAGGAAGCAGTACGCTCAGTTATGCGCTCGGCCCGACGCAATCCCGGGCTTGCCTTCGCCCTGAATGCGATGGCGGTGCGTTCGCAGCATTGGATGTTGGAAGCCGCTGGCATCGGCACGTCCGGCACCCGCGGCGCGTTGCGCGCACAAGGTGCAGCGCTCATGTTTGCGCGCGTCTTGTCTGTTTGGATTGATGACGAGGATCAAGGGCTCGATCGCACCATGGCGGCGCTCGATCGCGGACTCATGAGCGCGGAACGCTGGGCTGGATTCCTAGACGACCTCTGCGCTCTGCCGAAGTGGCTTTTGCGCGGGCCGCGTCGGCGCCGCGGCAGGCGCGACGAGGAGGCGCAGGCCGTCTAAACCGGAACGCGCACAATCGCCCTCAGGCCACCAAGCGGACTATCACCCAACGTAATATCACCGCCATGCGATCGTGCGATATCCCGCGCGATCGCGAGTCCAAGACCGGTACCGCCTTCATCCTGATTGCGGGCGTCGTCGAGCCGTAAGAACGGCTTGAACACGTCCCCGCGCAAGCTCGGGGGTATACCCGGACCGTCGTCATCCACGGTCACAGTGAGATAGCGGTGGTCACGATGACCGGAGATGGCGACCGATGGTGCGAAGCGAGCGGCGTTCGACACTAGATTGCTAAGGCAACGCTTGAACGCCGCCGGCCGTACCGTGACGACTGGTGGCCCGTGGAACACAACGCTTGTGTTGTGTCCGTGACGTTCCGCATCGAGCCGCAACTCTTCCAGGAATTCCGCCATATCGGTAGGCGCGGAGGTCTCGCCGCTGTCACCACGCGCAAAAGCCAGATACGCTTCCAGCATACGCGCCATTTCATCGACATCCCTCTTCATCGCGTCGACTTCCGGCGAGGCCTCGATCAATGCAAGCTCGAGCTTGAAGCGCGTAAGCACAGTGCGCAGATCGTGCGACACTCCGGCGAGCATCGCCGTGCGTTGCTCCATCGCGCGTTCGATGCGAGTCTTCATTTCGATGAAAGCGGCGGCGGCACGCCGAACCTCTCGAGCTCCGCGAGGGCGGAAGTTCGGTACTTCACGCCCTTTGCCGAAACTCTCGGCGGCATCGGCGAGCCGAAGAATCGGCTTGATCTGATTGCGCAAGAAAATGATGGCGACAATCAGCAGCACTGTTGAGGTACCCACCATCCAAAGCAGGAAAATCTCCGAATTGGAGACGTAGGCCGCGCTTCGGCGGGCGAATACCCGCATTACTGTGTTATCGAGCTGGACGCGGATTTCAAGTAACGCTGATTTACCGACGGTATCGATCCAATAGGGGCGACCAATTTGCTTACGCAGTTCTTCCGACAGCGCCTGATCCAACAGAGAAAAGAATGGCTTGGGCCCCGGCGGCGGCATGTCGGTCAAAGGCAGGAAATCAACCACCAGGCCGAGACGATCCTGCGCGATACGCCGGATCTGTGCCTGATCGGCATCCTGCGGAGAGCCGCGGTAAATATCGATAAGCGCGGCGATGTCCTGCACAACGCTGGCGGATAGCCGCTGGGTAACGACATTCCAGTGCCGTTCCATGAATACAAATGCGATTACCGACTGCAAAATCACCATCGGCGCGATGATGATCAACAAGGCCCGCGCATAAAGTCCTTTTGGCATGCCGCTGTTGACCCAACGGCTCACCCTGCGCCAACCATCGGCAACCTGACCAAGCGCACTATGTATTCTTCGCACGGGTGGAATCGCGTCGTACCACTCCCAGACTTCGCGAAGGCGCACAAGCACAATGCG
The DNA here is from genome assembly GCA_035315965.1 of Pseudolabrys sp. GTDB lineage: Bacteria > Pseudomonadota > Alphaproteobacteria > Rhizobiales > Xanthobacteraceae > Pseudolabrys. The sequence continues at coordinate 14,442 of DATFXJ010000175.1, forward strand.
AACGCCGTTCGTGATATCCAGACTGGTCATGAGATGACCACCAGCCGGTAGCCAATACCGCGCACCGTCTGTACGAATAGTGGATTTGCGGGATTGCGCTCAAGCTTTCGCCGTAGGCGGTTAACCTGCACATCCACCGCACGCTCGCTTACAGAGCCCCCGTTGCCGGCGAGCGACAGACGCGGGACTGTTTCGCCAGGTGTGTGAGCGAGGATTCGCAACATTTCCCGCTCACGGTCAGTCAGCCGAATGATCTCTTCGCCTTTCCGCAATTCACCACGCGCGAGATGATAAACGAATGGCCCGAAGCGCACCGATTCTGCTGGCGGCGGGGTTGCGGGTTGTGCCCTCTTGAGGATGTTGGCTATACGCAGCGATAGCTCACGGGGTTCGAAGGGTTTCGACATATAATCGTCGGCACCTATCTCGAGACCCTTTATCCGGCTTTCCGCGGCATCGCGCGCGGTCAACATCAAAATTGGAACGTTGGAATCGCCACGAATGGCCTTGACGAGATCGAAGCCGGATTCCCCTGGCATCATTATATCGAGGACAAGTAAATCGAAACTCAGGCCTTTCAACTTCGCGCGCGCGTCCGAGGCAGTCTCCGCCGTGGTCACCCGATAGCCTTCACCGGCAAGAAATCGCGAGAGTAAATCGCGAATGCGTCGATCATCATCGACCACCAGCAGATGCGGCGCGTCATCCGGAAGCATGGCGGGTAGCGTCATCGCCAAGGCTCCTCCACTTCATTCGGCTCCGCGTTTTCGATGACGGCCAGCGCGGTCAATCAAACGTAAAATTCCGTCACGGTTGTCCGTATCGATCATGGACGTGAGGAACCGGCGAGCTGTGTCGTGTGCATTGGGCCCGAGCTCGCCAAGTGCGCGGCTAATTCTCTGGGTCTGCAAAGTTGCGAGTTTGAGAGCCAGGGTTTCACCTTTCGGCGTGGCATACAGGAGGCGTTGGCGACGATCGTGCGCGCCTTCTTTCTGTAAAACGTAGCCTTGGTCGACTAATTGCTTGAGCACGCGGCCGAGCGATTGCTTGGTAATGTTGAGGATCTCAAGTAAGTCGGCAACCTTTATACCTGGGTTGCGGTTCACGAAGTGCAGCACCCGATGATGCGCGCGACCGAAGCCAAGTTTGAGGAGCACTTGATCCGGATCCCCGACGAAATCGCGATACGCGAAAAATAAAAGTTCAATGATATCCCAGATGGGCTCAACCGGCGCAGTGCCGGCCGAGGGACGATCCGCTGCGTTCGTCCCGACGACACTGGCCTTACCAGTCACAATTACGTCAGCCATGTTGACATATTTTGTTTTTATGTTACAAAAATGCCTCGAAAGACGAAAGGATCGTGCTGCTCCAAGCGGCCGGATCAGCGACCAGCCCCCAGCGAGCTCGCCTGTCACCAACTCATACCGGGTGTTTCCAGTTGACGCAAAGTATTGGAATGGGCGCGGAAAATGCGCCATCACACCGGCAGAAGGCTCGCCCGAGCGTGGCGAAGGAGGAAACCATGGCTGCTCAATCCTATGACCGCCTAGAAGGGGTCATTTGGTACGATGGAAAGCTCGTGCCTTGGAATGAAGCCAACCTCCATGTGCTAAGTCACGGCCTGCACTACGCCAGTTGTGTGTTCGAAGGTGAGCGCGCCTATGCCGGCAAGATTTTCAAAAGCACCGAGCATTCGGAGCGCCTGAAGCGCTCAGCCGATATTCTCGACTTCGAAATTCCTTATTCGGTCGCCGAAATCGACGCGGCCAAGAAGCTCGTTGTCGACAAAAACGGGAAGAAAGAAGCGTATGTGCGTCCGGTTGCCTGGCGCGGCTCCGAAATGATGGGAGTTTCGGCACAAAACAATACCATCCATCTGGCGATCGCAAGTTGGGAATGGCCCAGCTATTTCGACCCTGAACAGCGATTGAAGGGAATCAAGCTCGACCTTGCGGAATATCGCCGGCCTGATCCGAAAACGGCGCCATGTCGCGCTAAGGCTGCCGGCCTCTACATGATCTGCACTATCTCAAAGCACAAAGCCGAGCGCAAAGGTTACGCCGACGCCATGATGCTGGACTGGGAAGGTCGTGTGGCAGAGTGTACTGGCGCGAACATCTTCTTTATTAAGGACGGAAAAATTCACACCCCGATTGCTGACTGTTTCCTTGATGGAATCACCCGTCAGACAGTAATCGGACTGGCACGCAAGCGCGGTTTCGAGGTGATTGAACGCCGGATCATTCCCGATGAGCTCACCGGCTTTTCCGAGTGCTTCATCACCGGCTCGGCCGCCGAGGTGACCGCAGTCGCCGAGATTGCCCACTGGAATTTCAATCCGGGCGGTATCACAAAAACGCTGATGGACGACTATACTGCGGAAGTGAAGCCAAAGGCCGCGGCCGCCTGAGATAGTTCATACAATTGCGCGCGGCTCCTGCGGCCGCAGCAGCGAGACGTAGCGAACGCCATTAGCCGTAACGAACTGCTCTATCCGTTCGTCTAGCACGCGATGCCGGCTTTTCGATGCATGCCGGAGCAGTAACGCGCCGGTTTTGCCGAAAGCGATGAAGCCAGTGTGGAAAAAATCCAAGTTCGGCTGTCGGCTTACAAACCCAACGATATCGCCGCGTTCCAGTTTGTTTCTGTTCGCGAGAAAAACAGAGCTTGGGATGACGCGCATCGCAAATCGCCGCTTGCTGATTCCCTTTTGGGAATCGACCGTCTTTTCTATATCGACCGCGCCAACTATGGGGATCCAGCGGCAGGTGTTGTTCTCGACGTTGTGCTGGCACCATTCGAAAAAATAATGATTCCGCTCACCCCATGCCACTATGCCGTTGTGATAGCGCACAGTTCGTAAGACCGAATCGAACTCGCTCCGATTGGTCGCAATAGAGGCGGCAAGCACGGTTTCGCAAAACGTGACGCAATCAAACGCGTCGTCGCGCACTACAAACTTTTCCGATCGCCATGGTCCGCCAATCAACGTATCACTTTGATAGCGCGTTCCGCGTAGCGCGCTGGATAGAAAATCGATCCTCTGCGAAATCGTGCCTTTCCCGCGGGATTCAACGATCAGCCGGCCAATTCGGGTCTCCGCTGCGGCAACTGATCTTGTCCCGGCAGCCAAAACAGCGCCGCCACCGATAAGGAAAAAAAAGTGCCGGCGACTGACTATCAAACTGAGCGGCATCGGAGCATCCTGCGGTCGTCAATCTTTCACCACAACCAACCGATCGACACCGGATTCAGCGCCCCACACTTCGCCCGGTCGGCCAAGTAACTGGCGCACCGACGCGCCACGCTTGTCGCTTGGAAAACTCTCGAATGCCTCGATCGCTGGATCAAAGCGGTGGATAGCGTTGGCGATGAAATCGGTAACCCAGACTTTGTCATTGTTGTCGACATAAATCGCGTAGCATCCGCCCTTGCTCTTGGGCAGGCTCCAGATCTTCCAGGTTTTACTCATCGGATCGTAGCGAGCGAGCTCACCGCTATTCCAAAAGCTCACCCATAACAAGCCTTTGGAGTCCGACCAAATACGACGCGGGCCGACACCAGGCCTAGGTGGCGGCACCACCAGCGCGTCACCACTTACGGTGTCGATCTTGGCAATGTGATCGCCAGCAAGCGAAGCGTACCACACCTCGCCGCTCGGTGTGGTCGTAATCCCATAGGGGCCGTATCCCTTCGGCGCCTTCCACGCCTCAACCTTGCCGGTAGCGGGATCGACGCGCCCATAGACGCCACTCTGACCAGTGAACCAGAGAATTCCTTTGCGATCGAAAGTCGCGGTATTGAGATTGGCGCTGGGGAATTCTTTTGGCAGCGGGAATAGCTTCACCGCTTTGGTCAGGGGATCGAAGCGCGCAATTGCGTTTTGTCCGCCTTCGGTAATCCAGGCGGCGCGATCAGGACCGACAATCACACCGTGCGGAGCTGCACCCGATCCGAGCGAAACTTGTGTGACCTTGCCCGTCTTTGGATCGAGAATACCAATCGCGCCCTGGTTTTGCGCCGTATACCAAACATTGCCGTCTGGAGCCGGCGCTACATCGTGTGGATGGGCGCCGCGCGGTACATCAAAGTAGTTGACTTGGGCCGCCTGTGCCGACCGGACACCAAGCGCCACGACCGCGATCGCCAATGCCACGATCGGAACCATATTGCCCTCCAGCATACAGCCTGCTCGTATTTATTGAGCTGCTTCACGTCTATGCGTCGTTGTCCACCGTGCAGCGGCGGCACCATCGGTTGCTTTGGCATCGACCCAGGTTTTGCTGCCTGCCTTTTCGACTTGTTTCCAGAATGGCGCGCGCGTTTTCAGGTAGTCCATGAGGAATTCGGCTGCCGCAAACGCCGCGTCGCGATGGGACGACGCTGTTATTACCAGCACTATGTCTTCGCCGGCCGCGATACGCCCGTGTCGATGAATAACGGTGACACCCGACAGCGGCCACCGGTCGCTGGCTTCGATCACGTGACGCTCGATCTCGGCCTCCGCCATACCGGGATAATGCTCGAGGGTGAGCGCCGTGATCGGTTCGCCATCTTCGACGCCGCGGCAAATTCCGGTGAATGAGACGATTGCTCCAACATCACCGCTGCCGCGCGTAAGTTTTGCTGCTTCCGCGGCGGAATCAAAAGGCTCGCGCTGCAATCGTACGGTTGCTTTCATGCTCTTAATTTAGCCCGGCAGCGCGGGCGACGCTATCCACCCGTCATGGGCGGGAAAAATGCAATTTCACCGGCGCCTTTAATCGGGGTATCCGATCGTACGTGGCGGTGATCGATGGCGGCGCGGATCACATGCGGATTTTCGAAAGCGTGGGCATATTCGTCGCCGCGAGTGGCGAGCCAGCCCATCAGTTCTCCTACCGTTTGTATTCCGGATGGCGTTTCTATGACTTCTTCGGGTTTGCCAATACGCTCGCGCACCCAGGCGAAATAACGCAATCTTACGCTCATTCGTCAGCCATGTACTGAAGGCCTGCGCGCATATAGTCCCAACCAGTATAAAGAGTGAAGATTGCCGACAGCCACAGCAGCAAAATGCCGATCTCGGTAACCACCGGCGGGGCGCTGTGAATGATAGCCGAGGCGACACGATCACCGGCCTCGCCCGCGATTAGGAAGCCGACGGCAATCATTTGCGCGGTAGTTTTCCACTTTGCGAGCCGCGTTACTGGCACACCGACGCGCAGCTCAGCGAGATATTCACGCAGGCCCGACACAAGGATTTCGCGGCAAAGGATAACTACGGCGGCAAGCAGGCTCCAGCCACGAATAGTCTCCTCCGCTGCTAACATCAGCAGGCAGGAGGCCACGAGTAATTTGTCTGCGATCGGATCAAGCATCCGGCCGAGTGAAGACTGTTGGCCCCAGGTGCGGGCCAGATAGCCGTCTAAAATGTCAGTGACACCGGCCGATATGAAGATCGTTAGCGCCACCCATCGTAGCCACAGAGGCCCATCGAAAATGCTCTGCCAAAACATCAATGCGACCACCACCGGAACGGCGGCAATGCGCGCATAGGTAAGCAGGTTCGGTAGGGCGAGCGGGCGCGCCGGCAGCGGCCGGGAACTAATAGCGTTCATCCCGGAAAAGAACACCCGCGCTGCCATCAGGTCAACCGGTCGCTACGTTCAAATCCCCGGTGATTATGCGAGATTTATTGTATTGGCGGCTTAGGAAGGCGGCTTTTGCCCCGCTCCATCACGAAAGTCTGATCCAGCGAATACCATTCTCCCTTTCCGTTGCCTGCCGGCGCAGGCCCATTGTGGCGTACATAGTTGCCGACCAGCGCGCGGGTGACGCCGAACTGGACATCGGTCTCAAGCTTGTCGTCGCCATTGACGTAGACCTGCGAGATCAGAGTTTTGAAGCCTTCCTTGAAAATCAGGAAATGCAAATGGGCGGGACGGAAATTGTGACGTCCCGTCGCGCGTACGAGATCGCCGACCGGCCCGTCGATTGGGATAGGGTAACCGGCGGGCTTCACGCTACGGAAGCTGAAATGACCCTGAGCGTCGGTCATGAATTTGCCACGCAGATTCATTGGCGCCTGCTTGGGATCCTGTTGCTCGTAGAATCCTTCCGGTGAGGAATGCCAGATGTCGACCTCCGCGCCGGCAATCGGCTTTCCGTTCTGGTCCTTGACCCAGCAGTTGACGAAAAGCGCCGGACCGGGCGTCGGCGAGCGCACGATCGAGCCACCATTTTTGGTTCGTGGTGAATTCATTCGCCAGAATGGCCCAAGCAAACTGGCGGTGGTCTCGGTCTGTCCCTTGTTGCCGTTGTTGAGGAGGCAGATCAACGTGGAGAAGCCAAGCGATCCTGCCATGAGCACCACTTCATTGTGTTTCTCATCGGTCTTCTGTCCGAGCTTCACAATATACTGCACTGCCTTCTCGAACTCCTCTTCGGTGAGGTGGACATCGCGCGCAAACGCGTGCAGGTGTTTCACAAATGACATGAGGATTTCCCGCAGCCGCGGAGGTTGAGTATTCTTGAAGGCTTCCGTTACCGCCCGGGTGACGTCTTCCTGACGCTGAATGATCATTATTGCTTCCCGTTTATTAAGTCGCTGACTCGTGGAAAAACGCATATATCTTTCGGGCCGTCTCCGCATTAATTCCGGGGACCTGGGCCAGATCAGGCAGGCTTGCCCGCTCGATTGCTTTTACGGTGCCAAAATGGCGGAGCAAGGCTCGCTTGCGGTTCGGGCCGATCCCCGGAATTTCCTGCAATCCGGCCTCGCGAATGTCTTTCCTGCGGCGCGCTCGATGAGAGCCCACGGCGAAGCGGTGGGCCTCGTCGCGCAACCGCTCGATGAAATAAAGTAAAGGATCGCGCGGTGGTAATTTGAATGGATCCCGACCCGCCATGAAAAAAGTCTCTCGGCCGGCATTCCTATCTGGACCCTTCGCAATCGCTACCAGCGGCACGCCCGTGACGCCGACCGCGCTGAGCGTCTCCTGCGCAGCTTTGAGTTGCCCTTGCCCGCCATCTATCAGCACCAGATCGGGCCAGGATACGTCTTCATCGTCGCGCCTTAAGACGGAATCGAGGACACCCCCCACCATCGTGCGCGGGTTTTCCTCGAGCAAACGCCTGAACCGGCGCTGTAATACTTCTCGCATCATTCCGTAGTCGTCACCGGCCGTGAGATCCGACGAACGGATGTTAAACTTGCGGTACTGGTTTTTGCGAAATCCTTCCGGACCAGCAACAATCATCGCGCCGACCGCATTGGTGCCACTGATATGACTGTTGTCATAGACTTCAATGCGGCGCGGGGTGCGCGGCAACGAGAAGGTCTCGGTTAGCGCACCAAGCAGCTTCTGCTGTGAGGATGAGTCGGCAATCTTACGCGCCAGCGCCTCGCGCGCATTGGCCAAGGCATGCTGGACCAATTCCTTGCGCTCACCACGCGCCGGCGCGCTGACTTCGACTTTGCGTTGGCACTTGGCTGTAAGCGCTTCTGCAAGCAAAGTGCGTTCATCGAAGTCGTGCGAAACGAGAATAAGCCGCGGCGGTGGCTTGTCGTCGTAGAACTGCGCAAGAAAGGCGCCGAGAACTTCGTTCGGCCCGATCGTGCGGTCAGCTTTCGGAAAATAAGCACGATTGCCCCAGTTCTGCCCAGTACGGAAGAAGAATACCTCTACGCACGAAAAGCCGCTGGCCTGGTGCACAGCGAATACATCGGCCTCCTCTATGCTGCGAGGATTAATCCCCTGATGTGACTGGATTGCAGACAGCGCCGACAGGCGGTCGCGATAAATCGCAGCACGCTCAAAATCGAGAGCGACCGAAGCCTCGTCCATTTCGTCAGCCAGTTGTTTCTGCACCGACCGGTTCCGCCCGGAGAGGAATTCATTGGCTTCGCCCACCAGCTGGGCATAGCCGGCAAAATCGATTTCGCGCGTGCAAGGCGCCGAGCAGCGTTTGATCTGATAGAGCAGGCACGGTCTCGTCCGGGCCTCGAAGTATGAATCCGAACAGGATCGCAATAGGAAGGCGCGCTCCAAGGCATTGATCGTTCGGTTGACAGCACCAGCCGAAGCGAAAGGCCCATAGTAACGCCCTGGCCTAGTGCGAGCACCCCGATGCTTCAGAATCTGCGGTGCCCAATGGTCGGAAGTGATCAGGATATATGGAAACGACTTGTCGTCGCGTAACAGCACATTGAAACGGGGCCGCAAGCGTTTGATCAGGTTGGCCTCGAGCAGAAGTGCTTCGGTCTCGGTCTTGGTGGAAACAAACTCAAGCGTCGCCGTTGACGCGATCATGCGAGCGATCCTGTTGTCGTGACTCGTTGGCCGTGAATAAGCCGTAACCCGCTTTTTGATGTTTTTGGCCTTGCCCACGTAAAGCACGTCCCCTTGAGCATCGATCATCCGGTATACTCCGGGTGCGGATGGCGCCAGCTTGACGAAGCGCAAGATCGCGGCTCGGCCTGCCGCAAGCGTGCCGGTCGGCGCATTTTGCTCCATCTCCGGCAGCGACGATTCATCGTCCTCCTCGCGCAATTCGCTTGCCGGATCGATGTCTTTATTGATGCCGTTCATAGGAACAAGATAGTGCGCAAATGGGGTTTGCGCATGCTTAAAAGGCCCGGCTGTGTCGAGCGATGCGCCCGCGCGCTATTCCACGATTTCGCTCTCGGCCGTACGCCAGGACAGATGCTGTCCGCCATCTACGGGAAGTGTGACCCCTGTGACGTTTTTTGCCTGCGCCAGATAGATCACGGCAGCCGCGATGTCGTCCGGCATCGGACCACATTGAAGCGGCAAGTTCCTAGTTTGGACAGCGAACTGCATATTGGTCTGGCGCGCGCTTGGCAGTGTCGGCCCCGGCGCTACCGCGTTTACCCGAATCCTTGGTGCCAACGCCTGCGCCAGAGTAGTCGTGGCCGTATGCAACGCCGCTTTGCTCAAGGTGTAGGAGAAAAAGCGCGGAGTCGGCCTGAGTACGCGCTGGTCAAGAATGTTGACGATCGAGGCATCGAGGCTGGCGGCCGCTTGCGCGGCGAAAGCCTGAGCGAGGAATAACGGCGCAGCAAGGTTCACAGCGATTGCACGCTGGAAGCGAGCGGGCGACAGCGTTTCAATTTCATCAGGCTCAAACTCACCGGCATTGTTGACGAGAAGTGTCAGTGGTCCAAACGCTGCCGATGCGGGTATAATCCCGCGCACCGCGTCATGATCGGCGAGATCGGCGAGCACAACGCGTGCGCGCCCTCCTGCCCCGGTAATCGTGGCCGCAAGCCTTTCGGCATCCTCGCGCGAATTGTGAGCGTGCAGCACGACACTGTAACCAGCGCGCGCGAGCGTAAGAGCGATAGTCGCGCCGATGCGCCGGCCCGCACCAGTGATGAGGGCCGCGCAAGATACATTTTTTGCAATATCATCAGCCATGCCGAACAATCCGCGCGGCTTTTTTCTTAATTACTTCGCATTGCCCCGCCGAATGAATCGCCGCATAGTAAACGAGACCTGAATGGTGACGGTAAACAAAAGCGAAGAAACAAGGGTTTTGGGTCAAAATCGAATGAAAGCGTCGGAGCGCACTCCCGGGCTTTTACTTAGCGGCGATCGTGATTAAACTTGTTCGCGGCAGGACAAAAAATCGCCGCCGCGGGACCGGAACTGCTTGCGCTAGACCCAGATGGATGGTCCGCGCAGACGTGCGCGCGATCCTCAGCCGGTAACAACCAGGTTTACAGCTTTTGGGCCTTTGCCCTTCTTGTCCGGTTCGACGTCAAAGCTGATCCGCTGTCCCTCATTCAACCCTTTCAACCCGGCCTGCTCTACCGCCGTGATATGAACAAACACGTCGCGTCCACCATCATCCGGTTTAATGAAGCCATAGCCCCGTTCGCCATTGAAGAATTTTACAACGCCCGTCTGCGCCATCGGGAAAACTCCTCTCCCCAACTGCTCCGCCGCCGGCCCCAAGCGCGGCAGCTCGGCTGGACATTCACAATCGGGGAAAGCGTCGGCCGAAATCGGCCTCAGTCAACTCCGCCGGCCCCCACAGGAGGCGGAACGTCACTGCCAGCCCGGAACTACACACCAACTGCGCGTCTGTGGAAAGAGGCCACGCGATTATTGAGAGGCGGTGTTGGGCATGTGGCCGATAAGCCAGGCGACCCGAAACCCGCCCTTGCCTTGGCGGCCCAGTACGCTGCCTAGGCGGGTACCAGGGCAGAAAGCTTGTTTTCCAGCGTCCATGGTGGACTGACCACGATCATTCCGGCACCGTTGAGCCGGTTCGGATCATTTAACGGCCCGACAAGAATTTCGGCCCGGAGCGCCTTGGCTGCCCTCAGCCGGCGCACTCTTTGGCAAGGGCATCCCGGGGCGGCCTTTAATCGGATACCAAACTGCGTAGATGGCGGTCGCCTATTTGCGGGGTGCTGCTGCTAGGCTGCTGGCAAGGCGAGGGAAATCGCTTTTGGTCGCGAACGATGGATCCACCAGCACCTTCCACCCCACTCTTTGGCGGCACATAGGCATTCCGGCCAGTGGGCTTTGATACGGACATCGCCGCGCAACCTCATTCGCGTGTTATGCGACACGCGATCCAATGGTGGCGCTCATTATCCGCCGCGCATCGCCGGCATTCGGGCTTTGTCGAGACGGCAGGCGTGTCGCCGGACTTCAGTGCAGTCGCGGAACGAAAAATTCTTTTCGAGACATATGCGCACTTCGCTAAGCCATTTCCTATCGCAGAAAACCGATATGCCTGCGTATGACAAGCCGGGATTGGCTTTCACGAATGCTTCGGCGACCTCGCCAGGCACAACGGTAATCGGCCTATCCAGCTCAACATACTCTGGCGGGATTTTCACCACTGCACGAGCCTTGCGCACGTTTTCGAAGTAGGCGCGTGGCGGAAGACCTGAACAAGTTCCGTGCTGGTCCCATTCATGGAAAATAAGCCGCGGGCTTGGCATCACGTCGAGCATGCTGTCAACGATTGCGCGGTTGAGTCGTGGCGCTGGCACCTGGCAGTAGGACGGGAAACCCCGCTCGTATTGAGGCCAAAGCCCGTGCACCACGAATGAAAACGGCCGGCCGCTGCATTGACGATCTGGCGTTCGATTCGGAGCACGGTCCTCCCTAGCCTCGCAGTACGATGGCGACCAGGACAGCGCCAGCACATAGTAATCGAATTGGCCAAGTTCCCTCTGCCGGCGATCCTGAGCGAAGACGACAATCGAGAAGATCACAGTAAAGCTGAGAGCCATCGCAGCGACATGAGCCAGCCGGTGCATACGATGACGACTCATGGACGCATCCTCGACGTGACACGAGAACAAATCGGAAATTGATATATTTCAACGGTTCCTTCGAAGGGATATCGAACTTAGAGAACAATTTTAGAACGAAATGGGGTAAATCGTGATCGCAAAATCAGATTTGCTTAAGGGCGCGCCATCTTGCACGCAGGGTTATAGGCCCAGTTGCGATCAAGGCCTACGACGCACCACTCGACCCCCCAGAACATCCCGATGATACCGGTATCCTCGCCAATTGAGTAATGCACTGTGCGGTTGCGCCCATCGCTGACCATCGCGACAGCGCTACAATAGCGGCGCGGGATCGTTTCGGGAGCCCAAGGCCGGAATGCAGTTTCCCGGATCCGCTCAAACCCCAAGATTTGCAGGTCTGAATTCCAGAAGCGACCTTCTTTTTGCGCAAAGCGAGAGGCAATCGTGCCGAGGGCGGCCTCGCATGGTGGCACCACACCATCATAGCGGGGGCCGATTAGATAGATGCTCTTCTCTAGCCAACCAGCAGCGATCGCTGGACCAACCGCACCCAAGGCGAACCAAGCAGCAACCGCAATGGACCGAAGACAATGAGATCCGGTGATCATGAGACGCTCTCCGTTACGCGCAACCCTAGCATAGCTTTTGGCAGCCTCACTATTTTTGCATTACGACTTTCCTTCCTCCCGCAGCGATAGGGAGCGGCTCACCCCGTCGATTTACTCCAGTCGCCCAGTATCGCCTGGACCAGCGCTAGTGCTGCAACCGCCGCGGTGTCCGCGCGCAGGATGCGAGGGCCCAGCGCGATCTGCACCACCTTTGGCCGCTTGAGCAGAGCGGCCCGTTCCTCATCGGCAAAACCACCTTCCGGGCCAATCAATACGGCAAGCGGTTGCCCAGCATCGAGCCGCATAGCGCTTAAAGCCACGACCGGGTCCCTTACTTCGGAGGATTCGTCGCAAAATACCAACAGGCGATTGCCGTCATCGGCGATCCGATCAATCGGCAGCGGATCGGCAACCCGGGGCACCGCCAAAACACCGCATTGTTCGGCGGCCTCGATCACGTTGGCGCGCATCCGGTCAAGATTGATGCGTGCGACCTGCGTATGCCGGGTGATCACGGGCTGGAGGAGAGATGCGCCCATCTCCACTGCCTTTTGAACCATGTAGTCAAGGCGCGCGCGCTTCAGCGGCGCAAACAGGAAATGCAGGTCTTCTGGCGAAGGCTGCGAGCGAAGGCGCGCGCGAATCGCCGCTGACATAGCCCGCCTTCCGGTCGATGAGAGGCTCGCCTGCCATTCGCCATCGCGGCCGTTGAACAGCAGTACCGCATCGTCTCGTCCGAGGCGCAGTACATTCCCGAGATAATTTGCCTGGTTGCGGTCCAGCACAACCTCACCACCCACAGCCAGTGGCGCGTCGACATAAAGACGGGGGGTGCGGAGATCGTAGCGTGGCATCGATTAAACCGTGGCAAGGCGGGCGGCCGGCACTCGTTTATGAGCTCGGCAATCCTTCGCGAGGCTTATCAATTAACATTCCGGTCGCCGCCTTCCCGACGCATTCGGGTTGTTATTAGCCACTTCCAAACAGTCTAGCTGATATAATGCGGGGGGACAGGAGAGGTCGAGCTCATGAGGTTGCGCCGGGCAATATTCAGCCTATGCATGGTTCCTCTGTGTGCCGGCGTGGTGAACGCGCAACCGCAACAGCAGGTTCCGCCTTGCGTCCAGGAATTCTTCAAACTGCGTGACGACGCAGAAAAGAAGGCGGCTGCGATCAAATCGGCGAACGATCGAAAAGCCGAGCCAAAGGAGGCTTGCCAATTGTTTGGTGCGCTCGCGGCGGCGCAAGCCAAGATGCTGAAATATGTTAGTGAAAACGCCACCTGGTGTGGAATTCCTCCCCACGTGGTCGAGCAACTCAAAGCGGCCGACGTTAGGGTCGCGGCGATACGCACTAAAGTATGCCAGGCGGCGGCGGCGCCTCCCCGACCACAGGGACCCAGCCTGAGCGATGCGCTCGCCAGTCCCGTTCCCGACTCCAACAACATCAAGACAGGGCGCGGTACCTTTGACACCCTGACCGGCAGCCCGCTCGGCAACAAATGAGCGACAGCGCCGGACGCGTCGCCGATGCAACTGGGAACTGGGTCGACGTTCTCGCACCACCGTTCAGCCGTCCGTACCTGCGACTAGCGCGCCTTGACCGGCCGATCGGCTCCTGGCTGCTGCTGATGCCGTGCTGGTGGTCAGTCGGTCTCGCAGGCATGCACGAGGGCCGCTTCCCGAGCGTGTGGCATGCCGTTCTGTTCTTCATCGGTGCGTTTGCGATGCGCGGCGCGGGCTGCACCTGGAACGATCTGGTGGACCGTGATCTCGATCGTCTGGTCGAACGCACACGCTCGCGGCCCATCCCTTCGAAACAGGTCACGATCGGACAGGCAACAACTTTCATGCTGGCGCAAGGGCTGATCGGTCTGTTGGTGCTCATCCAGTTCAACCGTTTTACGGTGGTAACGGGCCTCGCCTCGCTGCTGGTGGTTGTCATCTATCCATTCATGAAACGCATCACCTATTGGCCACAAATCTTTCTCGGTCTCGCTTTCTCCTGGGGCGCGCTTATGGGTTGGCCAGCTACATACGGTCGCCTCGATTGGCCAGCGCTCGTGTTGTACGCTGGATCGATTTGCTGGGTGATCGGATATGACACTATTTACGCCCATCAGGACCGCGAGGACGATCTGCTGATCGGCATCAAGTCGACAGCGCTGTTGTTCGGCGATCGCACGCCATCAATGCTCGCTAGCTTTTACGCCTGCGCGGTAGCCCTGATCGCGGCAGCCGGCCTTATGGCGGGTGGTGGAATTATCTTCACGATTGGTCTGATTAGCTTCGCAGGACATTTGGCATGGCAAGTGACGCGGCTTAACATTGACGATCCGACACACTGCCTAATGCTGTTCAAATCCAATCGCGACGCCGGTCTTGTCTTGTTCGCTGCGATGCTGATCGACGCGGTGGTTTAGCAGGCTGTCAAACGGTCATCAGCGGACTTTATCTTGTTGGAAACCGCGAGCGCTGTGCTGGTGATGTCGTTGTCGCGCTAGTCGCGAGCCGAACCATGGCGGCTTTGCAAGTTAATCAGCACGTCGTCCAGAAGATAGCCATCTTCGCCTGGCACCGCTGCCGGCCGGCTCGTCCTGGCGCTCGTCTGGATTATGCCGGTATAAGAAGGACCGCGCTGCCGACTCGCATAGGCCCCGCGCGCTTTTGCTGCCGCAACCTCTCCGGAAATCGCTTCCGGTCGGCAAGGACGATCTCCGGTCGCGCGGCGCATCAGATCGACGTGGATGTGATTGTAATGGGCGGCGTTGTAACCGGGCGCTAGCACCGTCGCAAAATTGTCACAGGCTGCAAGATGTACGTCGCGCAGAAAGCCCTGCTCTTCCGGCGTGCCATGCCATCCTTCCTGCACGGTAATCCGACGGCCATCGGCAAACGCGAAGGCCGCTATGTCGAGGGCATTGCCGAAGGCATGTTCGGAAATGCCTGACCCACCAGAGCCGACCATGCCACGGCACGAGTAGGCAGATATTTGCTTGATCTCGATGACCGGTGCGCCGAACCAGCGAATCGCGGCCGGCTGCACGCCATCGGCAACCCAGTGGTCAAGCGCTGAGACGATCGGACAAGCCAGCGTCGCGGGCGGGGTGAGCGTCGCTGGCGTGATCGGTCCAGCAGTTTGCCGCGCTCGTGCAGATCCAAGCGCTGGCAAGGCACGCTGCGGCGATTGATAGACCGGCGCATCATATTCGCGTTGTCGCGTCTGATAGACCGGACCGCCATATGAGCGCTGTGGCGTGCGGCTGCCCGGCAGCACGGCATCGTCGGGAATGTCGTCAGGCAACGGCGCTGTGCTGACATAAGATCCGACGCCGGGCGAGCTGGGCGATGTCGGTGGTCCTGCCGGCGCGACGGAGATTGACCGCTCGGCCGCTGGGGGTCCGGGCACCCAACGCATTCGCGGCGCTTGTCCGGATGGTGGTGGTATCGGCGCGGCCTGCACGGAAGGCACAGGTGCCTGCGGCGCGTATTGCGGCTCATTGATCGGCCAGCGCGGCATCTGCGCGGAGCTTTTCGGAATTTCTGCGGGCGGGCGAAGCTCATCCGCATAACCGATGGCGGGATTGCTCTCGCCCAAAGCGGCGACCTTGAGCGGGAAATCAGCGCCACACATGCCCGGCCCTTCGATTGGGTCCATGCGCTCAACGCCGGCGCCGACTTTGACCGCGCCCGATTTCATGCAGGCAACCTCGGCCTCGTGCCGCCAGGGCGCGCGTTCGCCGGACATGAAGCTGCGCCCGCAACCGGCGAGCGCCAGCAGCACGCCTGCGCCGACGAGACCCACGCCACTCTTCATGCCAGCAAAATGCGAGCAGTTCCTTTAACGACGGTTCAACGCTTGCCGCTGGCGATTCCGTTAACGATAAGAAATCCTTGCCAAGACCAGCAGGCAGCCTTGAACCGCTCAGCGCTTTCGGTTCACATCACGCGAGACTGGTAAGGGTGGCTAGCCTCCAAAGACCTCTCTATTTCCGAAATTTGCGCTCGGGGTAATGCAATGGAAGGCAAGGGCCAGGTTCATTTTTCCGGTCATCATTAGCGGGCTCATTGTTTTTGTGGTGAGCGGGGTCGTAACCTTCACCAATATCGGTTTGCGGGCCGACTTCATTCCGCGCTGGCTCAAAGCTTTCATCACCGGCTGGCCGGTCGCTGCTGTGCTTGCATTTTTCGCGGTTCCGTACGTCCGTCGCGCAACCGAAGCGATCGTGCGGCTGATTGACGGGCCAGTTTAGTGCTACTGCGCAGGCTTGATACCCAGCGTCGCAGCAATCAGTTTGACGGTTTTGAACCGAATCTCGAACGCCGCCGCGAACTCGGCAGGCATTCCCGGATTGACAACCGGTCCGGTGGCGCTGAGTTTTGACTCGAGTTCAGAACGATTTCACGCACATCGGCTCAAAGCGTTCGCGAGCCGCTGCGGCGCTTCGCGCGGGCCGAGCAAGCCGACCAGCCCGTCGAGCTCAAGTGACTTGAAGCCCGCCTCCCATGCGGTCGGAATGTCGTCCAATGCCTTCCTGTGCTGGCGATTTGTACCTTGACCTTACCGGCTGCGGAACAATGGTATCCCGGGTAAATTTGCCATCAAAAATGCAGTGTGCCGGAGTTGTGCACTGCAAAAATTGTTCCGATCCGAATTTGTTTGCGCCGAGCAATCAAGCGGTTGTTGCCGCTTGAGCGGTGGGCAGGGGGGTATGCGAAAATTGTGCGGCTCGCTTGCAACTACCTCCGGCCGTCGTTTGTTTTTGTGCTAGCCTTTATCCATCAACAAGGGAGGCACCTGCCGTGGACCTTGCCTTGAAGCTCGACTTGCTGGCGGTATGCGCCGTGTTTGTTTTCGTTGGCGCGATTTTGCTAGGGGCATTCTGAGTTCAGGAGGCCGACGACAACGCCAAACAAGAATATCGGATTAAATCCGGAAAACCGTTACAACACCGGAGAGCAACGCTCTCCGGTGTCTTGCTTTATGTGTCTTCCGTTGTCGTCCAGGGCGATCAAAGCGAAGCCCCGACCCTATTCCGCAGCCTGTCGGTCGGCAGCGGCGTATGGGTCCCGCCTTCGCGGGGACGACTTGAAAATCACGCCGCGACGATGCTTGGGGAAGCGTGCGCATCATAATTAAGGATCGGCGCCAGCCACCGTTCACATTCGCTGATGGTCCAGTCTTTCCGCCTCGCATAATCCTCGACCTGATCGCGCTCGATCTTCCCCACGCCAAAATAGGCGCTTTGTGGGTGGCTGAAGTAGAGCCCGCATACCGCGGCGCCGGGCCACATCGCGAAACTCTCGGTGAGCTGCACCCCAATGCGCTCGCTGTTGAGCAGCTTGAACAGAGCGGCCTTCTCGGTGTGGTCGGGCTGTGCCGGATAGCCGGGAGCAGGGCGGATGCCACGATATTTCTCGGCGATCAGCTGCTCGTTGCTGAGAGTTTCATCAGACGCATAGCCCCAGAAGTCCTTGCGCACGCGCTGATGCAAGTGTTCGGCAAAAGCTTCCGCCAGACGATCCGCCAGCGCTTTCACCATGATGGCCGAGTAATCGTCGTTGGCGCGCTTGAATCGTTCAGCAACTTCGTCCTCGCCGATGCCGGCGGTCACCGTGAAGCCGCCAATGTAGTCGGCGAGGCCGCTGTTGCGCGGCGCAATGAAATCGCTTAGCGCGGTATTCGCCCGGCCCTCGCGTTTGGACAACTGCTGTCGCAGCGAATGCAGAACCGCGATCGGCTCGCCCCGCGTCTCGTCGGCGTAGAGGTGGATATCGTCGTCCTCCGCGTTGGCCGGCCAAAAACCGAAGACAGCGTTCGCCCTGAACCAATGCTCGGCCACAATCTTGTCCAGCATTGCGCGCGCATCGTAATACAACGAACGTGCGGCCGGCCCGAATTTTTCGTCATTCAGAATGCCGGGGAATTTTCCAGACAGCTCCCAGGTCGCAAAAAACGGCGTCCAATCGATGTAATCGATCAACTCGTTGATCGGGTAATCGCTCAGAATCTTCGTTCCGAAAAAGCCTGGTTTTGGCGGTTGGTAGGCGCCGGACCAGTCGAGCTTGAGTGCATTGGCGCGGGCAGCGGCAAGCGGCAGGCGGGCTTTGTCTTCCTGGGCACGCGCATGCGCAGCCGCGATACGCGCATACTCGCCACGCAGTTCGGCGACATAGCCTTGCCGCATATCGACCGACATCAGGGTTTGCGCCACGCCAACTGCACGACTCGCATCGTTGACATAAACGGCTTGTCCGCGCCGATAATTCGGGTGGATCTTCACCGCCGTATGTACCCGGCTCGTGGTTGCTCCGCCGATCATCAGCGGCAATTCGAAGCCTTGACGCTCCATCTCCGCCGCCACATAGCACATTTCGTCGAGTGAAGGCGTGATGAGCCCAGACAGACCAATGATATCGGCTTTCTCGGTGCGCGCGGCATCCAGAATCTTGGCTGCCGGGACCATGACGCCGAGGTCGACTACGTCGTAATTGTTGCACTGGAGCACAACACCGACAATGTTCTTGCCGATATCGTGCACATCGCCTTTCACGGTCGCCATCACGATTTTGCCGTTGGACCCGCCGTGCCGGCGGCCGTCTTTTTCCTGCTCCATGAATGGCATCAGGTAGGCCACGGCCTGTTTCATCACGCGAGCGGATTTCACGACTTGCGGCAAAAACATTTTGCCTGAACCGAACAGGTCGCCGACGATGTTCATGCCGTCCATCAGCGGCCCCTCGATCACATCGAGCGGCCGCTGGGCCCGCGTGCGCGCTTCTTCCACGTCGCCTTCGATAAAATCAGTAATGCCATGTACCAACGCGTGCGCGAGCCGCTTCTCGACCGGCTGTTCCCGCCATGTGAGATTAACCTCTTTGGCCTCCTGCCCGGCCCCATGAAATTTTTTGGCCAGGTCCAATAGCCGTTCGGCCGCTTCCGGGAGGCGGTTAAGGACCACGTTCTCGCAAGCCTCGCGTAATTCCGGATCGAGATCGTCATAAACCGCGATCTGCCCGGCATTCACGATGCCCATATCCATACCCGCTTTGATGGCGTGGTAGAGAAACACCGAATGCATTGCCTGGCGCACGCGCTCGTTGCCGCGGAAGGAGAATGACAGGTTTGAAACTCCACCCGATACATGCGTGTGCGGCAGATTCTTTCGGATCCAGCCCGCTGCCTCGATGAAGGCGGCACCGTAGCTGTTATGTTCCTCCATGCCGGTCGCAATGGCAAAGATGTTGGGGTCGAAGATGATGTCTTCGGGCGGGAATCCGACCTGATTGACCAATATGTCGTAGGCGCGCTTGCAGATGGCGGTCTTGCGTTCGAGTGTGTCCGCCTGGCCCTTTTCGTCGAACGCCATCACTACCACCGCCGCGCCGTGGCGGCGCACGGTTCGGGCATGATCGATAAATGCCGCCTCCCCTTCCTTTAACGAAATCGAATTCACCACCGACTTTCCTTGCAAGCATTTCAGGCCCGCCTCGATCACCGAGAACTTCGATGAGTCGACCATTACCGGCACACGCGCGATGTCGGGCTCCGCGGCAATTAGATTGAGGAACGTCGTCATAGCCTGTTCGGAATCCAGTAAACCTTCGTCCATATTGACATCTATCACCTGCGCGCCGTTCTCGACCTGCTCGCGTGCAATCGACAACGCGGCCGGATAGTTTTGGGCCGTGACCAGCTTGCGAAACTTGGCGGAGCCTGTGACGTTGGTGCGCTCGCCGACATTTACAAAGGGAATTTCGGCCGTGAGCGTGAACGACTCAAGCCCTGACAGCCGCAATCGCCGTGGCACATCGGGAATCTCGCGCGGAGCTTTGCCGGCGACAGTTTTTGCGATCGCCGCAATGTGCTCTGGCGTAGTCCCGCAGCAGCCGCCGACGACGTTCACAAGGCCGGCCTCGGCGAATTCTCCTAGCAGTTCCGCCATGTAGGACGGGCTCTCGTCGTAATACCCGAACTCGTTCGGCAAGCCGGCGTTTGGGTATGCGCACACGTACGTGTCCGCCAGGCGTCCCAACTCAGCGATATGCGCGCGCATTTCGCGCGCGCCGAGCGCGCAGTTGAGGCCGATAGTCACAGGATTCGCGTGCCTGACGGAATTCCAGAATCCGCCCGGCGTCTGACCCGACAGAAAGCGCCCCGAACGGTCAGTGATTGTGCCGGAAATCATGATCGGCACGTCGAGGCCGCGCTCGTCGCAAATTTCGTAAATTGCGAAGATCGCAGCTTTGGCATTGAGCGTATCGAATATCGTTTCGATCAGCAGGAGATCGGCGCCGCCGTCGATCAGACCTCGCACCTGTTCTGCGTAAGCGGTGCGTAGCTGATCGAAGCTGATGGTGCGGAGTCCGGGATTGGCCACGTCGGGCGAAATCGACGCGGTGCGATTCGTCGGACCGACGGCGCCGGCGACGAAACGGTGGCGACCGTCTTCTTTTTCCGCCTGCGCCGCCGCTTCACGCGCAAGGGTCGCGCCCGCCTGGTTGAGTTCATAGGCAATGCCCTCCATGCCATAGTCGGCCTGGGCAATCGCGGTCGAGGAGAAGGTGTTGGTCGAAACGATGTCGGCGCCTGCGCGGAAGTACGCGAGATGGATGTCGCGCACCGCGTCAGGACGGCTGAGGTTGAGCAGGTCGTTATTGCCCCTAACCTCGCGGTTCCAGGCGTCGAACCGTGCGCCGCGGTAACCTTCCTCAGTGAGCTTCAGCCCCTGGATCATCGTGCCCATGGCGCCGTCGAGCACCAGGATGCGCTGCCTTAGCTGCGCGAGAAATTCTTCACGAATATCTGCAGACGGCCTAGTAAGCATGACGGAGCCAAGCACCCGTCATTCCGACACGGTTATCAATAATCCGCACCGCAGGGGCTATAGAGTCCGGGTCCGCTCGCTTCCCTCGCGCCCCGATATGAAAGGGTTCGTGCCACATCACGCTGCCTCTTGTGCCACCGGCCTCAAGCCCAGCAAGTGGCAGATCGCGAAGACAAGGTCGGCGCGATTCATGGTGTAGAAATGGAACGTAGTGACGCCACGGTCGACGAGATCAAACACCTGCTCGGCAGCGACCGCCGCAGCGATCAGCTTGCGCGTGGCGGCATCCTGATCAAGGCCGTGGAACCGCTCGGCAAGCCAGGCAGGCACAGAGGTGCCGCAGCGTTTGGCAAAACCGGTCGCGGCCTTGAAATTTTGAACCGGTAAAATGCCAGGCACGATCGGAATATCGATGCCCCGCGCGCGGACACGGTCGAGATAGCGGAAATAGAGGTCGTTTTCGAAGAAGAACTGGGTAATCGCGCGGCTAGCGCCGGCGTCAACCTTGGCCTTGAGCATGTCGAGGTCCGCTTCAACTGTCGGGCTGTCAGGGTGCTTTTCGGGATAGGCCGAAACTGAAATTTCAAAATCGGAGCCAACGCGCTTGATGCCGCCGACGAGATCGGCAGCGTTGCTGTAGCCGCCCGGATGCGGCGCATATTTTCCGCCAGCCCCGTTCACGGGATCGCCACGCAGCGCCACAATATGACGCACGCCCGCGCCGCGATAGGTGCGCACGATCGAGTCGATCTCTTCGCGCGTGGCGGCGACGCAGGTAAGATGCGCGGCCGGGATCAATGGCGTTTCGGCCAGAATGCGTTTGACCGTTGCGTGGGTGCGCTCGCGCGTGGTGCCGCCAGCGCCATAGGTCACTGACACAAAGTCTGGCAACAGCGGCGACAGCCGCTCGATCGATTCCCATAGAATCTTTTCCATCTCCTCGCTGTTGGGTGGGAAGAATTCGAAAGACACGCCAATTCGGTGGCTGTTATCGCGCGTGAAGCGGCTCCGGCGGACGGGACTATTCATCACGCGACCTCCCGTCTTTGTGGCGTAGCCATCAGTGCGCGCGTATCGCGCGCGAGCCACAGCGCCACCGCGATCTTGCCCTCGGAGCCAGGCTCGGGCGCGAGCGATCTGTGCAGGACCGGCTCAAGACCGGATGCCGTGATCCATTGCGTCACGGTTTCCGGCGCAAACCCCAGTCGGCGATGAGCAAATTGCTCGCGCAAGAACTCCTGCTCATGTGGCGCAAAGTCGACCACCAGCAGCCGCCCGCCCGGCCGCAGCACCCGCGCCGCTTCGTGGATCGCGCGCGCACCATCGTCGAGAAAGTGTAGCACTTGATGCAAAATGACGACGTCAAAGGAATCATTGGCAATCGGCAGATCATATATGTCGCCCTGCCGCACTCTGCAGTTCTTTAGGCCCGCGCGTTCTAGGCGGTCGCGCGCGAGCAGCAGCATGTCGAGCGACAGATCAAGTCCGAGTCCGCGCTCGATCTCAGGACCGAACAATTCAAGCATGCGTCCGGTGCCAGTGCCGAGATCGAGCAGGGAGCGAAACGCCTTGTCGGCGAGCGCCGCGCGGATCGCCTCCTCCACCGCATCGTCTGCCACATGCAGCTTGCGAATGCGGTCCCACTCCGCCGCATGCGCGCGAAAATAGGCTTGCGCAGCGGCAGCGCGCGCTGACCGCACCGATGCAAGCCGCGCACGGTCGCGCGCAATCGTCTGGTCGGTGGGATTGAGGTGGTCGACGAGAGCGCGCGCGACCTCCGCACAACTCCCATGCTGGGCGAGGCGGAAGAAAGCCCAAGTGCCTTCACGGTAGCGCTCGACGAGACCGGCTTCGGACAGAAGCTTCAGGTGGCGCGAAATGCGCGGCTGCGACTGGCGCAGGATGTCCGTTAGATCAGAAACCGTCAGTTCCGCCTCAGCCACAAGCGCCAGCACCCGCAGACGCGTTTCCTCGCCCGCTGCCTTGAGCGCGGCATTGAGGGCATCAAAACTTAGCTTTCCGGCGCTCATCGAACCCTGGAATATAGGCCCTATTTTGGGCCATATCCAATTATATAAAGATATCTTTATGCGCTTAAGCGGGTGGCCGCAAGCCCTTTTTGCCTGGACCTGGAATCCAGGGCCAGGCATTTGCGGCTGCTTCTGGATTCCGGGTTCGCTCGTTACTCTCGCCCCCGGAATGAGCAAAACATGGCCGGCAAAGACTTCGGCATCTGGGAAGGCGAAAAAACGATCGAGCTGCCGCGCCAGCACGATGCCGGCCTCTATTTCATTGGCCAGATTCATACCCCATGGAAAGAGCGCAAGGACTGCCCAAAGAACGCGCGCGAATCTGAAGCGGTCTGTGTCGTCGACGTCGACCCGCGTTGGCGCGAGGCTCTCAAGGACGTCGAGACCTGCAGTCATATTGTGCTGCTTTACTGGATGGATAGGTCGCCGCGCACCCTCGTGCTCCAGGTCCCGGGCCAGGGCGGCGTAGAGCGCGGCACTTTCGCGCTGCGATCTCCGGCCCGCCCCAACCCGATCGCTATGAGCGTGGTCAAGTTGCTCCGCGTCGATGCTAACCGATTGTCGGTTGTCGGGCTCGACTGCCTGGACGGCACGCCGCTTATCGATATCAAGCCCTATTTCGCCTCGACTGACAGCGTGCCCGAGGCGGTGGTCGGCTGGCACACGCGGAAACGCGACTAAGGCGATCCAATTCCAAGTTCGCTAAATCGTTTCTCCCCCCTAATACAATAATCCCGGACAACCTCGCGGAACCTTTTGTGCCTCTCGACCATTTTCCGGACCGAATACGGGAGGGAGGGAAACCAACGAGGGTGTTATGTACAGGTCAGTCAGTATTGCTGCGCTGATCGGCGCTGTCGCGCTGTCGTGCCGAAGTGCGAGCGCCGAGTCGCTCTTCACCTTCCCTGTCCCTCCCGGTCTGACCCAGATCGCACCCCAAGCTGTCGAGCCCGCACCGGCCGAAGAGCGCGACGACGAGCAGGTCGACCCGCGTCTCCAACGGCAAATCGTCAACTACCCCAGCACAGAAACGCCCGGCACTATCATCATTGATACGCCGCACACGTTCCTTTACTACGTTCTCGGCAACGGCAAGGCGATCCGCTACGGCATCGGCGTCGGCCGCGAAGGCTTCACCTGGTCGGGCGTGAAATCGATCGAGCGCAAGGCCGAGTGGCCGGATTGGTATCCGCCGCCCGAGATGGTGGCTCGCCAGCCTTATCTGCCACGGATGACTTCCGGCGGCCCCGGCAATCCGCTCGGTGCGCGCGCCATGTACATCGGCGGTACGCAATATCGCATCCATGGCACGAACGCGCCGGCCACAATCGGCAAGCAAGTGTCGAGTGGCTGCATCCGCCTCACAAACCTGGACGTCGTCGACCTGTACAACCGAGTGCAGATTGGCGCGAAAGTGATCGTCCTGCCGCAGACTGCCGTCGCGAAGTCCCAGCACGCTTCGCTGACAACCGCCTATGCGTCGCAGCCGCAAAGCCAGACGCAAATGATTTGGAACAGCATCCGGCCTTCGGGCCGCTACTAGTATCTCGGAAAGCCCCGCCAAAATCGCTCGGTCCGTGCCAGACCATTTTTCTGGGAACGGCTCTCTGAACTATCGTGTCATCACCATGACAAGGCCGTGCCCTTTCGATAAACCGGGTCATTGCAAGAACAGTGAACGAGTAAGACTATGCGTATTGCAGCCATGGCAGCTGGAGCTGTAGGTGGCTATTTCGGCGCGCGAATGGCGGCGGCCGGCCACGACGTGTTTTTCATCGCGCGTGGCGCCCACCACGACGCGATCATAAAGAATGGACTGAGAATCGAAAGCGTGTTTGGCGATCTGCATCTGCCGAAACCGAACATCACCGACGATCCGGCAAAAGTCGGCCCGGTCGACGTCGTGCTGTTCGCTGTCAAGCTGTGGGACACAGAGAAGGCCGCCGAGCAAGCACGGCCGCTGGTTAACCAGACGACCCGTGTCATTACCTTGCAGAATGGCATCGACAGCGTCGAGCGCCTCACGCCCATCCTCGGGGTCGAGCAGATCGTCGGCGGAGCCGCTTATATCGCCACGGTGATCGGCTCCCCGGGCGTCATCAAGCAGAGTAGCCACTTTGCGATGATGCGTTTCGGCCGCGCCGACAAGAAGGCGGACGCCGCACTGAAGGCTTTTGTCGATGCCGGAAAGGCCGCCAAGGTTGACCTCGACATCTCCGCCGACATACAGCGCGAGCTGTGGCAGAAATTCATTTTCCTTACCGCCATGTCAGGCTCGACCGCGAGCCTACGCTCGTCGATCGGGCCGATCCGCGAAGATCCCGAGCTGCGCGGGTTTATTCGCGCGCTGATGGACGAAGCCTTCGCCATCGGCAAAGCCAAGGGCGTTTCACTTGATGCCGCCTATGTCGACGAGCGCATGAATTTCCTGGCGAGCAAAATCGAGCCTGGCATGAAGGCTTCGATGGCGCACGATCTCGAACGCGGCAACAGGCTCGAGCTCGACTGGTTATCCGGCAAGGTGCGCGCGCTTGGTCGTGAGTTGGGCATCCCGACGCCGGCGAACGACACCGTCTACACAGTTCTCAAGCTCCATCGAATGGGCTCTCACTGACGCACACAGAGAAGCCCCGACAACAAGGCCGGGGCTTCCCGTGCGTTACAGCTGGAAAGGGGCAAACCAAACCAGCTGTCCCGGTACACTGTGACCGGCGTGGATCGCTGGTCAAAAGGTCCGCGCCAGGCGCTAGACATGGCACTCAAAAAATGGCCGCACATAACCCCGCGCGGCCATTGTTCAAGGTCAGGTAGTAGCTTCACAGCCACTCCCTCTCAGAGGGGGGGAAGAGTGGCGCTTATATTTGTCTGCACTCATCACAGCCACGCTTTAATCAGAATTATTGATTCAGATTAATGAACGCGGTTAGCCTAGTTACTGATGAGTGGCATGGACACGACAGCAACCTGCAAGTCGTTGGAACGGCATCCCTTTGTCGCGCGGCTCTTGCAGCACGTGAATCTGAACGCTGGTGATCTGAAAAGCTTCGACGCCATCATCGACGGCGAATTGTCGATCAGGCGGCGGCGCGATCTCATCGTCAACGGTTGCGAATACCGCAAGCTTTGCTTCGTGAAGGACGGCTACGCCATGCGCTACAAATTGCTGCGTAACGGCAAGCGGCAAATTCTCAACGTGGTCCTGCCCGGCGACATTGTGGGCATTCCCGGCAACTTCTTTGAGCGGGCCGCTTATTCGGTCACCGCTATCACCGATGTCACGATGAACGTCTGCGCGCTCGATGCCTATGTGCAGCTCTGCTACCGGCTGCCGCAATTCGGCCTGGCCTTAAGCTGGATTGCAGTCCAGGAGGCGGCGACTTACGCGGAACACATCATCGACGTCGGCCGCCGTACACCGATTGAGCGGCTGTCCCATTTTCTCCTGGAGCTGCACGCCCGCTTGCACGTTGTCGGGCGCGCCGGAAAGACGAGTTTCGCCTTGCCCTTTTCGCAGGAAGTCATGGCCGACGTGCTGGGCCTGAGCGTTCCCCACCTCAACCGCATGATGCAGCGATTGCGTTCGGAAAGGCTGATCGCTGGCAGCGAACGACAGGTCGAATTTCTTGATCCGGGTGCGATCCAGGCGTTCGCACACTACCAGCCACAGGAACTCGCGCCGATCCCGCTGCCGGCGTAACGTTAATGCTTCGGCGCGGCCCGTGGCAGCATCGCCGCGATCGTCACGGCTCCGCCGCCAGCGAGAATCGCCGCAGCGATCATTCCGACCCGGTAGCCGAACGCATATGACGCCACGTCGGCGGAAACTGCAACGCCGGCAAGTTGCGCGACGCGGCTGACAGCATTGTTTATCCCTGAGGCCAATCCCTGGTCGGCATCCGCTACGCTCGACATCACCGAGGCAGTGAGCGGAGCCACCACGACCGCGAAGGCGAGGCCCAGCAGCGCCAGTGGGACAATCACGCCGAGCACCAATGAAGCCGTCTCACCCAACGCCAGCAGCAGCAGCGCGAGCGCTGCACCGAGCGACCCTGCTATCAACATGGCGTGGGCTCCGATCTTGTCGGCCATCGCGCCAAAGGGTTGTGACAGGAGTCCAACTCCGAGTGTGAAGGGAAGAAAGACGAGCCCCGCGTCGGTTGGCGACAATCGACGCTGATCAATGAGATCGAAGGATAAAAGAAAGAACATGATCGCGAGCGCCGTGTAGATCAGTAGCGTCGCTACGTTGAGTGAGACGAAAGCACGGTTGCCGGCGAGCCACGGCGGCGTCATCGCATGCGTGGTGGTGCGCTCCCAGAGCGCGTAGCCTGCAAGCGTGGCGATGCCCGCAAACGCGATCAAGGCACTCCATGGTCCGCTCGTGGCACCGGGCTTGTCCGGGCCCATTTGACCCAACGCCCATGCTATCGCCCCGAGTGCGCACGCCAGAATGGCCGCACCTACGAGATCGAAGCGGCGGGGTCCATGCCGGTCAGGCGGCGCGTAAGCAATTAATAACGCAACTGCAATTAGCGCCAGCGGCGGATTAATCGCGAATACCCATCGCCAGCCGAAGCTCTCAGTCAGCCAGCCGCCGAGTACCGGTCCGCCGGCGGTGGTCAGGGCGGATGCTCCGGCCCACACACCGATAGCGCGATTGCGCTCTTCTTTCGGATAAGTCGCTCCGATCAGCGCCAGGCTCGACGGGGTCAGGATCGCCGCCGAAATTCCTTGCGCCACGCGGCACGCTATCAGCCAGTCGAGGGAAGATGCCGTCGCACAGGCTGCCGATGCCAATCCGAAGCCGAGGCAGCCCACAACCAGCATGCGCGCCTTACCGTAATGATCGGCGAGAGCACCCCCGATCAGCGTCAGTGCGGCGAGTGCCAGAACATAGCCGTTGAGCACCCATTGCACGGAGGCGAAATCTGCGCCGAAAAATATGCGCAGTTTCGGCAGCGCGACGGTCAAAGCCGAACCGTCGATGAATGCCATCGAGGACGCGATCACGCAGGCGGCCAGCACGACGCGGCGGCGCTGTGGGGCAACCTCGCGTCCGCGCTCGCGCGGGCATGGTTGTGCGGTAATGATGCCGCGGTTGCATGGCTCGACGAAGGGCTGTGCCATGATGGCGCATGGGTAACACGCGCGCGCGGTGCGGCAAATGTTGTTGGTGTTCGGACGTTGCCACAACCTATCCCCGTCATACCCGGCATGACATCGCGTTTTGCGGCAGCGGACTGGGGTAATTGCCCGATCAAGCCAGGCGACGAGCTCAATGAAGACCCGCTGCACGGCTTCCTGGTCGGGCTCAAGCTCTTCGCGGAGATGTTGGCCGATCTGCCGCAGGCACATCCTGGCTGCCTTGCCGCCTCGTTCGCCTATCAGGACCAGCTATTCAATAATGACCTCCGCAAGCTAAACGCCGATGGCATGCTGGCCTGGCGCAGCCGTTTCTGCGAGCGGCTGCGCATCATCGCCGAGCGTTACGCGCCGCGCCATGAGGTCGATCTCGACGCACCGGCTGACACGGCTTACACGCTGGTCGAAGGCGGATTAATCCTCGGCCGTGTATTGCAGGACTCCACAATCTTGCCGCGGCAGGTGCTGCTGTTCCGCGACTTCGTGCGCATGATCTTTATGCCGGCGCAGGGTTAGTCTCCGGCAGACGCACGCCTGTCCCTTTATGTGTTTCATGCCTGCGAAAAAGCGGGTATCCAGTCTTTGCGGGCGCAGTGTCGGCGCTTGGTCCTCGCTTTCGCGGGAACGAAGGGAACGGGATTGCATGCAGCGGTATCCAACACGAACTCTACGCATTGACACCCTTGCCCGCGCGCATAAATTAAACGTTGTTCCGAGGGGTGCCCGTTTTGGGCTGAGAAAAACCCTTTGAACCTGATCCGGGTCATGCCGGCGAAGGGACAGGACAAATGTCGACCTCCATCTTTCTTGCGAGACTGATCGGGCCGGTTATGACGCTGGTGGGCGTGAGTCTGCTCGTCAACGAGGCCGCGTTCCGCAAGATGGCGCTGGAGTTTCTACGCAACCCTGCGCTCATTTTCTTCTCCGGCATGATCATGATGTCGGCCGGTCTTGTGGTCGTGCTCACGCACAATGTGTGGGTCCTGGACTGGCACGTGATCATCACCCTCCTCGGCTGGGTGACCGTGATCAGCGGCGCCGCGCGCGTGTTCGCGCCGCAGCGCGCCACAAAAGTCGGAAAGAAGTTTCTGATCTACAAAGACTTCACCACCGCCGCCGCAGCGATCTGGCTCGTGGTCGGCGCCGTGCTCTGCTACTTTGATTTCCGCTCGGGAGTAATGTCATGAACAAGCCCGTTACTAGCGCCGATCTTGTCACTCCGAAAGTCACGACGGGCTCGTTGCCTGCCTCGCGCAAGGTCTACTCGCAGCCCGAGGCCGCGCCCGATTTGCGCGTACCCCTGCGCGAGATCGCGCTCGACGCTTCGTCGGGCGAGCCGCCATTGCCGGTCTACGACACCACTGGTCCTTACACGGATCCGGAGGTGACGATCAACGTCGAGAAGGGATTGTCGCGCACCCGCATCGAATGGGTGAAGGAGCGCGGCGGGGTCGAGGAATACGAAGGCCGCGAGATCAAGGCGGTTGATAACGGCAATGTCACTGGCAAGCATCTCGCACACAATTTCCCCAACACGCCGAAGCCCTGGCGAGCGCTTGACGGAAAGCACCTCACCCAGCTCGAATGGGCGCGGACCGGTGTCATCACCAAGGAAATGATCTATATCGCCGAGCGCGAGAACCTCGGCCGCAAGAAGCAGCTCGAGCGCGCCGAAGCCGCGCTCGCCGACGGTGAAAGCTTCGGCGCGTCGATGCCGACTTTCATCACGCCCGAATTCGTGCGCTCGGAGGTGGCGCGCGGCCGCGCTATCATTCCGGCGAACATCAATCACGCCGAGCTCGAGCCGATGATCATCGGCCGCAACTTCCTCACCAAGATCAACGCAAATATCGGCAACAGCGCCGTCAGCTCCTCCGTCGAAGAGGAGGTGGAGAAAATGGTGTGGGCGATCCGCTGGGGGGCCGACACAGTGATGGACCTTTCCACGGGCCGCAACATTCACACGACGCGCGAATGGATCATCCGCAACGCACCAATCCCAATCGGCACTGTTCCGATCTACCAGGCGCTGGAGAAGGTAAATGGCGACCCCGTCAAGCTCGACTGGGAGCTCTACAAGGACACGCTGATCGAACAGTGCGAGCAGGGCGTCGACTATTTCACCATCCACGCCGGCGTGCGCCTGCCCTACATCCACCTTACCGCCAACCGCGTCACCGGCATTGTCTCGCGCGGCGGCTCAATCATGGCCAAGTGGTGCCTGGCGCATCACAAGGAGAGCTTCCTCTACGAGCGTTTCGACGAGATCTGCGACCTGATGCGTAAATACGACGTTTCGTTCTCGCTCGGCGATGGTCTGCGGCCTGGCTCGATCACCGACGCTAACGACCGCGCGCAATTCGCCGAACTGGAGACGCTGGGCGAGCTCACGAAAGTGGCGTGGGACAAAGGTTGCCAGGTGATGATCGAAGGCCCCGGCCATGTGCCGATGCACAAGATCAAGATCAATGTCGAGAAGCAGCTGAAGGAATGTGGCGAAGCGCCGTTCTACACGCTTGGCCCGCTCACGACCGACATCGCGCCCGGCTACGACCACATCACCTCTGCCATTGGTGCGGCCATGATCGGCTGGTTCGGTACCGCCATGCTCTGCTACGTGACGCCAAAGGAGCACCTCGGCCTCCCCGACCGCGACGACGTGAAGGAAGGCGTGATTGCCTACAAAATCGCCGCGCACGCCGCCGACCTCGCCAAGGGCCACCCGGCCGCGCAGCTGCGCGACGACGCGCTCTCACGCGCGCGCTTTGAATTCCGCTGGGTAGACCAGTTCAATCTGTCGCTCGATCCCGACACCGCGCGTGAATATCATGACGAGACGCTGCCGAAGGAAGCACACAAGGTGGCGCATTTCTGCTCCATGTGCGGCCCGAAGTTCTGCTCGATGAAGATCACGCAGGACGTGCGCGACTATGCTGCCACGCTGAACGACAAAGAACAGGGCATGGCACAGATGTCGGAAAAATTCCGGCAGATGGGCGGCGAGCTGTACGTCAATGCTGACGCTGTGAAGGAGAGCAACAAGGCGTTTATGGCTTCGTCCCGTCATTTCGGAACGCAGGCCTAAAGCTGGGCCGGATGGCGACGAAACTTTCGGAAACCGACACTGCTCGATTCCGTACCTTTGAGCGCGCGCTACCTGTAAAAATTGAGCAAAGGCAATCATTCGTGGGAGTCATCTGTGGAAGGGTCTGCCGCCGACCGGACCGTCACATTCAATTTCCACTCTGCGGCATCTACACGTTCTACGAAGAGAACAGGCTGGCAGGCGAGAAGATCCATTATAACCGCGCCCAGCTCGGCGTCTTTCATGAGCCGGACTGATTTTGGGGCCGCATCAATACGGTATTGATGCGTCCAATCACTATGGCGCGAGTCACAGGGCGAATGATTTGGAGGATTAGAATGGGCGGGCTCCTACCGGAAGCGGACGCACGGCGATAGGGCATACCGACTTTACAGATTCGAGTGGCGGATTACGCTTCGCGAATCCGCCCTACGTCTGCCAATCCACCATCCCTAGGAGGCCCAATGACAAAACGCGTATCGGTCATCGGCGCCGGCACTATCGGCGCAAGCTGGGCGGCTTATTTCCTTGCGCGCGGCTTTGAGGTCGGCGCCTACGATCCTGCGCCGAATGGTGAAGCCTTCGCCCGCCGCTTCATCGACAATGCCTGGCCGACCCTGGAAAAGCTCAAAGCGGTGCAGCGCGGCGCCGACCGCAAGCGTTTCGAATTCTTCAAGGACCCGGCAGCCGCGGCAAAAGGCGCGGAATTCGTGCAGGAGAACGGACCCGAGCGCGAGGACATCAAGATCGAATTGTTCTCAACGCTCGACGCGGCGTTGCCGCCGGAAACGGTGATCGCAACGAGCTCCTCGGGCCTCCTCATCAGTCGGGTGAGCGCTAAATGCAAGCACCCGGAACGCTGCGTGATCGGCCATCCGTTCAATCCGCCGCATCTCGTTCCGCTGGTCGAGGTGGTCGGCGGCGCCAAGACCGCGCCGGAAGTCGTTTACAACGCGATGCGCTTCTATCGCGAGATCGGCAAGCGCCCGATCTACATAAAAAAGGAAGTGCGGGGCCACGTTGCCAACCGCTTGCAGGCGGCGCTATGGCGCGAAGCCGTTCATCTCGTCAATGAAGGCGTCGTTTCGGTTGCGGATGCGGACGCGGCGATCGCCTACGGCCCAGGCCTGCGCTGGGCGCTAATGGGACCGCATTTGACATTTCACTTGGCCGGCGGCGAAGGCGGCATGGCCCATTTTATGTCGCATATCGGCCCGGCCATTCAGGGCTGGATGGACGATCTCGGCACGCCCAAGCTGACGCCACAAACACAAAAGAAAATCATCGACGGCGTCGCCGAGGAAGCGGCCGGCCGCACCATAGCCGACTTGCAGCGCTGGCGCGACCGGAAGCTGATAGATATTCTCAAGGTGTCAGGCGAGCCTTGAGATGCGCGGCTACCTTACCGAAATGCTCAGCCCGCTCAGATCGGCGTTGACCTGCAAGCCGACCTGCCGGCCCGTCAGCCTCAGCAGGGCGTCTTTTTCGTTACGTAGCACAATTGCCTGCGCGCCTACGATGACCGCGCCGCCCGCGCCGGCCGCGCCATAGATGCCCGCGACATCATAAGGGCTGCGAATATTGCTGACGGTGCCGCGGAAGTGCGTCTCTGATGCACCGAACACAAGGCCCGCGCTCAGTCCGCCGATCGACAGTGGGTAGCGCCGTCCGTGAAAAAACAGCGTGCCGCTGCCGCCGGAGGCGCCGATGAACCAGCCGCCCTTCAGCACCGAAAACTGGATGGTGCCGCTAGCAGCGTAGGCGGCGGACGACAGGTCAAAACTGCCGAACGCAGTAGCCAACGCGAGCAGTGCTGCACGACATCCGGATGAAATTCGCATTGTGGTTTTCCCCTACGTTGTTTGGTTAGGCCCTGTGCCACTGGTTTAGCACGGTGGCCGCATGAGTGAAGCGAAATCCGCAAACGAAGTGCCTTGGACTAACGGGTTCTCGTCTGCGATCATCACCGGCTAAAGATATCACCCGTATTTCGCGACACATAGTGGAAAGGGGGAAACACATGCCCGCACTTCTGCAAAATCACATCGCGGTGGTGACAGGCGCAGGCTCCGGCATCGGCCGCGCCATCGCGCTCGGCTATGCCCGTGAGGGCGCGCAGGTCGTCGCGCTCGACATTAATGGCGAAACGGCTGCCAAAACGGCCGCCGATATCCGTGACAGCGGCGCCAAGGCGCATCAGTTCACCCTCGATGTCACCGATCGCGCGGCCTGCCGCACCGCAGCCGCGGAGATCGCAGCAAAGGTCGGCCCAGTCTCGATCCTCGTCAACAATGCCGGCATCAACCGGCGTAATGCCTTCACCGCCGATCCGGACGCCGTGATCAAGGACTGGCAAGACATAATCGCGATCAATCTCAACGGCGTGTTCAACGTAACACATGCGTTTCTTGACTCCCTGCGCACGACCAAAGGACGGATCGTCAATATTGCGTCGATACAGTCGTTCATGCATGTACGCACGCCGAACTCGCCCGCTTATACTTCCGCGAAACACGGCGTGCTGGGCTTTACCCGCGCGCTCGCCGCCGAGCTGGGTAAGTATGGCGTGCGTGTCAACGCCATCGGGCCGGGCCTGATCGAGACTCCATTGAACGCTCAGGTGCGCGCTAACAATCCCGATCTAGTGAAGATCTTTCTGGACCACACGCCGCTTGGCCGCACCGGCAAGCCAGAAGATATCGCCGGCCCGGCGATCTTCCTCGCATCCGACCTATCGGCCTATGTCACGGGCGCGATCGTCATGGCGGACGGGGGCTACCGGACCATTTGAGTTGGCGCCGGAACCAGGTGCCGTCCGAAACGTAAACGCTGGCGCTTCAAACGGTGAGGTATCACCATGTCCCCCGACGAACGGGCCATCCGCGACCTGGTCGACAACTGGATGAAAGCAAGCCGCGCGGGCGACACCGTGACCGTGCTCAGCCTGATGTCCGACGACGTGATCTTCATGGTCCCCGGCCGCGAACCGTTCGGAAAGGAAGCCTTCGCCGCCAGCTCGCAAAGCATGGAGGGCTTTCTCCTCGAGGGCTCAGCCGATATCCGCGAGCTCAAGGTGCTCGGTGATTGGGCCTATCTGCGCAATTTCATCGAGATCACGGTTACGCCGCCGGGCGGCGCGCCGGTGCGCCGTTCGGGCTACACGCTGACGATCTTGCGGAAAGGCACGGACGGAAAGTGGGTACTGGCAAGGGATGCCAATCTGATGAGTTGACAGCGTCCGCACCTAGTCGACCCAGCACGCGCTTTGGAATTTGCCCACGGTGCCATAACTCTCGTGGGTTAAGATGATAAACTTTTTCAACGCATAGAATGCGTAGTCTTTGTTCTTGTAACTGTCCGTTTCGGAAACTTCAGGATTGGCGATGAGCAGTTTGCGGCGGCTCGTCGGCGATCTGCGCCTTGGTCCATCGGTCGACGCCCCCGGAGCAGTCGACAACGCTGTGACCGTGAAGTTTCCGCCCTTGCAAGTGTACCTGTAAGTCTTTTTTAGCGGCGGAGGCGGTGCCCGTCAGCATTGCCATCGATAGAAAGAAGGCACGGTTCAGAACTCCGCCGGCTTTTCCGCCTTGAAGGCCTTCACGGCTTCGAAGCGGGAATCAGGTTTGGGCGGCGGGACATGGGTGCAATGACCTCAGCTCCCCGCAAGAAGCTCCATGCTTTTATGGAAGAAATAAATACCAAGGGCTAGCCCGCCGATGCTGCACCAGCCGGACACAGTTCCGCCGAGCCATTCCGTGATCGCGCCACAAATGAACGCCGTGCCATAAGGCAGCACGACCAGTAGGACCATGAACAGAATCACCATATTGCTTATCCGCCGCAATGGGGCATTCTGGTTATCATATGCCGATCCCGCAAGATTAAATGTTGTAAATCATGTTTCTAGTAATCAGGAACGTGTGCATCGAACCAGGCGCGCAATTGCTATTTCACGGCAGCCACGACCGCTGGCGCAACATCCTGGCGAAGTCGACCAACCATATGCCGACCGCCTGCAAGCCGGGCCTGCGCCAGTATCTAGTCTTCGATCGCTATATGGACGCGCTGGCGTTTCACATGCTCGTGGCGCGAACTGATCGACGAGCTCGGCTATTGGGCCTGCTCTAGATAATTTCTCACCATAGCATTCGGCGAGTATTTTCGGCGTCATGCGCGGGCTTGACCCGCACATCTATGATAAAGCGCAGCGTAGAGAGACATGTGCAAGCCAATCACCGCTTGAACAGCCCCATGATCTCTGCCTTCGCGAGTGTATTGAAATGCAGGTTGAAGCCCACGACCGCGGCAGAAGTGTCGACCTTCACGTCAAGCCTGTCGGCCTTCACCGCGAAGACCGTGAACAGATAACGGTGTGGGTGATCGCCCTCGGGCGGACAGGGTCCGCCATAGCCGGGCGCGCCAAAATCGGTCCGCGTCTGCAACGCACCTGCCGGCAACTTGCCGCCTGCGCTGCCGGCGCCAAGGGCAAGCTCGCTCACGTCAGCCGGAATGTTCACCACCAGCCAGTGCCAGAAGCCGGAGCCGGTTGGCGCATCGGGGTCAAAGCAGGTGACAGCGAAACTCTTTGTGCCCGGCGGCGCGCCTGACCATTTTAGATGTGGCGATTTGTTGCCGCCGGCACAGCCGAAACCAAAATCGGCGGACAAGATGAAGTCCTTCGGCAGATAGTCGCCGTCCTTGAAGCTATTGCTGCTGA
>DATFXJ010000176.1:0-7143 GCA_035315965.1 Pseudolabrys sp.
GCGTTGCACCTGCTGCGCAAATGACGAGTCTCGATTATTGTCTGCCCCGTTGCCTTTGGATTTTCCGAACATGTTACTCTCCTACTCTTGCTACTTGCTGATGGAAGTTCGAATGGTCAGATGGCGTAATAGATGCGGTGGAAACGGCGGCCAAGATGACTGAGCACTTCGCGACCGGTCGATTTGCTCGCCGCTGCGAGATCGTTAATGCTGATCTCGGGGCTGATAAGGGTGACCATTCGCCGAAGCGCGCGGCCGTCGGGTCTGGAAGATCAGTCACATCGATCGTTAGAAGATCCATCGAAGGATGCCCGGCAACTGGACAGCGCCGACCGCCGATGATCGCCTGTAGCTTATTGCCGAAAGCGCTTCCCGATCGCGGATAGCCATCAGCGTATCCGGCCGAAACCAACGCAAGCCGAGTGGGTCGCTTTGCGGCCCAACCAGCGTTATCGGCGATGGTTTCCCCCGGCGCCAAGTTGAGAACTTGAACGATGCGAGCACGCAGCTCGATCACCGGCAGCATCGGATTGTCACCGTGTGGCGTTGGATTAACGCCGTACAGCGCCGCACCCGCGCGCACGAGATCGAAATGGGCCTTTGGCCCGAAGAAGATGCCGGACGAATTGGCCAATGACGCAGGAACGCCCCGGTAGAGCCGGCGTAGATCGCGAAGCAGGCTGATTTGACGGTCGTTAAGGGGATGGGCAGGTTCATCGGCGTTATCGAGACGGCTAATCAGAAGAGAAATGTTGTGGCCCGGCGAACGGATTCTAGACGCAATCGCGGCCGCTTCTTCCAGTGAAAGACCGAGCCTACTCTCGCCAGTATCGACGTGTAGCGCGCAACCGCCCGCCCATCGATGCGACGTGACAAAGACGTTCCATTCGGCCAATTCGATAGAACTGTGGATGACGGGTCGCGCATTGATTTCTGTGAAGGCTTGTCCGGTTCCAGAGAACAGCCCACTCACAACATAAATGGTCGAGTTTAGCGCGACCGCGCGAACGCGTTTGGCCTCCGGAATATTTGAGACAAAAAATGTCCTACAGCCGGTTTTGGCCAACGCTCCCGCGATCGGTTCGATGCCGCAGCCGTAGGCGTTGCCTTTGACCACCGCGGCGCATTCAGCCTCGGTGTTTTTCGCCAGTCTGTCCCAATTGGATACAATAGCCGATAAACTGATCTTGAGAACACCACAAGCCTCTGCTTCAGAAGGGCCCATCGGTCGTGACACATGCTGCAAGCCCTTTATTGTTAACAACGAGCCTGCCGCCTCTATTTATGATTTTTCCGTCGACTGAACCTTCGATAACGACCTTCGCACCAGACTCGATTGTTAAACTGCCTAGAAGATTTCCACGAATGTGTAAGGAGCAGTTCTTTTGAACAATCGTGTCTTCGAGGACCGAGCCGTTTATATCCGAAGAACTGCCGACGAAAAGCAGCCCTTCTACAGCTTTCTGTGCTGAAAGCGTCGCAACATTCGACACGGCTAGCCGGATCCCCCCTGGCCGGATTGCTATGAATATTTGCGCGTTTCCGGCCGTGCCACAAGATAGCTGGGATGCAAAAATCAACAATACGAGGGACTGACGTCTCGTTTTGGCACAAAGCGGACACGCCAAACGCGCTGGTGAATATCAGGGGTTTTGCGGGCAGAGTTTGCGCCAAATACCTCGTAGGCAGCCTTTACGGGCTGAGCGGCGTCGGGGGATTCATTTCCGGCCAATTTGTGCGCCTAGCAGATAGCAACACTGCACCACACCAAAATTGATTCAACATCAGCGCAATATACGATTCAACGTTGCCCCCTTAGTGGAAGCTATTGGGGTTGGGGGCTGCTGCTTACGCCGTTACTCATTGCGTCCTTATAGGCTCTCTCCGCGCCTTCAGCGATTAACCGCTTTGGTTCGCAGGGGTTGATAAATTCGATGCCGGTTGCGTTCAAGCATGCTTGATAGTCTGCCAGCGCCTCGAGGAACTGCTTTCTTGCGCTGTCGAGGGAGGTCGTTTGCGGCGCACAGCTGCCAAGTAGCAGGGCAACAACAGCAAAAGCTCCATTCCGCATCCTTCCGCCCTCAATCGGGACTGCGTAATGTCGGTGGAGATTATCACGCCGGAGTATACGGTAAACCTATTCGAATGCGCTTTAATGAGCCGCATGTTATGCTCTGACTAGCACGGGCACCACGTCGCGCGCACGATGCTTGGCGCGGGAAATTTGCTGCGTCAAACGCTCAACATGCATGCACCGGCGTCGCGTTTTGCGCTGGCCGGTGCAGCACGGGACGGGACAAGCGGGGGACTTGTCCCTAGGGGCGACTCCAACTCTAGCCGTGCGGTGGCACCTCAACACCTATACGGTCGTATAAAACGGTATAAGTCTGTGGAAATCACCCACATTGCCTTAGCCGTGGCGCGTGGTGACAGGAAAGAGAGGACTAGCGAGCGAAAACGTAGATCTTCACATGCGCAGGAAAGATTCAACACAGCCACTATCTTTGAATCATTGTTGCCCTGGCTAATTGTTCAACACTGCTTGGTGTGCGCGTTTTGCGCGCGTTGATAGGTAAAGGCAGCAACGAAATGACCGCTGCACTTCAAAGGCCACTTTTCGCACGCACCTTCGTACTAACTGATTGAAAACAAAATGTTGTGCAACAGCGTCATCGCCCTCTAAAGCTTTCAGTTCGCCTGTGCGCTGATGCCGGCGTCCTTGATGATCGGCCACCATTTGTCGATCTCGGCCTTTTGGAACGCGGCGAAGCCTTCCGACGTCTGCTGCTCGCGCGCAGCGACGTCCAGCCCGAGCTCGGTGAAGCGGGCACGCACCGCCGGATCGGCGAGCACCTGCACCATCGCGCTATTGAGTGTATCGATGACATTTTTCGGCGTGCCCTTGGGTGCGAACAACCCGAACCATCCCGACATATAAAGTCCCGGTACGCCGCTCTCGTCAGACGTCGGAATGTCCGGCATCGACGCAGAGCGTTGCGGGGACAAGTTGGCGAGCGCTTTGATCTTTGCGGCTCGGATCTGCGGCAGCGCGACGGCGCCTTGCACCACCAGCAGGTCGACCTGGCCGGAAATCAGGTCGGTCATGGCAGGCCCTGCGCCGCGATAGGGAATGAAGTGGACTTTCTGACCTGTCAGCTTCTCGAATAGAACGCCGCTCACATTTGCCGCCGCATTCTGGTTGACGAAGTTGATCTTGCCTGGATTTGCCTTCATCCAGGTGATCAAGTCCTTTAGATTGTTGGCCGGAAGATCTCTCTTGGCGACCATGAGTTGCGGATTGGCCGACACAAGGCCGATTGGCTCAAAATCCTTCTGCAGATCGTAATCCAGCTTGTAGATAATGCTGCCGACATGGGTGTCCCATTGGCCGATGTCGATCGTGTAGCCGTCAGGCGCTGCACGCGCGACGCGCCCGACCGCAATGCTGCCGCCGGCGCCGCCAATATTTTCGATGATGACAGGTTGGCCGAGCGGCGCTCGCATGCGCTCAGCCATGATGCGCGCGGCAACGTCGGTCGATCCGCCAGGCGGGAATGGAACTACGAGCGTGATTTGGCGCGATGGATAGGTCTGCGCGTGCACAGAAGCGATGCTGGTAAATGACATCAGCGCCATCGCAACTAAGAGTTTTCTCATGGCTTCCCGGTTCGTTGCGCCGTCGTGCTTAGCGCTCGTCCAAGGTATCAGTCGCCATAGTTATTGAGAATCTGCCAGGTCTGTCGTTGCAATGTTTGCCGAGCACACGGCAATGAAAAACGAAACGGCAGGCGGGAAATCCATCGATTCACGCCTGCCGTTATTCCCCGGAGGGTCAGGACCGAACGTCGCTAGATTGATTCTTTCAATTCCTTGGAGGCGCGGAATGCGACTTTCTTGCTCGCCTTAATCTGAATTTGCTCGCCGGTCGCAGGATTGCGACCAATACGCGCGGCGCGCTTACGCACCTGAAGAATACCAAGGCCGCCGATGCGAATGCGTTCGCCTTTCTTCAAATGTTTTACGATATTGCCAACCAGATCGCCGAGCACGGTCTCCGCCTGCTTCTTCGACATCTCGTGTGTCTCCGCGAGTGCGGCGGCGAGATGTTTAAGCGTGACGGTCGGTGGTGTCGGAGCTTTTCCAGGAACCATTGCCATCAGTGGGACCCTCCTCTTGAATCCGCCGGTTTGGCGAAGCGCCAAACACCATGCCCGCATAGACGATTCGGGGGCACTCTGACCATCGATTCTTCTAGGTAAATAAGGCTTTTTCGCAATTTCCGCGCGTGCGATGACTTTGCCTTGACTTGCCATATGGCCGCCTTTAACTCCAGCCCGCGCCCGCGCGGGGGCGTAGCTCAGTTGGTTAGAGCGCTGCCCTGTCACGGCAGAGGCCGCGGGTTCGAGTCCCGTCGCTCCCGCCACCATTTTTCTATCTATCTGACAGATCACGGCTTTCTCTCCGGTGGGTCACTGGAGGGTCGGCAGTGGGTCGATTTCCAGGCCCTCGCCAAGTTGACCAGCAGCCATCGCCGCCAGCTTCTCACGGCTCGCCGCGCGTGTAGACCGAAGGCTGCTGTGGCGTCCTCCAATCGAACAGCGCCGTCAACTGGTGCTCGGTGGCGCCGGCCTTCCGCGCACAGGGTCGCGGCAATCTTACGCAGGCCGTGGGCCGAGCACTTCGGCAGGCCTGCCTCGTTGCAGCGGTCGCGGAACCAATTTCCGAAGCCCGCCGCGAGAACGGCTTACCGCGCGAAGTCTCCAAGAACATTTCTTTCCCGCAAAGGCTTGCGTCGATGATCTCTTCGGGCACCGGCAGCAGCGGCTTTGTTGACACGCTCAGACGCCGATGGGTCTTGTCGGTGACGTGCAGGTTCTTTCGGCACGAGCTTGACCAGATCGCCACGCCGCACCCCGAGATAAAGCAACAAAGAGAGCGCCCGTCGCGCCTTGCTGCCGATCGGGCGGCGCGTGGCAAAGGCGATGAGGTCCGCGGGCGTCCAAGTATAGAATCCGTCGCTCGCGTATTTTTGCGCTTGACGTCTCACTAATTGCCTGCTGCCACCGCTCGTGGTCGACGTACTCAGGACACCTTCGCTCCAAGGCATCGAAGACCTTGGCAAAAACGTTTGTGGTTCGCGACCAAAGCGACATAAGCAAGTCACCAATTGTCGACCGCATGGTCGACAATCTCAGGAAGCTGGGTTTGCCGGATTGACGTGGACGCCAGCCGGGATCACGGCATAGGGCACCGACGAAGTGATGGAATAAACGGTGTGATGTCCGCTTTTGGCCCTCAGCGGACACAGCTCTAGGCGTAGGTTCAAGAGTATGCCCATGACGGTTACGAGGAGAGAAACGGCCTCGGTGTAACCAAAACGTGTATTTCTGATTTCACTTTCAGTTAAGGACGGAGCTGGCCCACCGTCGCATCCGCTCGATCCACGCGTTCGAACGCAGTAGGATCGGGAGGCCAGGCGCCCAACCAAGTCGCGAGCGGCATTATCGGGGGCGGAACACCGACGTCTACCAAGCTCGGGTCGATCGCGAAATAATCGCCACCCTTTTCCTGCAATACGGCGGTGTTGCGCGTGTTGAGGTCCGACAGACCGGCATAGGAAAGCTGCACCACATGGTGGAATCTGAGCAGGCCGCCTCGCTCCATCAGTGTTAGGTAGGTCCATGTGTTGACCGCCTCGTCGACGCAGTCGAGCTGAGTCGTGTCGCCAAGATTGGGCAGGATATACATGTCCTTATGCGTCCATTGCTTGGCGGCTGTGCCGGTCTGCTTCCCGACCAGGAGCTGGATCAGCGCCACGCCACGCGCGATCCGCTGCCGCTCAGCCTTCGCATCCTTGGAGGGCGGCGCGAAGACTGCGGCGACGCGCCGCCACTCATCTTTGCTCAACGAGGCGTGTGAGACCTCAGCACAGCCGAAGCCGTGGCATACCCTGAATTCCGCCAGCGTCGGATTGGGCGTGCCGAAGCGATCGAGGTAAAACGTGTTCAGGTGATATGGATTTTGCGCGCAAGCGGAAACCGCCAGCGCTACAGACAGCCACCTCAATATGCGCCACAACCGCATCCCCTAACCCCTTTCCATACTATAGGGTATGCAATGCGAAATGTCCGCCGCACCCGACCAATGCTGCAGCAACGTCTAAAAAGTTCTTGCCAAGGCGCCGTCCACACATGACCCTAAGCGGACACGGCCGTCGATGTTGGACCTCAGTCCAACTCGATTTCTCAATGGCGCTATCAATAATTTCTCAGGACGACGCTCTCCGACCACTCAGGCGGCCATTAGGGAGTAATCCATGACCATCTGGATAGGTGCATCCAGCCTCATCGTCGCGGGCGGTTTGACCGTTTCGGGTTTGGCGGTCGCACAGCAACCCTACCCCGACCTTAAGGGCACGTGGATCGGGCCGGGGCAGTTCATCACCCAAGGCAAGACGGACCACTGGCCCAATGCGGGAGAGACGGAACCAGTCTTTCGCGAAAGCTCGTGGACCCTCGTTGTCGATCGGCAGGAGGGTAGCCGGTTCGTAGGCTCGCATGGGCTGACGAATGGCACGCGGCGCGACCCCGTCTTCGCCGTGATACGCGAGGATCGGAGGACCATTCAGATGGTGCACGACGACGGCACCTTCAACACGATCTTGACCGGGCCGGACACTATGGAGATGTGCCGCATCGAGGTCGCCGCCGTCTCGCGCATTGTGGGTTGCCGCCAACTTA
Source organism: Pseudolabrys sp. (assembly GCA_035315965.1). Lineage (GTDB taxonomy): Bacteria > Pseudomonadota > Alphaproteobacteria > Rhizobiales > Xanthobacteraceae > Pseudolabrys. The sequence continues at coordinate 6,741 of DATFXJ010000176.1, forward strand.
CTCCCCAGAAGTAAGCCCGGGCGAGCGTTATCTTTTGTTCAGCTTCGGTAGAAACTCACTCGAGTTCGGGCCGCGACATGCACGATGTCGAGTTCTGGTATCGTGGCAAGGTCACCCGCCGCCGTCTGGTCGGGTACGGCGCCGGCGCGCTGGGCGCGACCATGCTGGTGCCGGCGCCATGGCTGGCAGCTTTCGGACAGGCCAAGCCGCTCAAGATCGGCACGCTTCAGCCGCTGTCGGGCGCAGCTGCCGCCGGGGGCAAAACCTCGCTGGTCGGCGTTCAAATGGCTGTTGAGCGCATCGACAAGGCGGGCGGCGTCAATGGTCGTCCGATCGAACTGATTATCGCCGACGATGAATCAAGGCCCGAGGTGGGACGCCGCAAGATCGAGAAGCTCCTGGT
>DATFXJ010000177.1:0-24363 GCA_035315965.1 Pseudolabrys sp.
TGCTGCTCCAGCGATTCGGAAAGTTCGCGTGTGCGCTGTTGTTCGGCTTCGAACAAACGGACATTTTCGATTGCTATCACCGCCTGGTCGGCAAACGTTTTCAATAGTTGAATTTGTTGCTCTGAAAAGGGCGTCGGCTCACGTTTGCCCAATGTGATCGCGCCCACCGATTGTCCGTCATGAACCAGAGGAACTCCGAGTACCGCCCGCCATCCTCCGGCCAAAGCCAATTCGCGCGAGTACTCCGGATCCTTGAGCACATCGTGAATGTGAACAACAGCGCGATTCAAGATTGTCCGGCCACCGGTGTGGGAACGATCGGGCCGCTTTAGTTGCTGAAGGTCGTGAAGTTGACTCGTCGCCTCGGGTGAGAAGTTGTTGGTAGCGGCAATGCGGAGACGATCGTTTTCATGCAAATAGACAACGCCGAAGATGGCACCACACAGACGCGCGGCACTTTGGACGATCGCGTCGAACACAGGTTGGGCATCCGCCGGTGAACGGCGAATGATGCTTAGCACTTCGCTCGTGGCTGTCTGCTGCTGAAGCGCCTCGTCGAGTTCGCGGGTACGCCGGTCGAGTTGTTCCTTTAGGTCGGCACCGGTTACGGAAGCAATTGGCGCTTTGCGCGCCTTGGGCCCAATCTTGCGCTGGCCCTTAGTCGGTTGTCCGCTTTCACCACGTCGCTGCATGTCGCCCCCGACGGTTGACGACGATGCTCAATCCTAGGCAAATCCCCGCTCTCGCGCCATGGCAGGATGTCCAAAACCAGACATCGGGGATGGTGCAACTGATGTCTCCTTTAATCTCAAAAGCGGACATCCATCAACTTTAAGCTGCTACTTCGTTCGCCGCAGCGACCGCTGGTGCTTGAGTCCTACCCAACGCCGGTCCCGCATCAGCTCAGGCCGTGGTGACCACATGATCGGCCTCCCTCGGCTCGTCGCGCGACCGATCCGAATGGCAAGCAGATCGGCAACTCGCGATACATTGGTACGATGCCAACTCTTGATTCCCTCACCCTGGAAGTTAACCGCCCAATAGCACTGTTTTACCAATTCAGTAGTCGTTAGTGGCGCACCTCCAGATAACCTGAACGCCCATCGGATTTTCCTTTTGAGCCGCCCGTCACGGGGATCTGTAAAGGGCGCTCGGCGGGCACGCATCTTGGCCATCCGAGCCTCATTTCCAGGTCTACCCATCCATCCCCCTTTTCGTTGCTGTTTGTCTCCTGTTCTTCGCGACGCGATTACGCCTGCAATAAATTCGCGAAGCATGTATTTTAACGACGGGTGATGCCGCGTATTTGCTGTTCGCATTTAGCGCGCGCAGTACAATCGAGATCGCCGCGTCCTTAGCACGGGACAAGTTCGCCATATCGCTCAACTTGCCGCCGAACCGAACCCGCCACATTCCCGGCCAGTTGGCATCCGGCTCTATCGTCGCCGTGACGCGCGCACCTAGTTTGAGTTTTAGACCGTCCCAGACGAGATCGTTCCTGCCGAAGCAATGTCTGGATTCCGAGGGACGAAGAAATGAGCCTGAAGGCCGCTCTGGTGCGTGCATCAGCGGCCTCCGCTAGGGGCTTTGCCCTCGGCTGGTGAACTGTAGCCCCGCAGGCGGTAAGGCTTTCGTTCAAGGGATCGCCTAGCGTTGGTGCGCCGCCACGGCTCGACGTAGCTCGCCTCGATGGAATCGCGCTCCAGTTCGCGAGAAAGGCGCACGCGATCACCGCCGCCTGGAAGGCGATGGGATCCAGCAAGGCGTCCACCAAACATGTGGCTGCGCCGGTAGCCCGCCTGGGGTGTTCGCTCCTTTGCGAGGTATTTGCGCGTTAATCCATTCGAGTCAGTGACGGGACGAATATCAAGGGTTTCGCCAAATCGTCTCGACTGTTTGAGACGTTGCGCAATGTCGCGCGTACCGAGAAACATGATGTGGGCATGGATGCCGCCGCCCTTCTCGAACGTGATGACGCTGTACTGCCTAATTCCGTAGTTGCCCTGTAGGCGAGTGACCCGCTTCCAGATATCCGCGATCACGTCGCGCGGAGTGGCCCTAGCGGTAGTCGCCAGCCACAGATCAACACGACTTCGCTGGCAGTGCTCACAGTGCTCACAGTGCAGTTCCATGAGGCGGACCGCATTGGCAAGCCGATTAAGCTCTGGACCAGTGATGCCCCAAGTTGCTGCCGTCCGTTTCGGTCTATCAACTGCTAATGAATGCGCATCGTTCGCAGGTTGCCGTTCTGAACGGCTAAATCTTTGTCCTGTCGCCGCTAACTGGTTCGCAATCGTCGTTTTCGGTGGAACCAAAAATTCGAGCCGATCTTCACCATCAAGGCTCATGTGATTGTGGCTCATTGCGCGACACTCCGGCGCTTACCGTCGAGCCATGCGCGGATGTGATCGACGCGATAGCCGATGCGACGAGCTGAGAGCTGTGTTATGACGGGACGATCCCCAGTCACCATGCGATGGCGAAGGCTGACGCCGATAGTGTAGAAAAGATTAGTTGTCAGTCGCGAGCGAGCGGACGCTGCACGCAAAGCTGTGATCATGAACTCGCGCTGGCCTGCAGGATCCACGTCGGGCTTGGCTGGAGGCGAGCCTTGCTGTATTGAAGACACGTTTGGAAGTTCTCCTTTTGGTATGAGCGAACTCGGCGGCTTTCTTTGACACGGGGGGCCGCCGTTTCCTTTTGGGTTTCAGGTTTTTGAGTTACAGCCGCATGTACGCCCCGGCCTGGTGGGCTAAAAAGGTTTGGCACTCGCGTTTAGAAAGCCTAGGAAAACTATGGTCACAAAAGCGCAGGTTTGGCGCTCTAGTGAATTGAAAGAAAAACGAAAGTTGGATAGCGGGCGTTTACACGGGAAGCAATGTTATGCGTTTTGAAGGCACCAAGGCCTACGTGGCGACCGACGACCTCAAGATTGCGGTCAATGCGGCAATTACATTGGAGCGTCCCCTGCTGGTGAAGGGCGAACCGGGCACCGGCAAGACCGTGCTGGCGCTTGAAATTGCCAAGGCGACTGGATCGCCGCTGATCGAGTGGCACATCAAATCGACCAGCAAGGCACTGCAGGGTCTCTATGAATATGACGCGGTGTCCCGGCTGCGGGATAGCCAGCTTGGAGACGAGCGCGTCAAGGATATTCGCAATTACATAAAACGCGGCAAATTATGGGATGCCTTCATTTCCGATGAACGCCCGGTATTGCTGATCGACGAGATCGACAAGGCCGACATCGAATTTCCTAACGACCTGTTGCAGGAACTCGATCGTATGGAGTTCTTCGTGTACGAAACAGGCGAGACGGTGAAAGCGCGGCGTAGGCCGATCGTCGTTATCACTTCGAATAACGAGAAGGAGTTGCCAGACGCGTTTCTGCGACGCTGTTTTTTTCACTACATCCGGTTTCCGGACATCGACACCATGCGCGCCATCATCGAAGTGCATTTTCCGGGAATCAAACAAAGACTCGTCTCGGAGGCGCTGAGGCTATTCTATGAAATCCGTGATGTGCCCGGCGTAAAGAAAAAGCCTTCCACGTCGGAACTGTTGGACTGGCTCAAGTTATTGATGGCCGAGGACATCGGACCCGAGACCTTGCGCGAGCGCGATCCCAAAAAGCTGATCCCGCCGCTTCACGGCGCGCTCCTCAAGAATGAACAGGATGTGCATCTGTTCGAACGGCTAGCCTTTATGGCACGTCGAGAAAGCAGATAACCGTTTACGGCTGCTCCGACAGCGAAGCTGTCAACTGTAACCCTCTTTGGACTTTGGTCGGGAATGCTTGCGCGCGCGGAGGCGCTCGCGATACCGAGCTACTTCCTGTTGGAGGCGCTCGACCGGCCGGACGCCCCAACAAATACCCTGCGCCACCATTCGGCCGATCACACCGCCAGCCCAAACCAACTCATAGGGTGCGAAGAGACGCCAGGTTTGATCGCCTTCGACAATACCACGCGCGATGAGCTCGCCCGCAATCGCCGTGTTGTTAAGCCCATGGCTTCCGAAACCACTCGCCAGCCACAATCCGCGTTCAATTTCGCCAATCTGCGGCATGCGATGGACGGTGCGGCCGAACGTTCCGTGCCACAAATGTGCGATGCCCACCTTCCCCAGCCTGGGAAACGTTTGCCCAATGTCATTGGCAAGCGCGCGCGCGATCAAGCGCGGATTGGCCTCCCATGCCCGTATGCGTCCCGACCACTGAAGGCGATCACTTCCGACGATACGGTAGTGATTGTCGGCGCGATTGGTATCGCTTACTGCTCCGTGATAGCGCACGACGTCGTGTAACATTTCTCCAATCGGCTCGGTGACCATCACGAACGTCGTGATCGGCAACAGTGTTGCTGCAAGCTGCGGCATAAGCGCGCCGAGATGGATATTGCCGGCGAGTACCACGTGCGCGGCGCGTACACGGCCAGCGGGCGTTACGATTCGCTTGCGGACACCCGCCGGATCGAGCGAAACCGCTGGTGTGTCCTCAAAAATGCGGGCGCCCACTTTCTCGGCCAGCGCAGCGAGCCCCAGAGCGTAGTTGTACGGGTCTATGTGGAAGGCTTGACGATAGTGAACCGCGTCGAAATATCGTGGGCTGCGCAGCTGATCGCGTACGCGTTCCAGCGGCCAAAATTCGACATCAGCACCGACCCAGCGCATGCGTTCAACTTCCGCTCGCTGTTCGGCAGAATTGTTTGTTTTAGACACATGCAGCCACCCATTGATAAGGTCAACGCCGGGTATCCGCGTGTCCAGAATTGTGCGCCGGACGTAGTCGAGTCCTTGTTCCGACAGAGTCCAGAGCTGTCTGGCGTGATCAAGACCGACGCGTTCGATGATGCCACCGATATCTTCGGGAAATCCCGGAAGTACAAAACCCAAATTGCGGCCTGAAGCCGCCCACGCGACGTTTGCTGCTTCGAGCACAGCAACCGACCAGCCCCGTTGAGCGACCTCACGAGCGACGGTGAGGCCGGCAAGCCCCGCGCCAATCACACACACCTCAACGTCAAGATCGACGTTGAGGCGCGGACGCACCGGACGCGGGACGCTATTCGCCTCGTACCAGCCCGCTTCCATGGTTTCACTTTCGCTCTTTGAACGCTGCTAGCATTTTGTGCCTCGGCGACTCCGCCGGCGGCGAATGCATGCTAAACTGCGTGCCCGCTACCGCGGATATAGCATGGCCATGCGCCGCCTTTTGCTTTTTCGCCACGCCAAGGCCGAACGATCCGAACCAGGCATGGAGGACCTGGCTCGCAAACTGATTGAGCGTGGGCGCGCGGACGCCGCCAAGGTCGGCGCTTATATGGCTTCTCATGCACTCGTTCCTGACCGAGTAGTGACCTCTCCTTCCGCTCGTACCCGGGAAACCTGGAAATTTGCCGCTGCCGCATTCCGCCCTCCGCCAGTTGCTACGCCAGTCGAGGGCCTCTACAACGCGACCGCACATGCCATCCTTCGTGTCGTCAAAAAGACCAGCCCGGCTACGCACACGCTTCTTATTGTCGGGCACAATCCCGGCCTCCATGAGCTTGCAGTGATGCTGATCGCCTCTGGTGATATTGAGGCGCGCGAGCGATTGAGGGAAAACCTGCCCACGTCCGGCCTTGTCATCATCGATTTCGCCTTTGATGACTGGTCCAGGCTGCGTTCCCAATGTGGCCGGCTTGAACGATTCGTGACCCCAAAGTCGCTTGGCTCTGCAGCCAAATGAGACAAATCTCAACTCAACGAGCCTCCGAAAACGTGTCATATTGTAACGCTCGCAGCGAAAAGAGGGGCGCTGTCATGTACAAAAAGATTCTGGTGCCGGTCGATCTCGCCGATACCGATCTGGCCAAACCCGCTATCAACGCAGCGATCGAAATGGCGCGCAAATCGGGCGGATTTGTACGCCTGGTCAACGTGCTGGCCATGACGCCGGTGATGTTAGCGGAATACGTGCCGCCCGACTTTGACGTGCAGCAGCGCAAATCGGCCGAGGAGGCGCTTGGCATTATTGCCCGCGAATGCGGTCTCGATGCTGCCCATGTCTCCGCAACGGTACGTCAAGGCGGCATTTATCACGAGGTGCTTGAGGAAGCTAAGACGTTCAGCGCGGACCTGATCGTGATGAGCTCGCATCGGCCTGCTATGCGGACGTACTTTCTTGGCTCAAATGCCGGCCATGTCGTGCGTTACGCCAAGTGTTCGGTGCTCGTGGTTCGTCAGTAGGGCCGACTACCGTTACAGCGATGGCGGCATAACGTCTTTGGGTAGTGCATCACAGCCGTATATCCCTGGCCGATTGCGCCAAAGAAAATTTGTGCTGTGCCAGAGATATAGCGCAAAGAAAGCGCCGATGAACGCTGCGCCCCCATAGGCGCTGGCCTGCAGCGCATGCGTGACCAAGGCGGCTAGCCCCAAGGCGACTGCCACGAAAACAGCGAGGCTTGGCCAGTAGATCAATGGACTATGGCCTTGTTCATAGCGCGCCGAAGGCGCCGCGTCCGAAATCCGACGATGTAGTTCCCGCACGAAGAGTGAATAGGATGGGTCTAGTCGCTCTTGCTCAACCATACTTTTCCACGAACTGGAGGCGATCCTTAGCTTGGGCGCGCCTTCCCCCCACAGCTCAGTTAGGAAGCGGTGCGATTGCATGCTTGTCGGCCGATACGACATTCGTATGCGACGAATATTGCGGTATGGGATGTGTCCGGAAGTGACGCCGGCAAACCAATCAATGCCGTCCTCCGAAAGTTTGAATTCCCGCGTCGCACCCATCACCGTCGGCCGGTAGGCGTAGGTGACGACGTTTTCTGCAGCGTTAAACGGCGGTTCGGTCAAGCCTTCCCTAGTTGCGAAATTATCCAATTGCTGTGTGAAACCCGCAGGGAGCGGCCGCAAGTGTTCGATAATCAATATTGCACCTTCAAAATCGAGGCGTTCGGGGCTTTTCGTAGCCGTTGGAGCTGGGGGGTCGTTGTCATGGCGAAGTTGTCGGGTATTTTTGGGCAAAAAGCGCCACGGCCGGCGTTGACAAGCCGGCGAGGCCTAGGAGCGCAAAAACCGCTCTGAGCGGATTTCCACAAAGCCGACCGCCGCCATAGTAAAGGTAATGCGCCCGCCTATATGACACGCGATGCGCATGCTTCTGATCGTCGTGCCCTTGCTGGCACTATTGGCCTTATCAGTTTGGTTCGCAGCCGCCAGCTGGGCTCGTCTCGGTGGTGAGCCCATACCGCCTTACGGATATGTGGCTATCGTCGGCGGCGTCCTGTTTTCTCTGCTGATTGGCGGTGGTCTGATGGCACTTGTTTTTTACAGCAGCCGGCACGGCTACGACGAAGACGCCCATCGCTTCGACAAATAGATATCAATTTTGCTCGTGACGCGTTCTATCTGCGACTTTCGTCGCATGGTCCAGCCGATCCAATTTGTATGTGAACACTGCGCGCCCAAAAGTAGTTGTAGACGACGGTCTTCCGTCACGCCGCCGATCGTTGTTTGAAGCGTCCCGAACGCGGTTTTCTCAACCATCAACCGATAGAGGAAAATGACGTTGAGGACGATCCAGCCAATCGGGAAAAAACTGCATCGCAAGATGCAGGGCTTTTTTGGACCGGGCTATATAGTGGTATCGAATGCCCCGGGAATGTGACCTATGTCCAAAACCCTTGTCCAGGAACAGTTCGGCAAGACAGCGGCGAGTTACTTGACAAGCACGCCGCATGCGCTTGGCAAGAGCTTGGAGCGGCTGGTCGCCCTCACCTCCCCGCAAAAAAATTGGGAGGCGCTAGATGTTGCCACAGGCGGTGGCCATGTCGCTTACGCCTTCGCACCGTATGTCGGGCGCGTGTGTGCAACCGACATTACCCAGGAAATGCTCGAACTAGTGAAGGCGGATGCGCAAAAGCGCGGGCTCTCCAATATTCGCACCGCCTATGCCAAGGCCGAAACGCTTCCCTTCGAAGACCATAGCTTCGATCTTGTCACGTGCCGCATAGCGCCGCATCATTTCGATTCAATTCCAGAATTTCTCGCCGAGGTGCATCGCGTGCTCAAGCCAAACAGTCTTTTCGCAGTGGTCGACAATGTAGTGCCACCTGGCAGCGTCGGAGATTACGTTAATGCATTCGAGCGGTTTCGCGATCCGAGCCATCTGCGCGCCTGGACCATGGATGAGTGGCGATCTGCCTTGAAAGGGCACGGCTTTACCATCGCGCATGAAGAGCAGCTCTACAAAACAATGGAATTCCAAAGCTGGGCAAGCCGTCATGACGATACGATGCAGACCTTGCTGCGCGCGATGCTGGCGCAAGTCGCGCCCGAAGTGAAAGCGGCCTTGCAGCCGCAGGGTACCGGAGCTGGACTCACCTTTCGTCTTTGCGAAGGGCTGTTCATAAACCGGCGGGCTTGACCACCCTGAAATGAAACGACGGTGCCAGTATCTCTTGGCGTCCGGGCGTTGGCCTTGGATCAAGTCTCTGCGACGCAAAGGTTTTCAGGCGCGCTCAGGGATTCATTTGGGTGTCAGAGCGTTTGTGCAAAGCCATATCGCGTAGAATGTCAGCCTGCCCCAACGTGCTCTGAAAAAGATCTGCCCGAGCATGCCCAGAACATTTATCGCTAAGCTTCAACCACGCCTATGCAGCGCACGCTGGAACAGCGCTGACACATGACGCGTGGACCGCGGTCAAGCGATCTTAGTTAGGCGGACGACCATTGGATCCCGCGTTCGGACGCCTAGGGCGTTCGCCAGAATTCGGACGTATTTCATCCGGGAATCGAAACCTCTCCGCAGCACTCACGTTGAACGAATGGGGCATTGATGCGTCGGCTAATTTTTCGCCCTTACCGTACGAGCTCACGCATCGCCCGGTCGAGCCCGTCAAGCGTAAGAGGGTACATTCGTCCGCCCATAAGCTGATGCACCATAGAAATCGAAGGCGTGTATCCCCATTCCTTTTCGGACACCGGATTCAGCCACACACAGGCCGGATAAGTGCGTGTTACCCGCTCGAGCCAGATTGCGCCCGCTTCGTCGTTGTAGTGTTCGACCGAACCGCCCTGCGCCGCGATTTCGTACGGCGACATAGAGGCGTCGCCGACAAAGATCACCTTGTAGTCGTGCGGGTAGGTGTGCAGGACGTCCCAGGTCGGAGTGGTCGCCTGGAAGCGTCGGCGGTTCTCCTTCCACACGCGCTCATAAAGGCAATTGTGGAAGTAAAAATACTCCATGTGTTTGAACTCGGATCGCGCAGCCGAGAACAATTCCTCAGTCGCCTTGATGTGCCAGTCCATAGAGCCACCGACATCGAAGAAGAGAAGTACTTTCACTGCATTGTGCCGCTCCGGACGCATCTGAATGTCGAGGTAGCCTTTATGTGCTGTCCCCTTGATAGTGCCGTCGAGATCAAGTTCCTCGGGTGCGCCCGTACGCGCGAATTTGCGCAGGCGACGTAGCGCAAGTTTAATATTGCGCGTGCCAAGCTCGACTTCGTCATCGAGATCCTTGAACTCTCGTTTGTCCCATACCTTGACCGCGCGAAAATTGCGATTGACGTCCTGACCGATGCGAACGCCTTCAGGATTGTAGCCATAGGCGCCGTAAGGAGATGTGCCGGCAGTTCCGATCCACTTCGAGCCGCCTTGGTGGCGACCCTTCTGCTCGGCCAACCGTTTGCGCAGCGTTTCGAGTAGTTTTTCGAGGCCGCCCATGGCCTCGATCTGCTTCTTCTCGTCTTCCGTCAGATATTTTTCGGCAAGCTTTTTCAGCCATTCGGCCGGAATGTCGACTTCGACCATGTGGTCGAGCGTTTCCAGCCCCTTGAATACGTGACCAAACACCCGATCGAATTTGTCGAGATTGCGTTCATCCTTTACCAGCGCCGCGCGCGACAGAAAATAAAAATCCTCAACCCTGCGCGAGGCGAGGTCGACGTCCATAGCTTGCATCAGCGTCAAATATTCACGCAACGTCACTGGCACGCCGGCATTTTTAAGCTCAGTGAAGAAGGTGACGAACATATTCGACAATCCTCCTAGCCATGGTGCCCGTCAAGCGGGTAACACCTTGTTTGAAGCATGGGAATTAATGCATGTACCCGTGTTGGACCACGCGGCGACATCGCCTAAGCTACCTAAGCTCCGGCGGCAAACCTTTTCAGTTTGAGGGCCTCGTGATCGCGCCATTACGAACGGCTCTGCTGTCATACGCGCTGGCCTGCGGTTTCGTAGACGCCGGCTCCGCTGAACCCGCAATGGATGCGGTCGTGAAAGAGCTCGCTCCCACTGGAAAATTGCGCGTGGCTATCGCGATCGCACCGTCGCCCTCCGCGATTTATGCAATCAAGGACGACACGACCGGCCAATATCGCGGCGTGACTGTGGAACTCGGGTTAGCGATGGCGAAGAAGCTTGGCCTGCCGGTGGAATTCTTGCCGCACCGTGCCTCAGGTGAGATTCAAAATTCGGCGGGGAGCGGCAAATGGGATGTCACCTTTATGCCGGTTGACGAGGAGCGCAAGAAATTCGTCGATTTCGGCAATGCCTATCATTTGTTGCAAAGTACCTACCTCGTGGCGCCCGGCGTCAGGCTTGCAAAGGTCGAGGACGCAAACGCGGCGGGAATACGGATCGGTGGTGTTGTCGATACCGCGATATTCCGTGCCGCCCAGTGCACGGCACCGAAAGCGACTTTCGTTACCGTGCCCGGCGTCGACGCCGCAATCACTGCTATGAAGGCCGGCCAAATCGATTGCATCGCGCTTTCTCGCGAGTCACTTTCTGGTTTGGCTGCAAAAATTCCCGGCTCGCACATATCCTTGACGGCGGATTCCTTAATTCATCGACGGCCGTTGCAGTGCCGAAAGGCAAGCCAGAAGCGCTCGAATATGTCAGTCAGTTTGTCGAAGACGCCAAGGCCAGCGGCCTGGTCCGAAGAGCTTTCGACTCCATGAACCTGCAGAATTCGCAAGTGGCGCCCGCCGGAATGAAACCATAAGCGCCACATGCTATTCGTGCGCAAGTGGCGGCATTCGCTGCCTTGTTTTTTTGGACGCTGCCGATGGCCGATGCGGCCTTGAGGGAACTCGTACCGACCGGAAAGCTTCGGCTCGCGATTGCCGTCGCGCCATCGCCATCCGCGCAATTCGCCATCAAGGATGGAGACAGTTACCGCGGGGTAGCCGTCATCTTCGGTCGCTCACTTGCTGCAAGACTCGGCGTACCTCTGGAGATTATCCCGCACCAGGCTTCCGGCGAAATCCAGAATTCGGCGGCCGCTAATCGCTGGGACGTGGCCTTTCTCCCCGTCGATGAGGAGCGCAAAAAGTTCGTAGACTTCGGCAACGCCTATCACTTGCTGCAAAGCACTTTTCTTGTCCCGGCGGCCTCAAAAATAAGGTCAGTCAACGACGCCAATGCAAAGGGGGTCGGTATAGGCGGCGTCGCGAATACCGCGACCTTCCGCGCTGCGAAGAAAGCGACAGCCAAAGCGACCCATATCGATTTTGCGGGAGTCGACGCCGCAGTTGCAGCCATGCGCGACGGCAAAATTGACGCGATTGCACTCTCGCGTGAGTCACTATCCGGCCTGGTCGGAACGATTCCTGGCTCTCGCATTCTCGATGACGCATTTCTCAATTCAAGTACGGCCGTCTGCGTGCCCAAGGGCAAACCGGCTGCGCTCGCACTTGTCAGCGCTTTCATCGAGGAGGCAAAAGCATCGGGCCTTGTACGCAGGGCGCTGGATGAAATGGGGCTCAAGTCTTCGCAAGTCGCGCCGGCTGGGATGATGCCCTAGATCGGTGACACCGGTGTCTCTGGTGTGCGCACGTTTTCTGGCCGGATACCGACGCCGACAAGCCGCGCCGGAATTCGCTGCAACACCGGAAACCAGCGCAGTAGATTCGCCAACAGTGGCGCCTTCGGTCGCCGCGTGCTCTGGAGCACCGGATTGATCACGTTCGATTGGATCAGCACCTGAAGCCCTTGAGTGATGCGCGTGGGAAATGCGCGCCGCTTCTCAATATTGCGTAACGCCGCTTCCGTCAGACCGCCTTCGCGCAAAGGCTTCACCAGGATATTGGCGGCTGCAACCGCGTCCTGTATCGCCAGATTGATTCCTACCCCACCAATCGGGCTCATGGCATGCGCGGCATCGCCGAGGCAGATGAGTCCCGGCCTATACCATTGCCGCAAGCGATCGACTGCAACCGTCAGCAATTTGATGTCATCCCAACTCCTGATTTCAGTAATACGGTCACGCAGGAAAGGCGCCATGGCTGCTACGCTTTCCCGAAAAGATTGGAGATTTTTTTGTTTGATGTTCTCAATTCCACCTTTTGGAATAACATAGGCGCACTGCCAATAATCGCGGCGATTGAGCATAACCATCATGCGACCTGCTTCGAGATGACCGAATGTTTCCGCCGTGTCGCTTGGGCGGCGTGAGACGCGAAACCACAAAACGTCGATCGGCGCCCCGAATTCGTCGACCTGAAGACCGGCCCGCTCGCGCAGGATCGAATGTCGGCCGTCGCAAGCTGCAACCAAATCAGCTTCAATCTCGAGCGGACCATCCGGCCCTTTCGCGCGTACACCGATAACGCGCCCATCTTCCTCGATCAAGCCGTAGGCCTCGGTTCGCATCCGAAGGTCGAAGGTCGAATGGCGCTTTGCGTGATCAGCCATAAAATTCAAGAAATCCCATTGCGGCATTAGCACGACGAATTTGCAACGTGTCGGCACGTGCGCAAAGTTCGCGATTGTGATGCGATCCTCGCCCACGAGACCCGTCAGACGATCGATTTTGTCATGGGGAATGCTGAGAAACTTCTCAAGCAAGCCCAGCTCATCCATCAACTCGAGAGTGGATGGATGGATGGTGTCGCCACGGAAGTCGCGCAGAAAGTCAGCATGCTTCTCCAGCACCGTCACGCGCACCCCGGCGCGCGCCAACAGAAAACCAAGCATCATTCCCGCCGGCCCACCACCGGCAATGCAACAAGTTACTTTGATTGAGTTTGGGCCCACCTGGCTTCACCGCGTAGGATTACCACCAATGGTCGCGACGGTCTGTGCAGGGCGGCTTACGCCTGCTTGTCCGGCGTTGATACAATCAGACCATCGAGATCTTCCGTGACCTTGATCTGGCATGACAGCCGAGAGTTCGGGCGCACGTCGTAACCGAAGTCGAGCATGTCCTCCTCCATTGGAGATGGCCCGCCGACTTTCTCACGCCAATCTTCATCAATGTAGACGTGACAAGTGGCGCAAGCGCACGCGCCCCCGCATTCGGCTTCTATTCCAGGTATGTTGTTGCGGATTGCGGTTTCCATCACTGTCGAGCCGAGCTCTGCTTCGACTGTGCGAACCGTGCCGCCGGCGTCGTTAAAGGTAATCTTCGGCATTTGGAAGAGTAGCAGCAATGATTTTGTCGGAGATGTCGCGGGGTTCTATATAGTCATTTGTGCCGAGACGCCATCCCCCGTCATCCCACACTTTGCAGCACGGCGATTTCCATCCTCACCTCATCAACTGCTTGCGCGAGCTGATCCTTAGCACCGCTACATCGCCCGGCGCGCCGCTCGCGGCCAGTTCCGTTGCGGCAGCGGCACGCGGAGACACGGCCGGCATTGATGTCTGCCGCTGCTCCCTTCAGGCTGTGCGCAAGTGTAGGTATCGCTGCTGGCTCACTTCCACGCATACGCTCCATCAGGAGCCCAGCCTGCCGATCGAAGAGTTGAAAGATTTCCCGCTCAAAACCGCAGTCGTTGAAGGTCATCCGCGCCACGTGCGTGTGGTCGAGCACGAAGGTGGCGAGTGCGATGTCTTCATGACCCTCTGACCGCGGCCGTCCCACCCTCTCAATCTCCTTTTCGCTGCCGGGGACTTTGAGCTGAATCGACCCAAATCCAGGTAAATGAGCGACCGACCGACGGCCGCTTGGATCTGCCAAGACTGTTGGCAGTTAAGGCGGCGTAATCACTTCAGCGTCTTAAGGGCGTCAATCATTTGGCGGTACGCGGCCTCGTCTTGGCAACCATGATCTGCGTTGCCGAGCCAGGGCGCCACGTTTGTTATGGTTAGCAAACAGTTAAGAATAGTGAAAAAGGCCTTACCACCGTGGTTTCTTTCGTAATGACAAGGCGATAGGATGCCCACCGGGCGATAAGGCGGGGAGCTTGCGGCTCGATTGGCCGCAACAGTGCCGTGCTGACGGCATAACCCGCCTATCGTTACGTTCGGGCCGCGGCGGCAAGTCCGGCGCAATCACAGGGCGACGACCGATATGGCGAATATTCCACTAAAATCAAAAGACGCGACCGAAGAGGCCCTCTCCGCCATCCAAGAAGCCCTCAACGTTCGCCCACCTGAGACACGCGCCGAAACGTCTTTTGGACCAGCCGCCGACAGCGAACCGGCCGTCCCGTCGACGCCCCAGAGCGCCGAGCTGTTCTCCAACGAGGCATCGCAGCCCAGCTGGCCGGATGGCGAGGCCACGCCGCGTCCTGCCGCTAATGATGACCGTGCCGGCATCGGCCAGATCTTGCAAGCCCTGCGCCACCGCCCGGCGCGCGGTCCATATATCGCCGCCGGTGTCGGCAGCTTCATTTGGGTTGTGGGCGCGCTCGCGGTCGCGTCTCTGTACGGTGTGGAAATACGATCCGTGTTGGCGACGCCGGGTGCCGCCCTTGCTGCAATTGTTGCACTCTCCGCGGTGATTGCGGTGCCAGTGATTTTCTCCTTCGTGCTCGCACAAATGTTTAACCGCGCGCAGGATATGCGGGTGGTGGCCGAATCCATGGCCGAAGTGGCAATGCGTTTTGCTCAGCCTGACACCATCGCAAGCGAATCAATCGTCACCGTCGGTCAGACCATCCGCCGCGAGGTCGCAGCGATGGGCGATGGTGTCGAGCGCGCTCTTGCCCGTGCCGCTGAACTGGAAGCTCTGGTGCACAACGAAGTCTCTGCCCTGGAGCGCACTTACAACGACAATGAAGTCCGGATTCGTGACCTTCTGACCGAGTTGAGCAACCAGCGGGAGAACCTGGTCAACCAAGCCGAGCATGTACGAAATGCCATTGCCAGCGTTCACCTCGATCTCGCGCACGATATCACCTCGGTCGGAGATCTGGTTTCCGACAAAGTCGACGAGGTGGCGCAGCGCGTCACGCGTTCACTGACCGAAAAAGGGGAACACATCACCCTGGCGCTTGGCCACGCGGGTGATTCCATGATTGACGCACTGAGCGAGCGTGGTTCAACGCTGCTCGACAGGCTGGAAACGACGAGCGATCAGGCCACCACGGCCATTTCGTCTGCAAGCGACCGGCTCTCTGCCAGCCTCAATTTCAAAACCGAGCACGTCCATGATGAGTTCGCCGCGCTCGCGGTCAGTCTGCAACAAATGATGAGTGCGCGCCTGGATCAGGTAGCGCAAGACTTCGCGCAGAAATCCTCTGTCACCATCGACTCCATGGCGACCCGCTCGCAGCAGTTCACCGACGCGATTGCCGACACCAGCGCGCGCCTGGCTGAATCGATTGCCGCGCGTGCCGATGAGGTAAATTCGTCATTGCGCTCGACCGGAGATTCGCTTGTCCTCGACCTATCTTTGCGGGGTGGCGACGTCGTGTCGAAACTTGAGCAAGCAGGTGCCCGCATTACGGACACAATTGCCGATCGCAGTGACGCGGTAGCGGATACATTCCGTGAGAGCGCAGAAACCCTTGTGACGGCGCTCAACAGCCGTGGTGACACGCTCAAAGACATGCTGGCTGCACGCCTGCAGGCGTTTGAAAACATGTTCAACCAGGGTGGCACCGAGATCACCGAGAAAATCTCACGAGACGCGAGCAACCTTGGAAACCTGATCACCCGCCACATCACCGAGTTTGACCACACGGTCAAGAATTATGGTGGCGAGCTAGTCGGGCAGCTCGGTCAGCGCACTCAGGATGTGGCTGAAGCTCTGCGCAACTACGTCGATACATTCGATCAGCGTGTGACAGGCCAGACTGGCGAAATTTCCAATGCGCTTGACCAGCGCCTCGCGCAATTCGAAACACTCCTAGGCTCGCACGTCTCTGATTTTTCCAAGCAACTGACTGAAGGCAGCAAGCACGTCGTCAGCGCGCTCGATCAACGTATCAGCGAAGTGACCGGCACGATCAATTCGCGTGGGGTCGAGGTTGCGGATGCGATCGGCGTCAAGATCGGCGAGATCGACCAGACGCTAGGAGCGCGCGCTCTCGAGGTCGCCAACACTCTCGATAGCCGTATTGGCCGCTTCGAGGAATTGTTGGTCGGCCGAGCCGAAACAGTCACCACCCAAATTGAGATACGGAGCAAAGCCGCCGCCGACGCGCTCAATGCTCGGCTGGAACAGCTGTGTCAGGCCATCAAAGTCAACTCGGCCGAGGCGGAGTGTTCGCTAGGTCAACTCGCACTTTCAACGACCGAAGCAATCCGCTCCAGTGCGGGTGATGCGGAGCGCACTCTTGTCGGCGCGAGCGAAGAAGTCGCGCGCAGCTTCGTCGGCAAGGCCAACGAAATTGCGACTGCCGTCGGCCGGCGCAGTGCCGAGATGACCACGATTCTTTCTGAAAAGAGCGGCGGCGTTCTTGCCGCTCTCGCTGAAAAAGGCGAGCAGTTTGCGCACGAAATAACCAGCGCGGCCGATCAGGCCGTCAAGGCGATTGAAGAAAGAGGTTTTGCCTTTACGCGAACAATGAGGGACAACAGCACTGAGATGTCGCACATGATCAATGCTGCAGGCGAAGCAGCCACCAGCACGGTTTCCCGCACGCTGAAAGAGCTCAACGACGCCACGCAGAAAGCGATCGCGCATTCCAAAGAAACCGCGACGTCGACTGTCAGAGAAATGCTGGAAACGCACACCACGCTGCGAGCCGACACTACCGCCCTGTTTGGGCGTCTACGCGAAGCCAATATCATGCTGCAGGAAGTACTCAGCGGCGCACACGAGAACATGAGCGCGTTGGAAAACACCCTGATGCTACGCGTTTCGGAATTCGTCACCGCGATGAATGAGGTCACGGCATCTGCCGGCGACACCGCAGGCCGTGTGGAGACGAACATCGCCCATTTCCGCGATCTTACGGCCCAGGTGATTACCGACCTAGGCCAGCTTGCGCGCCAATTCGACATTCATGGTCGCGAGCTAGCCAAGGCTGTTGAAACAATCGGGCACAGTAATCAACGTACAGAAGACAGCGTCAATGAACGACGCGTTCAGCTTGATTCTTTGGTCGCGACCCTTGATATCCGCACGGAGGACCTCGAGAAACGACTGAGCCGCTTCTTCGGACTGCTCGATCAATCGCTTGAGGCCGCATCTGCGCGCGCGCGAGAAGTCGCGCGTCTCATATCGGAGGCAAGCGCAGAGGGAACGCGCGCTATCAGCGAGCAATACGAACGTGTGCGCGATAACGCCGAGGGAGAGCGCCAACGCTCGGCTGAGACGATGCGGGCGATCTACGAGCAAACCGCCGGTGAGACTCAGGCGTTCTTCCTTAACGCCAAAGAGCGCTTTGCGGAAACATTGCAAAGCATGAAGCAGATGGCCGCGGAAATGCAACGTGAGCTCGAATCCACGCGCAACGAGCTGCGGCGGGGAATGTTCGAGCTACCGCAAGAAACGGCCGAAAGCGCCGCACAGATGCGCCGAGTCATTGTGGACCAGATCGAGGCACTGGCCGAACTTAACCGCATTGTCGCGCGCCACGGCCGAAATCTCGATGCAGTCGAACCAGTGCGACGAGCACGGGACGAACCGACACTCGCTGTCGTCGGCGGACGCAGTGACGTTACAGCCCGCAGTGACGTTGCGCCACGTAATGAAGGCCCGTCACGCAATGAAGCTTCACCACGCCCGACGCAGCGGCGTGAAGCCAGCGGTTTTGCGACACGCCGGAATGCCGGAACGCCTTCCCAAACCCCTACACCGGATCCGCCCGGCCGTGGCTGGCTGACAGATTTGCTCGATCGCGCCTCGCGCGAAGAGAGCGGACCACATCGCGAAATGCCGCGGGAGCCGGCACGTGAAAGCGCCCGCGAGCCTGCCGCCGCTCGAGCAAACGAGGAGAGGATAGCCAGGCACGCGATAGAGTCGCTGGATTCACTTTCGGTCGACATCGCGCGGATGATTGACCACGAAACCGCCGCCGATCTGTGGGATCGTTACAAGCGTGGTGAACGCAACGTGTTTACCCGCCGACTCTACACCCTGCAGGGGCAACAGGCGTTCGATGACATCCGTAAGAAGTATCGCGCGGATCACGAATTCAAGCAGACCGTGGATCGCTACATCAGCGAGTTCGAACGGTTGCTCGACGAGGTTTCCCGCGACGACCGCGGCCAGGTTGTGGCGCGGACCTATCTCACCTCGGAAACTGGCAAAGTTTACACGATGCTGGCCCACGCGGCTGGGCGGTTCGACTGATCATAGCCCGCTTCGAATAGCCTTGGCGGCGGCACGACTAGATCTCTGGATTTCTCGGTGAATCTGCCTTTGGCCCTGGCACTTGCGGTCGAGCACTGGCCCATTGCCGGCTCCTTTGGCATCAGCCGCGGCATCAAAACCGAAGCGGTGACCGTGGTCGCGGAATTGAGCGACGGAATGGCGCGCGGCCGCGGTGAATGCGTCCCATATGCTCGCTATGGCGAAACCGTCGATAGCGTTATGGCGCAGATCAATGCGATGCGGCTGAGGCTCAATGGCGGCCTCGACCGCCAGGCTTTGCAAACGGCGATGCCGCCGGGCGCGGCACGCAATGCGCTTGATTGCGCCTTTTGGGATCTTGAGGCAAAACGCAGCAACCGGCCAGTTCACGAAGTCGCAGAGCTTCCCGCTCCGCGCGCGGTCACGACCGCTTACACGGTTTCCCTAGCTGCTCCAGATGCAATGGCAAAAGCGGCGAAAGAAGCTTCCAGCCGCGCCCTGCTCAAGATCAAGCTTGGCGGCGAGGGCGACCCCGCGCGCATAGCCGCAGTTCGCGCCGCCGCGCCTAAGGCGATTCTTATCGTCGATGCTAACGAGGGGTGGAACGAGGCCAATCTCGTGGCCAATTTTGCGGCCTGTGCCGAGGCGGGTGTCGTTCTAGTTGAGCAACCGCTGCCGGAGGGTCGAGATCAGGCACTTGCGCAGATGCAACGGCCCATTCCCGTATGCGCCGATGAGAGCATTCACGACCGTTCTTCGCTGTTGGCACTCGCCGGCAAGTATGACGCCGTTAACGTTAAGCTCGATAAAGCTGGCGGATTGACTGAAGCACTCGCAGTAGTGGCGGAGGCTCAGCGGCAAGATTACACGATCATGGTTGGCTGCATGGTCGCCACTTCGCTCGCGATGGCGCCTGCAATCCTGCTCGCGCAGCAAGCGCGTTTCGTCGATCTCGACGGGCCCCTTCTCCTGAGCATCGATCGTGCCCATGGCCTCCGCTATGGCGATAGCCTGGTATTTCCACCCTCGCCTTCCCTTTGGGGTTGAAGCCGGGCGGTGGAACTCAGGGGCAACCGCCCTCATGCCGTCTTGTCCAGCAAACATCTGGCACTTGCCTGATTTCGTTCATGATATGTGCCAGGGCTTACCTCCAACCAAAGATTTCCGTTTGCCGCCCGTTTGGCTTACACTTGAGTCGAGACCGCACCACCGATAAGGGTAGGACGGCTCGATAACGGGACGGGGAATGCATATTCGGGGTTTAGTTCTCGGCGCTGCCGCAGCAGTGGCGCTCAGTGCAACGTCGGCGTCCGCGACCATGCGAATCGCCGAGGATCGCGGCGGTCAGATCGGTCGCTATCTACAAGCCTTCACAACAGTGCGCTCATCGGGCGAGCGCGTCGTTGTTGACGGAAATTGTTTGTCGGCTTGCACACTGGTGCTAGGCCTGGTCCCGCATGAACGGATCTGCGCCACGCAACGAGCCCGCTTCGGCTTTCACGCAGCCTGGATGCCGGATCGCGACGGAAGGCCCGTGACAAGCCCACTCGGCACGCAGGCCCTCTGGAGTATTTATCCGGCTTCCGTTCGACGATGGATCAACCAGCACGGTGGCCTGTCGCGTAAGATGATCTTCTTGCAAGGCCAGGACCTCAACGGCATCGTGGCAAGCTGCGATCGCGATCCGCGGGAGCAGGCACGGTCAGTGCGGCGGCTTACGCCGAATCCGGTGCGCTATGAATCCGCAAGCGCCTCCAGCGATCGCCGCTAACGCCATCGCCAGATAGGCCCCGCTACCAAAATCGTCGTACAGCACGCCTGAAACACCCATCGCCGCCGCCATTGCCAGACCAGCCGTAATCGCAAGATAGCCTTGTGCGGTTGCCGCCAGCCCCGCAGGCGCGTGATGCGCAAGAAACATCAATGCGCCGAGGTGAGTCGCTCCGAATGACAATGCATGCAGCATTTGCAGCCAAGGCAGTACGAGTGCCGGCGGATCAAGAGCCATGCCTAGCCAGCGCACGGTGCCGGCCGATGCGCCGATCATCAGCATCACCGTCGGAGTAAGAAACGGCGGAAGCCGTGCTTGCGCTGCGAAAAGGACGATTTCGGCGGTAACTCCGAGCGCCCACAATGCGGCGATAAAGGTGCCATCTAGACCGGCACCCTGCCATTGAACAGCCGAGAAACCATAAAACACGGCGTGGCTAGCCTGGATGAGGCTCGCGCCGGCAAGCACTGCGACAAACGCGCGATCCCACAACGGCCCGCGCCGCAACGGCGCTTGGCCTTTTTTCTGCGGCGAACTGGCTGCAAGCGGCGCCAGCCCCCATGTTGCGAGGGCTACCAGCGCGCTTGCCGCTACCATGAGCCAAATTAGATGGCGCGCGGGAATCTGATCGGCGGCAAATCCAGCTGTAAAATTGCCGACGATGAAAGCAAACGAGCCCCACAGCCGTACAGACCCATAGGCTCGTCCGCGCGCAAGAAGTCCCTTGAGCGCGTAGGTCTCGGCAAGTGGCATCAGTGGCGTGGAGAAAAGCGCGGTCAGCGTATAGGTGGTCAAGATCGCAATGGCGCCAGTTGAAAGTCCAACGAGCGTGTACCCGGCCACGCTTGCGAGACTTGCAATGATCATCAGGTCGCGTACGGCTTCGCGTCGGTCAGCCTCTCGTGCAACAACCGGGATGGCCAGCACCCGTGCGACCATAGGCACGGCCAGGACAATACCGATCCATTGGGCGTCGACATCCTTCGCTTTGAGCCAGACCGGAAAAAACGGCATCTGGATCCCGGGCAGCATGAACAAGGCGGCATACAGCGCGGCTAGCCGCGGTCTGAAGTCCCAGGACAATTGAAAAACAGGGCGCATCGCCTTGCCTCAGCCCAAGTAAAATATCGCAAGCTGGCCTTTTGCGCCTGCAGCCGCTTGCCGGACGCATCCATCTGGCCGAATCAAACCCGTATATTGATAAGCGTCACGCCGCGATGAGGCGCGCGAATACATCCACATCCACATTGCCGCCGGACAGAATAGCGACAACGGTCTTGCCACGAACCTTGAGCTTTCCGGCGAGCAATGCAGCGAGGCCAATAGCGCCGCCCGGTTCAACAACGAGTTTTAGTTCGTTGAACGCAAATCGGACTGCATATGCAACTTCGAGGTCGCTTACGGTGGTGCCCTGCCCAATGAGTTCACGGGTGATCGGGAAAGTTAGTTCGCCGGGCGTGTTGCTCATCAGCGCATCGCAAATTGTACCGCTCAGACGAGTATTGGCCTCGCGTTTGCCACTGGCGAAAGAGCGCAGCGTATCGTCAAAGCCTTCTGGCTCGACGACGTAGAACTTCGCAGCCGGTACCCTCGCCTTTACGCCAAGCGAAATGCCGGCTGCCAAGCCGCCGCCGGACGCACCCACAACAACTAACTCGGGTTTTAGGGTAAGCAGCGCCAGATCTTCGACGATTTCGGCGCCGATGGTGCCCTGGCCTGCGATGATTAGCGGATCGTCATAAGGCGGTACCAGTGTGGCTCCGCGATCGGCCACGATCTTCTCGGCGATAGCGGCGCGGTCCTCGCTATTACGATCGTAAGGAACGACTTCTGCATCGAGCGCAAGGGTGCGTTCACGCTTCGCCTTCGGTGCATCGCCTGGCATCACGATGGTCGCGTGCATGCCGAGAAGCCGCGCTGCAGCCGCCACACCCTGCGCATGATTCCCGCTCGAATAGGCAACCACACCGGCAGCGTGTCGTTCGGGCGGGATTGAAGAAATCTTGTTGTAAGCGCCGCGGAACTTGAATGAGCCGGTTCGTTGCAGGGTTTCCGCTTTCAAAAATACGCGCGCGCCGAGTGCTTGATCAAGCACTGGCGCATTGATCAACGGTGTCCTGACCGCGACTCCAACTAGGCGTTTGGCTGCAGCTTCAATGTCGGCGGCGGTTGGTAGAATGATATTGTCGACGGCGCCCATGGCCCGAAGCGTACCCCGGGAAAAAGTACCTGTCATGGGTGGGCTTGGTTAATCGCCTCTGCTTGACACCGACGACGTCAATGTTCTGCTTCAGCGCTAGCATTCACCGACAGGCTGGCGTTAAGCGCGGCCCCCTTGCGTCCGGACCGCGTCGCTTGCGTCACATGGTCAAGGAATATTCGTACGCTGGCAGCCCAGGTCATGCCGAGTGCGAAGGCGCGGCATTCATCCCGCGAGCAATTTAATGCATCCAGGCATGCGCGCCGCAAATCTTCATTGAGAACGCCGACGGGTGCTTCTCCGATGACGTCGCGCGGCGCAGCAGCCGGGAATGCCGCTACGGGCACGCCACTCGCCAGCGCTTCCAGAAGCACGAGGCCGAACGTATCGGTGCGGCTTGGAAAGACGAAGACGTCGGCGGCGGCGTAGATTTCGGCCAAGGTCTGACCGTGCATCGATCCGATGAACACGGCATCTGGAAAATTCCGGGCAAGCCCGTTCCGCGCGGGTCCGTCGCCGACTACAAGTTTGCTACCCGGCAGATCAAGCTTCAGGAAAGCTTCAAGATTTTTCTCCACCGCCAGCCGACTCACTGTCAGAAAAATCGGCCGAGGCAAATTGAGATCCGTATGTGCGCGCGGATAGAACAGGTCGGCATCGACGCCACGCGGCCACAGTTTTACGTTCTTGAAGCCCCGGGTCGTGAGTTCGGAGGAAAGAGTCGGAGTTGACGCAAGCACAGCAGCGCCCGGCGCGTGAAAGCGGCGCAGCCAAGCCCAGGTTACCTCCCTAGTCCAGCGCTCAGCCGCCGGTAGCCGCTCGGCAAGATAGTCAGGAAACCGCGTGTGGAAACTGGTTGTGAAGGACAAGCCCCGTCGTAAACAAACCCGTCGAATGGTATGTCCGAGGGGGCCCTCCGTGGCGATATGAATTGCATCCGGTTGGCTCCGCTCAATTCGACGCGCGACGTCGCTCACCGTGGCAAGCGCCAGACGAATTTCCGGATAGCTCGGCATCGGCAGCGTCCAGAACTGATTGGGAGTGAGAAACTCCAACTCGACGCCAAGCGCGCTCGCTTCGCGTGCCACGTGGCCCAAGGTGCGCACGACGCCATTTACCTGCGGATGCCAGGCATCGGTCGATACCAGGATTTTCATCAAATCAGGCCGCTTTCGCCACCTGCGGCAGGATTGCCGCGGGTTCACAGCCGTGACCCGTATGTGTCCAGGTGACGATTTCGAATCGACCATCAAGGCCTTCAACCACCGCCGTGCAGCTTTCGACCCAGTCGCCGCAGTTGATGTAACGCAGTCCATAGTCGTCATGCATCGCGGCAGTGTGGATGTGACCGCAAATCACGCCGTCGGCTTGATGATGCTTGGCCTCGGTAGCCAGCGCTTTCTCGAAGGCGCCGATATAATTGACGGCGTTCTTGACTTTGAGCTTGGCCCATTTCGACAGCGACCAATATGGTGCACCGAGCACGCGCCGGAAAGCGTTGAAAATTCGATTGGCCGTCAGCGCGAACTCGTAGGCCTTGTCCCCGAGAAGTGCGAGCCAGCGCGCCTGCGTGACGACAAGGTCGAATATATCGCCATGCACCACCAGATAGCGCCGGCCGTCGATTCCCTCATGGATAGTGTTTTCTACGACTTCGATGCCGCCGAAATGCGTGCCGTAATAGCTGCGAAGAAACTCGTCGTGATTGCCGGGAATATAGATGACACGCACACCCTTGCGCGCTTGCCGTAATATTTTTTGCACCACGTCGTTGTGCATCTGCGGCCAGTACCAGGCCGAGCGCAGCGCCCAACCGTCCACGATGTCGCCAACGAGGTAAATTGTTTCGGCTTCATGACGGCGGAGAAAGCCAAGCAGCTTGTCGGCCTGACAACCGCGCGTACCCAAGTGCACGTCGGAGATAAA
>DATFXJ010000178.1:0-5769 GCA_035315965.1 Pseudolabrys sp.
CCGATGAATGGACTGTCGTCAGCAAAATCATTGACGGCGAGTACTTCAATCCGGTGCGAGTGGTGGCTTTTAATATCGCCGAAGGCTGGTCGCGCGATGTCACCGAGGATATCGCGCAAGCTGTGATCGAGAGAGAGCGCAGCGAAAATCGTTTTAGTAAATTCGCGAAGGAGTTTGTCGCGAAGACTCTCGGGGCGTCCGACGAAATCGTGCAATGAACGGCTCTTCTCCAGCTTCGCGACTATCCCGGCGATATGGTGCCCCTGTCGTGCGAGAAATGCCCCCGGGGCCGCCGAACGTTTCGCGCTCGATTTTACGGAGTGGTTTCTGCGACCTAATGTCGCGAATTTCTTCGGTACTGCTTTTCCGGCAGGTTGCCTAAACTTTCACAATAATTGAAATTGCGTCTGTCCGCGTCCCAAATTTTGTCAAGATTGTGCGCGACATCGCTCGCGTCCTTCACGGCGCTGGCCGTGCTTCATTTCAGGGGCGGCGATTCTGTGTGGGCCGCGCACGGCCCTTAGTGGGGGTTTGCCCATGGCACATCGTCTGCTTCTACTCACTGTCGCGCTTTTTGCACTTACGGCCTCCGCGTCCGCCGCCGACAATAAGTCTGAAGTCAAAGGCCTTTATCTCTTGGCCGACTATCCGGCTTTATCGGTCGAGCCGGGCTCCACATCCACCGTCAATCTTAAACTGCGCAATTACGGGCTCGCGCCCGAGCGCCTCACGCTCTCGGTGAGTGGAGTGCCACAAGGGTGGATTGCCACGCTACTGGGTGGGGGCCAACCGGTCGCTGCCGCCATGCCTGCCACCGATGACAGTGTACCGCTCGATCTCCGGCTCGAGGTGCCGAAAGGCGCCCAGATCGGCACGCATACCCTAACCGTCACGGCGCAAGGCAGCGTCTCGCAAGTGTCGCTGCCGGTGAACGTAACACTCTCCAAGGAACTGCCCGCCAAATTATCGGTGCAACCGCAATTGCCCGAGCTGCGCGGGTCCTCGAGATCGAGCTTCGAATACACACTTACTGTCAGGAACGACAGCGGCAAGAAGCTGCTCGTCAGTCTCACAGCCGATGCGCCGCGCAATTTCGACACCTCGTTCAGTGAGACCTACGGCACGCAACAGCTGACCGCCGTGCCGATCGATGCCGGCAAGTCCAAGGACGTGAAGCTAAAGGTCAGCCCGCCAAGCACTGTGGCCGCGGGGCACTATCCGGTCAAAATAAGTGTCGCAGCCGAGGGTGCCAATGCCGGTGCCGAGGTCGGCCTCAATATTACTGGCGAGCCGAAACTGACGCTCGCTGGCCCCGACGGCCTGCTCAGCGCCAATGCCACCGCCGGTACGGAAACCGCGGTACCGATCGTCATCACTAATACCGGCACCGCGCCGGCCCAGAACATTCAGTTGTCGGCCAATGCGCCGACGGGCTGGAAGGTCTCTTTCGAACCGAAAGACATAGACCGTATCCCTCCAAATCAACACAAACAGGTGCAGGCGCTGATCCGTCCTTCCGCCAAAGCGATTGCCGGGGACTACGTCAATACGCTCACCGCCTCTGCCAATGGCGAGAACGGCACAGCGAATTTCCGCGTCACAGTAACAACCTCGACAATGTGGGGTATCGCGGGGGTCGGCATTATCGGTGCCGCGCTTCTGATCATGGTAGGCGCAGTCGCGCGCTTTGGGCGGCGATGAGCACGCCAGTCATCGAGGCAAAGGGGCTCACCAAGCGCTATGACACGACGGCCGCCGTGGACGGTGTCAGCTTTACGGTTGCGCCCGGTGAGATTTTCGGGCTCCTCGGCCCCAACGGCGCCGGCAAAACCACTACGATTTTAATGTTGCTTGGTTTGAGCGACATCACTGCCGGAGTAGCTCGTATATCGGGACATGACCCAATGCGCGAGCCGCTCGCAGTAAAGCGGCTGGTTGGCTATTTACCGGATGCCGTCGGCTTCTACGACAACATGACGGCTGCCGATAATCTGCACTACACATCGCGGCTGATGGGCATTGCGAGGCGAATCCGCAGGGACCGCATCGCAGCTGCCCTTGCCCGTGTCGGATTATCCGACGTTATGGAAAGAAAAGTTGCCACCTTCTCGCGCGGCATGCGCCAACGGCTTGGACTGGCCGAGATCATCATGAAGGATGCCCGCATCGCCATCCTTGACGAGCCAACCAGCGGCCTCGATCCGCAGGCGAGTCTCGAGCTTCTGGATTTGATCCGCGCGCTCAAGGCGCACGGCGTGAGCATTCTGTTGTCCTCGCATCTCCTCGACCGGGTTCAGAGCGTGTGTGACCGGGTAGCATTGTTCAATGTGGGGCGCATCGTGCTAATGGGCACCGTCGGGGAGCTCGGGCGCCATGTGCTCGGCGGCGGCTTTGCCGTTGAGCTCGAAGCCGAAGGCGGCGATGGTCTGGCCAAGCGTCTGTCCGCGCTGGCGGGTGTACGCAGCATCGAAACGCCCGCGGTCGGTCGTTTCCGTATCATTTGCGATCGCGATCTGCGCGCGGAAGCAGCTGCCGCGGCGGTAGCGGCGGGCAGTCGCCTCAAACAACTGTCGCTTGATCAACCAAGCCTGGAAGTGATCTATACCCGCTACTTCCAGAATGCCCGGCCAGAGGAGGCCCGCGATGCGGCGTGAAGGTTCTCCGTGGCAAGGCCTCGGTATCGTGATGCTTAAGGAAATGTCCGATCATCTCGTCAGCGCACGCATGCGCGTGCTCGAATGGCTAGTCGTGCTGACCGCAATCGCCGCGGTCTATGCCGCTATAACACAAGTGCGCGACGTGACCGCAGAGGATCCATTCTTGTTCCTGCGCCTGTTTACCACCGCGCGCGAACCGCTTCCGTCTTTTGTGTCATTTATTGGCTTTTTGGTCCCTCTCATGGCAATTGGGCTCGGTTTCGACGCGGTCAACGGCGAACATAACCGGCGTACGTTGTCGCGCATTCTATCGCAGCCGATCTATCGTGACGCGCTGCTTTTCGGAAAATTCCTGGCTGGCGTCTTTACGCTGTCCATCAGTCTTATTGTGCTATGGCTCCTGGTGATCGGGCTTGGGCTCCTAATGCTCGGCGTCCCGCCGGGCGGCGCGGAGATGGGCCGAGCTCTGGCTTTCCTCGGCGTGACAATTGCTTATGGCGGCGTGTGGCTCGCGCTTGCAATCCTTTTCTCGGTAGCCTTCCGTTCGCCAGCAACCGCAGGGCTTGTAACACTTGGTATTTGGCTGTTTCTCACAGTGATCTGGCCCTCGCTGACATCCGCCATTGCACAGGCGTTAGTGTCGGCCGATAACGAGGCGACGCTAGTAATTACGTCACAAATGCTGGCACGGCTCTCGCCGTCCACGCTTTTCGGCGAAACCGTGCTCGCCCTGCTGCACCCGACAACGCGAACGCTAGGCCCTGTCTATCTTAGCGACCTGCAAGGAGCGGTGATGGGGGCGCCATTGCCGCTGTCGCAGAGCCTCCTTGTGGCCTGGCCGCAAATCGTTGGCTTGCTCGCCGCATGCATTCTGCTTTTCGTCGCTAGCTACGTTGCATTCCAGCGGCAGGAAGTCAGAGCCTAAACGTCAGCTCGGCCAAAGCGGACATTCACGTGAGCGCCATTTCTACTTTGGTCATTAGTGGACACTGACACCGTCTCATTGCCGCCGGAAGGGTCGCCCTCTTACTCGCTCCTGCCGGGAAGACTCATGTAGGTCATGCTGGCACGTTCCTGCTCCGGTATCTGCTAGGCCACTGGCGCGATTGAGCCGGGCGCATCTTGTGGGACGGGTCCAATCGGCAGGGAAAATTGTTGAGCGGCAATTGCGGCGCTGCAAAATAATCTCGCTCACACATAGCTCTGATCGACCCGATATTCTCTTGCATGGCTACGACCGAACCCATGTCAGTGTCTGCGTTGACAAGCGCGAGGCGTGGTCGCTCGATCGGGGTCGGTTTCGCAAGCGCGATTGCGCTCAGTGCTAAAAGCACTGCGGCGGCCATCAAAGATTTCATCGGTCTGTGATGCTGCGGTCAGCGCGATTAACGCTGGAGGCGGTCGCAGGTACAAAAAGGAGGACGTCATGAACGAATGGAGCAATGCCAAGCTTTGCGACGTCGCCAATCTGGTCCTTGGAGGAATCCTTTTGGTGGCGCCTTGGATCTTTGGTTTTCCGAGTGGCGCGGCTTCGCAGAACGCCGTTGTCAGTGGGATTGTCATTGCGGTGATATCGATCGCCGCATTGGCCGCGTTTGCCGTTTGGGAGGAATGGCTCAATCTAATCGTGGGCGTCTGGGTCTTGATTTCGCCCTGGGTGCTCGGCTTCGCGGGGAGTACGGCCATGCAAGTCCACGTCGTCATTGGCGTCATAGTTGCCGTCCTCGCCGCGCTCGAGATCTGGCTTCGTTATCAGCGTCCGCCGCGACACACTGCGGCCAGCTGATTGTGAACGACGAAACCGCCAGTTAACGGCTGTGTGGTGTTCGCTTTCGATTGGCGGACGCCACGTGCCGTAGCGCACATGCCGCGAGCGCTGGCGATGTCCGCTTTCGGGGGTAAATCGGACGTCGCCGGAGGTTGGAATATTCAGGAAAGCGCGGCTGGCTACCAAGTCTTGTGGGCATTTGAGCGTCTCGGCATCAGCGACGCGATGAAAGCCAAATTGAAGGCGCAAGCAGCGCCGGCGCAGGTCGTTCAAGCCGTGGCTACAGGCGAGACTGAGCTCGGAGTGTTTCTCGCCAATGTATTGACAGCGCCTGGTCTAGACGTAGTTGGTCCTTTCCCTGCCGAACAGCAGCAAGAAATAGTTTTCACGGCGAGTACTTCAGCGAACACGAAAGAGGCGTTTATCGCATACCTAAAGACACCGGCTGCCGCTGCGATAATAAAGGCCAAAGGTATGAATCCAGGATAAGGCATGCGCAGAATGATTTGTCCGCTGTTAGCCTTAGCGGACATTCAGTTTGCGCTCTAGGGGACATTAGCAAGCCGACTAACTCAGCTTTCGAGCTACCATCTTCTCTGCGTCGAATATATCTTTGGCCGTGAATGCTGCCTCGGCATCGTATGCCATCGCTTCCAAGGGACTATCCCGATATCCAAAGTCCTCTAAACCATTGGCGTAGGAGAACAGAAAGCGCTTGGGTCCGAGGATCCGCCACTGAATTACGTGAATGAGCTCGTGGAAATGGATCACCTCATTGTTTTCTTGATCCCGCTTCAAGAAAAAAGTGTTCAGATATGTGATGCCGTTGAAGTTGGCGCGCTCGAATTCGGCAAAGCGAGTCAGTCCCCATGATAACAGCGGCGGAATTGGCAATTGATCGACCAGGACGACCTTTGCCGATGTCAACGTGTCAGCGCTGAAGTAAAGCGGCAAGCGCGGAAACCCCGCGAGGCGACGGTTCGAGGGTTTCCTGGGTGAGCCCTCAGCGTGGCGTCAATCCAACCAAGCAGACGTGGGTAGTATTTCTGAAATTCTTCCGGGGTCATCGGTCTAGTGAGAGCGGTGTTAAGACCATTTAGCCGCCAAAATCTTCCATCCCTACTGTATAGGGATAAAAGCCCTTGGCCGCCGGGGAAAGCGACCAAGGGCCGTAGAGACGGGCAACGTTGGGGACGGAGATTGCCCGCTTGTCCGAGAGTTGGGAGGGGACACAGGACGTCGCAACACGGTTGATGCGAAAATAAAATATGTCGGAAGACTTTAAACGGAGCGTGGCACCACTATATAGCTGTCCCTTTGCCGTCCCTGTATACTGATGACAAT
>DATFXJ010000179.1:0-6661 GCA_035315965.1 Pseudolabrys sp.
TCGCTGTGCCAAACGGGGTATAGCAGCGCGACCGCGTCTTGCTTCCTTTTGCCATAGACGGGACTTTAGACGGCCACCTTGTGCGCGTCACGGGTGATAAATCCTCATAGCTTTTCATGTCCTTAACTTTTGCGCGACAAAATCGATGATACCGGATACCACTGATACGGATCTGTCGCACGGGGAGCGACAATGACGGGAATGTCGCGTAAGGGCGAGGCACTAGCGCATGCGTGGAATCGCATTTGCGCAAGCCTATTCATTGCCGCGGTGGCAACAGTTCTTGCGACTTGCACAACGCAATTGAAAGGTGGAGCGCCAACACCCCAGCCGAGCGAAGAAGCCGCCGCCAGCGCCTCTGTCGGTGACCGCCAAGTTCGTGTCGCTCTGATCTTGCCCCTTTCCGCACAGAGCAATGCGGGCGTTGCAGCGCTGTCGATGAAGAACGCTGCCGAAATGGCGCTCGCTGAATTCAAGAACTCGAACATTCAGCTGTTGGTGAAGGATGATGGTGGCACGCTACAGGGAGCGCAAGCTGGCGCCCAGCAGGCCATCTCAGAGGGCGCAGAAATTATCATCGGGCCACTTTTCGCTCAATCGGTCAGCGCGGTCGGGCAGATAGCACGCGCACGCAACATCCCTGTGATCGCGTTTTCCACCGATGCCAGTGTAGCCGCACGCGGAATCTATCTGTTGAGCTTCCTGCCGGAGACCGATGTTCGCCGCATCGTCGATTTTGCAATTTCGCGCGGCAAACGTTCGTTCGCCGCGCTGTTGCCGGACAATGCCTATGGCACGGTGGTGGAGGCGGCATTCCAGCAGGAAGTGTCGCGCCGCGGCGGCCGCGTGCTCGCCCTTGAAAAATATCCGCTTGATGCAAACAATATGGCTGAAGCGGTGAGCCGCGTGAGTCAGGCCGCGAATCAAGTCGACTGTATCTTTATTCCCGACGGCGCGGACGCCGTGCCGCAAGTTGTGCAAGCACTGATGGCCAATGGTGTGAATCTCAAGCGTGTGCAATTGCTCGGCACCGGCCTGTGGGACGACCCGCGCATTTTCTCTACCGTGGCACTTGAGGGCGCCTCGTACGCGGCGCCCGAAGCGGGCGGCTTCGGTAACTTCTCCGGCCGCTACCGGACCCGCTACGGGCAAGATCCGGTGCGCACGGCAACGCTCGCATATGACGCGGTCGCCTTAGCGGCGGCGCTTGTGAAAACGCAAGGACCGCAGCGCTTCAGCGAGCAGGTGTTGACCAATCCGTCGGGTTTTTCAGGAATCGATGGAGTCTTCCGTTTCCGTCGTGATGGCCCCAACGAACGCGGCTTGGCCGTGTTGCGCGTTACGCCCTCCGGCGGGCAGGTCGTGAGTCCGGCTCCGCACTCGTTCCAGCAAGGGACGTAAAACTAGGCGGCGAGATCGGACACCACCGCATCAAGCACTGGGAAACCACTCTGCGTTACGCGCAGGCGGCCATCTGCAGTTGTCTCTACCACGCCTTCCTCGCGCAAGATCGAAACGCGCTTGGGATCGAGCGCGCGGCCGGCCAAGGCGGTGTAGCGCACAGGATCGATGCCTTCGGCAAGCCGCAGTCCCATCAGGAGATATTCGTCGGCAGCCTCACTTGAAGTCAGTTGCTCCTCTACGGTGAGACCGCTGCCACGATCCTCCACGCGCATGAGCCAGGCCTCGGGCCGCTTCTCGGTTGCGGTTGCGACGCGACGACCATCGATCGTTAGCCTCCCATGCGCGCCAGGGCCAACGCCGGCATAGTCGTGCCCTCGCCAATAAACGAGGTTGTGCTGGCATTCCGCACCTGGTCGCGCGTGATTGGAAATCTCGTAGGCCGGCAAGCCGGCATCGGTGCAAACTGCTTGGGTGAGGTCATAAAGGTCGCGCGCGAGATCGTCGTCGGGCACGACGAGCTTGCCGGCTTTGTGCAGGCCAAAGAATGGCGTGCCCGGCTCGATGGTCAATTGATAAAGCGAGAGATGCTCGGGGGCCTCGGCAATTGCGTGCTTGAGTTCGTCCGCCCAGTCATCGGGAGTCTGCCGTGGACGCGCATAGATCAGGTCAAATGAATAACGCTCGAAAGTGGACCGGGCGATTGCAACGGCATGGAGCGCTTCTTTTGCCGTGTGTAGTCGACCCAGTTCCCTCAACGAGGCATCGTCGAGCGCCTGCACGCCAAGCGACACCCGGTTAACGCCGGCTGCACGAAAACCACGAAAGCGTGCGGCTTCCACACTGGTTGGATTGGCCTCCAGGGTTACCTCGACGTCCGACGCGATTGTCCAGTGCTTGCCGATGCAATCGATAATCGCCTGCACCGATGAAGGCTGCATCAGTGACGGTGTGCCGCCGCCGAAAAAAATGCTCGACACAGTGCGATGAGGCACACGCGCCGCGGTTATAGCGATCTCGGTTTCGTAGGCCCATAGAAAGCGCGCTTCGTTGATGCCGCGGTGACGCACGTGGCTGTTGAAGTCGCAGTAGGGGCATTTCGACAGGCAAAATGGCCAGTGCACGTAGACGGCAAAGGGAGTTGTTAAGGTCATGTTAAGCATCATAGGCGGCGAAGCCAGCTAGCGTGCAAGCGAAACAGTTGATTGAAACGTGTAACGATCAGCAACAACTCAGCTCTTCGTAAGACATGCATCCGCCAACTTCAGAAAGGCTCGGGCGCGATGCGATAGCCCTTGGCCTTGCGGCGGCAATCCGTGCTTCTCGTCCGCGCTCATCTGGCCGAAAGTGCGGTCGAAGCCGTCTGGGCGGAAAAGCGGATCGTAGCCAAAACCTCTGTCGCCCCGGGGCGGCCATACTATGACTCCGTCGACGCGGCCTTCGAAAACCTCAACGTGATCATCGGGCCAGGCGAGACACAGGGCGGCCACAAAATGTGCGCGCCGTTGCTCGGGCGACTTGGCGCCGCGCTGAATTAGCAACGTCTGAATGCGATTCATGGCCGCGCGAAAATCCTTATCTGGCCCGGCCCAGCGCGCAGAATGAATACCCGGCTCCCCATCGAGCGCGTCGATGACCAAACCGGAATCGTCTGCGAATGACACCTTGCCGCTTGCGCGTGCTGCAGCAACCGCCTTGATGCGCACATTGGCCGCGAAGGTCTTGCCGGTTTCTTGCGGCTCAGGAAGACCGAGGTCGCCGGCAGCCTCTGCGGCAATGCCGTAAGGTGCGAGCAGGTCGCGAATTTCCTGCAGCTTGCCTGAATTGTGGGTGGCGATCACCACTGGGCTTGTGAGTCTTCTGCTCACATCACTGCCATTTTTTGCAATCCAACGAGTTTCTCGATGCCTTTGCGCGCGAGCGCGAGTAGCGCGGCGAACTGATCTTCACTGAACGGAGTTTTTTCGGCAGTGACCTGGATTTCCACGATGTTGCCGGAGCCTGTCATGACAAAGTTCCCGTCGGTGTCTGCTTCGGAATCTTCGGCATAGTCGAGATCAAGCACCGCCATGCCCCTGCATACGCCGCAGGAGACAGCGGCGATGTGGTCGCGCAAAACTTGGGTCTTGATCATGTCGCGCGCCTTCATCCAATTGAGACAGTCGGCGAGCGCGACCCACGCGCCGGTGATAGAGGCGGTCCGGGTGCCGCCATCGGCCTGTATCACGTCGCAATCGAGCGTGATCTGACGCTCGCCAAGCGCCGGCAGGTCTACCACCGAGCGCAAGCTGCGACCAATCAGCCGCTGAATTTCAACCGTGCGGCCGCCCTGTTTGCCGGCGCTCGCCTCACGCCGCGTCCGTTCCGAGGTCGCGCGCGGCAGCATGCCGTACTCGGCGGTGACCCAACCACGTCCCTGGCCCTTGAGCCACGGTGGGAGCCGCTCCTCCAAGCTGGCGGTTACCAAGACATGTGTATCGCCGAATTTCACGAAACAGGAACCCTCGGCATATTTGACCACCCCCCGCTCGAGCGAAACCGCGCGAAGCTCATCGACTTGTCGGCGGCTCGGCCGCATCGTAAGCGCTCCTTAATATTGCTTGGACACCATACTCATACGCCCCGCTTGAACAAGACCGCCCCAATAGTCAATTCTTGGCTGGTTCCGAGGAGTTAGGTCTTGGCGTCACATAACATTCCGATTGGAGCGACACAGGTCAGTCTGGCGGCGCTGAACGAGCGTTCGCGCGAGATCTTCCGTCAGATCGTCGAAAGTTATCTTGCCACCGGTGAACCGGTTGGCTCACGCAATTTGTCCAGATTATTGCCTATTACTTTATCGCCGGCTTCCGTTCGCAATGTGATGTCGGATCTGGAA
Organism: Pseudolabrys sp.; assembly: GCA_035315965.1. Taxonomy (GTDB): domain Bacteria; phylum Pseudomonadota; class Alphaproteobacteria; order Rhizobiales; family Xanthobacteraceae; genus Pseudolabrys. Next base: position 4,280 of record DATFXJ010000179.1, read on the forward strand.
CAGCTCGGCCTGATCTATGCCCCACATACCTCGGCTGGTCGACTACCGACCGAACTCGGCCTTCGCTTTTTCGTCGATGCGTTAATGCAGGTCGGCGATCTGTCGGAGCAGGATCGGCGCTCGATCGAGTCGCAAGTTGCCGGCACTCACACGGCCAAAACGGTCGAAACCATCCTCACCGAAGCATTGCAGTTGCTGTCGGGACTCACCCGTTCGGCTGGCGTCGTGCTCACAGCGAAAAATAACGTTCGGCTCAAGCACGTTGAGTTCGTGCGGCTTGAGCCGGAACGCGCGCTGGCAGTCCTGGTTGCCGAAGACGGCCAGGTTGAAAACCGTGTGCTCAACATCCCCGCCGGATTGCCAACCTCATCGCTGACCGAAGCCGGCAATTTTCTCAATGCTCGCATTCGCGGTAAGACACTGACGGAGCTGCGCAGCGAGATCGAAAAAGCGGTGACAGACGGCCAGGCGGAACTCGATCAACTGACCCAAAAAATCATCGAAACCGGACTCGCCAGTTGGTCGGGCGGCGACAGCGAAGACCGTCAGCTGATCGTGCGCGGCCATGCCAATCTGCTGGAGGATCTTCGCGCCCTTGAAGACCTGGAACGTGTGCGTTCATTGTTTGATGCGCTGGAAACCAAACGCGGGGTGATCGATCTGCTCGGCCGAGCAGAGCAGGCCGACGGCGTACGCATTTTCATCGGCTCGGAGAACAAGCTTTTTTCGCTCTCCGGCTCCTCGACTATCGTCGCCCCCTATCGCGACAGCAAAGGCCGCATCATCGGCGTGATCGGCGTAATCGGACCTACCAGGCTTAACTATGCTCGCGTTATTCCCATGGTTGACTATACGGCGCGGGTGGTAAGCCGATTGCTGGCGCCGTAGCGCTTGATTTTTTGCGCCGAAGTCCTGATATGCCGGACATCCGGGTATGCTGAGGATGGATTGAGTACAATGACGGACCCTACCGCCCGCCAAGCCGAAACCGACACCGATGACAAGACAGTTCCTGAAACAGCTGATCTGGTGGTCGAAGCGACGCGTGAAACTGCAGAACTCAAGGATAAGCTATTGCGCACCCTTGCCGAGATGGAGAACTTGCGTAAACGCACCGAGCGCGAAGTTCTCGATGCGCGCGTCTATGGCATTACTGGATTTGCCCGCGATGTATTGGCTGTGGCTGATAACATGCATCGCGCGCTGGAAACGATCGGTCTGGACCTGCGGGAGGCCGCCAACCCCAAGGTTAGGGCGTTGATCGAGGGTGTCGAACTCACCGAGCGCGAGCTCATGAAAATTCTGGAGAGAAACGGCGTCAAAAAATTCTCACCACTGGGGGAAAAATTCGATCCGAACTTGCATCAGGCCATGTATGAAGTACCGACGCCCGATCAGCCTCCCGGTCAAGTGGCGCAGGTCATTCAGGCGGGTTACATGATTGGCGAACGCGTCCTGCGCCCGGCTCTTGTGGCAGTGAGCAAGTCGCCGCCTGAATCGCCGGCTTCTGCCAACGACAACGCGCGGCCGGATAACGCAACGCAGTAATTTCTCAACGCATATCGATGGCGTCGCGTACCGCTCGGAATCGCCCGAACGATTGATCCCATTTTTCGGCGGGGCTCACGCCAACCACTCGCAAAAAAGCACCACTGCCAAACCGCAACCATTGCACCAGTGACACAGGCTCGCCGGCCGGCCCTTTGCCTCTTGCGCGAATCTCGTGACCTGGCGCGCCGCCGATCCGCATTGTGTCGGCCGACTGCATACTGAGATCGCGCACCGGCACGTTCGCTAGCAGATCCCGTGCGAATAGGCCGCGATCGGCGGCTTGCGTCGGGCCACCACGCTCGATCGAGACGATCATGAATGGCTGCTGCTCGCTATTTTCGCCCGGCCCGTCGGCGAGGATGACGGTGCCGGCCGGTAACACCTGCATCACCTGGAATCCAGACAGCTCTCCGAGTTTGAACGGCAGTAGGCCGAGTTGCTCCTGAATCGGTGCTGGTCGGAATGTGACGCTTGCTAGCGCCTTACGGATTACCTCATCGGAATAGACCGTGAGGGCGTTTTCTGGCACCTCCACATTGATCAACATTGTGAGGTTGGGGATGGATTGACCGATCGCCGTCGCCAGCAAGGACCAGCGATGGACCGTAACATCGTTCTTTTGGACAAGGCCGCTGATCAGAAAACCGATGCCGCTGCCAAAAGGGAAACTCTCTCGCTTTACCTGCTGACGCTCGTCTTGGACTTTGTTGAAAGCCGCTACTTCCAGCTCCCGGTAGGCGCTGGCCGGGAGATCGAGGATCGCAATGATAACCTGGCGCTCGCTGTCCTCGAAGCCGGCAAAGCGCGTGCTCAGTTTCAGATCACCTGGTG
>DATFXJ010000180.1:0-27916 GCA_035315965.1 Pseudolabrys sp.
CCGACAAAAATCCATAACCGGGGTGAACGGCATCCGCGCCGGTAATCTCGCAGGCCGAAAGAATTGAAGGAATGTTGAGGTAGCTGTCTTTGGCAGCGGGCGGGCCGATACAGACGCTTTCGTCTGCGAATCGCACATGCATGGCGTCTGCGTCGGCGGTTGAGTGAACCGCCACGGTCGGAATCCCGAGCTCCTTGCAGGCGCGCAGCACGCGCAAGGCAATTTCGCCGCGATTGGCGATAAGGATCTTATCGAACACTTCGAGATGGCCGCTTCGCGGCCTCCTCAGGGTGAGAACACAGCGAGTTAACGCGTATTGACATCACTCGATAATCACTAACGGTTCGCCGAACTCGACCGGCTGGCCGTCCTCAAAAAGAATTTGGATGACGGTGCCGGCGCGCGGGGCCGGAATCTGATTCATCGTCTTCATCGCTTCAACGATCAGGAGTGTGTCGCCGGCCTTGACCGTGGTCCCGAGGTCTATGAAGGGCTTGCCGCCTGGCTCTGCGGCTGCGTAAGCGGTGCCGACCATCGGCGAGATAACTACACCTGGGTGCTTCGACGGATCGATCGGCTTGACCACGGTGTCGGACGCAGTCTGCGACGGTGCCACTTCGACGCGCACGGCGGCGGGCGCCGCCGTCGCCGCTATGCCACGCGCCACCCGTACGCGTCGGCCATCCTGCTCGATCTCGATCTCGGTCAGTCCGGTCTCATCCAGGAGTTTCGTCAGCTCGTGGATGAGTTCATGGTCGACGATCGATTTCGGTGATTTGCCCATCCGGCACGCTCAGCCCTTCTGCTTGGCGCCGACAAGGCCGGCAAGCCCGGTGATCGCCAACACATAGCCATCGATGCCGAAACCGGCGACCACTGCCTTCGCTGCCTTGGAAATATATGAATTGTGCCTGAAGGCTTCGCGCTGGTGGATGTTGGTGATGTGGATTTCGATCGCGGGCACGGTCGCCTGCACGGCCAACAGGGCGTCCATGATGCCAATTGATGTCGTCGTATAGCCAGCCGGGTTGATCACGATGCCTGCGGCTTTCTTGGAATGGGCCTCTTGAATCCAGTCGATCAGTTCGCCTTCCTGGTTCGATTGACGACAAACGACATCCATGCCGAAGCGGTTTGCCGTTTCAGCACAAAGTTTTTCGACGTCGGCCAAGGTCGCGCGCCCGTATTTCTCGGGTTCCCGCGTGCCGAGCAGGTTCATATTGGGTCCGTTGAGGACGTAGATTGTTGTCCTGGCCATTGAGTCCCGCCCGCCCGGCTCGATGCATGTGCAACCGTGGCGCTTTATAGGTGGCCCGGAGGATTAGGGGAAGCCCGGAAGGCGCTCGGGATCAAGGCATGCCGGGCGTCTGGGTTTCGCTAGCTGCCCAATCGACCACTTCCTTGAGCGCCGTTAGCCTTCTGCGGCCGGCTGCCCTCGCCTTGCTGAAGATTTCAATCTGGCGGTCTGCGCTCGTGCCATGAAGTGCGATCGCGTGGAGATGCCCGATTTCCTGCGCGCAGCCGAGCGTGTCCACATCTTCGGCAATGAAATCGATCACCTGATCGAGCCATTGCACGAGCGTTAGAGGCGAACGGGAGAACGGCTCGACAAAGGTCGCGCCGATGCCATAGCGTTGGGCGTGCCACTTGTTCTCTTGCGTGATCGCGCGGCCAACGCGGTCGAAACCGGCATTGAGCGCACGGTCGCGGTCGAGGGCGCGTACGAGGCACCGAAACAAGGCCGCGACCGCAACGGCGTCATCAAGACGCGTGCAGCTGTCAGCCACGCGCAACTCTATGGTCGGATTGTTGAGCGACGGTCGGATTGCCCACCAGATGTAACTCTCATCAGGAATAATTTTCGCCCAGGTGAGCGCAGCGACATATTCGCGATAGTCGTCATCGGTGCGGAACAATTCAGGGAGTCCCGTACGAGGCAGTTCGTCATAGGCCGCAAGTCGATAGCCAACGAGCCCGGTGAGATTGCCTTGCCAAAACGGCGAAGAGGTCGTGAGCGCGAGCAGGAGCGGCAAATAGGGAGTCAGCCGCATGATCAAGTTGATGCGCGTGTCAACATCCGCGATCGCGACGTGGACATGCATACCGCACAGCATGTTGCGGTAACCAATCATTTGCAGGTCATCGATGATGGCCCCATAACGCGCCTTCGGTGTCACGGTCTGTTCCGGCCAGAAGGCGAGGGGGAAGGTGCCCATAGCGGCAAGGCCAAGCTTGTGTTCGTCAGCCATCTCGCCGAGCGCGTGGCGGTAATGCGCCAGATGAGAGCGTGCCTCTTGGGAGGTGGCGCAGGGCGGCGTGGCAACCTCGAGCTGAGACTGCAACATTTCAGTCATTACGCGATTGCCAAACCGCCTTTGTGCAAGCGAAAGAAATTTCTTGTTGGCGCGACGCACTGCATGGCGCGTTTTCGCGTCAAACAAAAAGTACTCTTCTTCCATGCCGAACATGTACATGCGCGCAACAACCAGCCCAAGGGAACTTTGTTCCGCACTGTTTTGACGCAAAAAAGCCGCCGCAGAAAGTTGCGGCGGCCGTTGACTGTTAGCAGTTACGGACGGCTGTGACGTCCGTCAGCAGGTCGGCTTGCCGCAGCGCGAGGTATTGACTTTTTCTCTCAACGCATCGAGGCCCACCGCGCCGATCACGACATTGTCGCCGATCACGTAGCTTGGCGTACCATTGAGACCGAGCGCCTCCGCAAGCTTGAAGCTCTCCTGAAGTGTAGCCTTTACTTCAGCACTCGTCAGGTCCTTGTCGAGGCGACCCATGTCTAGGCCAATATCTTTGGCGACCGCGATGGCGCGCGCCTTATCGGCCTGGCCGCGGCCGCCAAGCAGCTTCTGGTGAAATTCGAGATATTTCTTGCCGGTCTTGTCTTGCATGCGTACCGCAACCGCAACCTGAGCGGCCTCGACCGAGCCAGGACCGAGAACCGGGAATTCCTTCAAGACGACCTTGAGCTTGGGATCATCTTTCATCAGCGTGAGCATGTCGTCCATGGCACGCTTGCAGTAACCGCAGTTGTAGTCGAAGAACTCCACAAAGGTGACGTTGCCGTCCGGATTGCCGAGCACGACCTGGCGCGGCGAGCTGAATATGCTTTGCGAGTATTGCTTGATCGCCGCCTTGTGTTTTTCGGCATCTGCCGTGCTCTGCCTTTTCTCGAGTTCGGTCATCGCATCCTGAATGACCTCCGGGTGTGCGATTAGATATTCGCGCATGATGCGTTCGACCTCACTGCGCTGACTCGCGGAGAATTCGTCGGCACGCGAGACTTGCGGCACAGCAACAGCCAGCAAGGCCGCACAGGCGGCGACGGTCAGGCGCAGTGTTGATGTCATGGAAACCTTCCTATTATTGAACATTGGCCTTGGTATTCGGTTTGACATTTACAATATCATCGGCCCGCACCCATGCTGGCGAACCGATTGGCAGGCGAGTCTTGGCGCGCGTGGCCAGCTGGCGTGCGGTTTTGAGATCGCCGCGGGCAAAAGCGGCTTGCGCCGAGGCGAGGTCGGCATTGGCGAGGTCGCCCTTTCGGCCATAGGCCATCGCAAGCTGCGCATAGGCATCGGGCGCTTCCGGTTCGCGCGCGATTGCTGTGCGGAGGAGGCCGACCGCTTCCTCGGCATGCTTTGGATTGTTAGCGGCGTTGAGTGCCTGCGCGAGCAAGATCTCGATTAGCGGATTGCTGTGCGAAAACTGCGCAGCCTGCCGCAGCGGTGCAATGGCCTCGGCTGGATGACCGCCTTCGAGCAGGGCCTGCCCCTTGAGCTCATAGAAATAAGGATTGTTGGGTTGCACCTGGATCAGGCCGTCGATCTGCGCGAGTGCCTGACGCAGGTCCGAGTGACGGTACGTCGAGATGGCGCGGGCATATCGCGCCGGCAAGCTGTGGTCTGTTGCGGGATAGCGGCGGGCGACCGTATCCGCACGTTCCAGAAAGCCCGATAATTTCGCGCGCATCAGTTCATGGCGCAGTTGCAGCTCGGGCGGATCCTTGCGGTCCCAATAAGGGCTCGCCTTGGCGAGCGTTTCTAGGGCGGCGACTCGATCGGCCGGCATCGGGTGCGTCTGCATGTAGGGGTCTATGTAGCGCGAATTAAACAACACTTCGTTGCTCAGGCGCTTGAACAGTTCGACCATTCCCTTGGGCGATTGACCCGTAGCATTGAGGAATTTCACGCCGGCGTGGTCGGCCTGGTCTTCCTGGGTGCGCACATAGGAAAGCATCGAATGCATGAGGGCCGACTGGGGCGCGAGGATTGCGGCCGCGCCGACATCGCCGGCATTCCCCCCCGCGCGGGATGCTGCGACGGCAGCGCCGATGCCGGCCAGCAACGCCACGATCCCAGCCGTTTGCGCGGACGCAAGTTGCTCTCTCAAGCGCTGGAGGTGCCCGCCCGCGAGGTGTCCAGTCTCGTGCGCGAATATGCCAATAACCTCGTTCGGCGTCTTGGCGTCGAACAGCGCGCCCGCATTGATGAAGATGTGCCGTCCATCCATGACGAAGGCATTGAACGAACGGTCGCCCAAAATCACGACCCTCACGTTCTGCTTGGCAAGGCCGCCCGCGCGCAGGACCGGCTGCGCGTAATCGCGCAGCAGTTGTTCGATTTCGGCGTCGCGGATAAGCGGCATACCGCGGGTGGTACTGTCTTGCGCGCGCGCCGGCGCAACTGCGGGGCCGCCCCCCGCTGCTCCGATCGCGATGGCTGCGACCAATGCGATCGCTGGCGCCACGCGTCGCGTCCTGATAGGTGTGCCGTTCAATGACATCCCGATTTTCTGCCAGATTGGGCGTGAACCTAGTGACGTGCGTTCGGGCGGTCAACGCGGCTGGCAATCACGACTGGGTCATGAAAGACCTATCTGCAAGCAATCCGCGGAATACGGCAACAGCGGGGCAGGGCGGTGGCTTGATGGGCCGAAAACGATGCTTGAGGCGGCGAAAAAGCTTTTGAAGCCATCCAAACGCAGCGACGTGCCTCCGTTCATCGTCATGGATGTGATGGCGGCGGCGGCGCAGCGTGAGGCGCGGGGCGCCCGCATCATCCACATGGAGGTGGGGCAGCCGGCGGCGCCTGCGCCTACCACAGCGATCAAGGCGGCACAGGCCGCGCTTGCGCAGAGGCGTATCGGCTACACTGAAACACTTGGGATCCCGTCGTTGCGGGCTCGTATTGCGCGTCATTATAGCGACGTTTACGAGCTTGAGTTAGATCCGGCGCGCGTGGCCGTAACGACCGGATCGTCTGGTGCCTTCATCCTGGCCTTTCTGGCATTATTCGAGCCCGGCGACCGGGTGGCTTTGGCCAATCCCGGTTATCCGCCGTATCGCCACATCCTCTCCGTGCTCGGCTGCGAGCCGGTGCTGATCGAAACATCGGCCGAAACGCGATGGGCGCTGTCGGCTAAGGCATTGATCGCGGCGCATCAACGCGCGCCGCTCAAGGGTGTCGTAATCGCGAGTCCCGCCAATCCGACGGGCACCATGGTGGATGCCGATGCGCTGACGCGGTTGATCGCGGTCGCTGAAGCCGAAGGAATCCGAGTGATCTCCGACGAGATCTATCACGGTCTAGACTACGCCTTTGCAGCTGAAACGGCCGCGACTGCGTCCGAGCGTGTGGTGGTGATCAATTCATTCTCAAAATATTTCTGCATGACAGGATGGCGCGTCGGCTGGATGGTGGTGCCCGAAAATCTGGTGCGCACCATCGATCGCCTTCAGGGCAATCTTGCGATTTCGGTGCCAACACTCGCGCAGGTCGCTGCCGAGGCCGCGTTCGAGGGACGCGAAGAGATGGAAGTGGTCAAGCATGGCTATGAGGAGAACCGCCGCATCCTCACGGAGGGACTGCCGAAAGTCGGGCTCGACAAATTTCTCCCAGTGGACGGTGCGTTCTACCTTTACGCGGATATTTCGCGATTTTCCGATGATAGCCTCAACTTCGCCAAGCGCATGTTGACCGAAGCGGGAGTTGCAGCGACACCTGGCATCGACTTCGATCCGGCGAATGGCAGACACTTTTTGCGTTTCTGCTACGCCGGCTCGGCGGCCGAGATGCACGAGGCAGTGGAGCGCATTGGCGGCTGGCTGAAAAAATAGCTGTCACTCGGCCCTGATGCTCTGCTCCGGGACAAAACCTCTAATTTAAGACTTTGTCTCAGCAGCGTTTCTCGCAACTGCGTTTTTTGTCAGGCCCGGCTACGATGGATGCGACGAGGTGAGCCGCTTCACCTCCGTTCGACGGCGACAAAGGGGCGATCTTCGCTACAGCATTTTTGGCCTAACGTTCGGCGGAGAAAGGCACGAAAAACGCCAACAACAGGATGCCGCCAAAGGCCTCCGAGGCAAACCAAAGTGCGAGTAACTTCCCCGCCGAAAAGCTGCCCTTGGTGCGCCAGTGCTTGCGCGGACCCCGTAGCCATTGGGCAATCTCTAACATGGTCAGTTAGAATTAAAATTTAACCCCATTGACTTGAGGAAGCCTGAAAGAATTCGTGCAATTTGAGTGAAACCTGCCGGCATCTTCCATTTCCGCCGGCGGGCACCTACATACTTTGGCGTTCCACAAAACCCCCGAAATCCCAATGCTCGACCTTGCTTCATCGTCCGATGTCGGGAACATCGGCGAGGCCGTGGCAGCGCCCGCCTCCGATACCGAAACCCTCGACTCATACTCCCGTGCGATCACCACAGTGGTCGATACCGTCGGCCCGGCGGTCTTGCGCGTCGAGGTCCGCAATAACAAAGGCACCCCAGGCGGCGTCGGCTCTGGCGTGATTATCGCGCCCGATGGGTTGGTGCTCACCAATTCTCACGTCGTCGAGGGCGCCAAAGACGTCCTCTTGCAGGATGCAAACGCCCGCGTCATGGAAGCTCGCCGCCTTGGCACAGATCCTGACACCGATTTAGCCCTTCTGCGTGCGGGCTCGGTCCGCGATCTGCCGAGCGCACTATTGGGAGATTCCAAAAAACTCAAGCGCGGCCAGCTCGTGGTGGCGATTGGCAATCCGCTTGGTTTCGAGTCAACCGTCACCGCTGGCGTGGTTTCGGCGCTCGGCCGTTCTTTGCGTTCGCGCAACGGGCGTTTGATCGAAGACGTGATCCAGACTGATGCCGCGCTCAACCCCGGCAATTCCGGAGGGCCACTTGTGTCCTCGCGTGGTGAAGTTATTGGCATCAACACCGCCGTGATTATGGGCGCGCAGGGCATTTGCTTTGCGGTCGCTAGCAACACCGCTCAATTCGTGCTCAGTGAACTGATCCAGCATGGTCGCGTGCGTCGCGCTTATATCGGCGTCTCGGCCCAAACGACCACAGTGCCGCGGCGATTTGCGCACCTGGCAAAGATCGAAAATTCATCAGGCGCGATGATTACCGCACTCGAATCGAGCGGGCCGGCGGCTTTAGCCGGGTTGATGAGTCTCGACACCATTGTGTCCGCCGATGGCGAATCTATCACTGGCGTGGACGATCTTATCCGGCTGCTCAATCGCGAGCGCATCGGGCGAAAGATCGCAATCGATGTTTTGCGGAGAGGCGCACTGCGCCGCTTCGAAGTAAGCCCGCTGGAGCGCCCGGCAGCGCGCGCGACGCGATAAGGCGGGGCTGGCTGACGAGGCGGGTTATTGAGGTTTCGGAGCCGTCTGTTTAGCTGGGTTCTTCCGCGCGGCCGGTTCGTAATTGCCGCCCGCCATGCATTTCTTGATGAAGGCGTCCCGCTTGGCGCCTTGCAGCTGCTGGCTCTCGGCGCCGACCTTACAGGTCTGCATTTTCTCTTGCGAGGTGACGGCTTCGGCCGGGCTCGCCACAAGCAGAACAGGGACAAGGACTGCAGCCAGTATTCGCAGCATCGTGTCGGCTCCTTTTTGATATCGAAAGGGGATAGAGGATAGCACGCTTCCTAGCAGATGCAGACGTTACCGTAATGCGGCGGCGATGTTGCCGCCGTCGACAGTCGTGACATTGGCGGTGGTCTTCAATTCAAGTGCCTGGTGCAGGAAAGCCTGGGCTACGTCTTCGGCTGTTACCTCACGCCGAAGCAGATTGCCGGTCATATATTCTTTTTCGCTGACGCCGCGGGCTTTGGCGCGCTGCGCGATAAAATCCGGGGTCAGCAAACCAGAGCGGATGCGGTCGGCATTGACAGCATTGGCACGGATGCCGTCGGCGCCATAATCGAGCGCGTACTGCCGCACCAGAAGCAATGTCGCCGCTTTCGGCAAACCGTAGGGTCCGAAATCCGGGCCCGGATTCACCGCCTGCTTCGAACCATTGAACAGCAGGCACCCGCCGACGCCCTGCTTGAGCATGATGTTCACGGCAGCTTGTGCAACTTTCTGGTGAGCAAAGAAATTTAGTTCGAAGCTCGCGCGCAACGCTGCTTCATCGACCTCGCCGATCTTGCCGTGCCAGGCGGCACCGGCGTTCGACACCACGATGTCGACGCCGCCGAACGCTGCGACCACTTGTTCAAAGGCATAATGAACCGACTCCGTGCTAGTCACGTCGCAAGCGATCGCAAGCGTCGCGCCGCCGATTGCCTTTGCGTTTTTCGCCACGGCTTCCGCATCGATATCAAACAGGGCGATCTCCGCGCTGGCCTGCGCAAACGCGCGCGCGGTCGCCGCTCCAATCGCGCCAGCGGCTCCGGTCACGACGGCTACCTGACCTTCGAGCGGCAACGACTTACGCTGGTCGAGCTTGGCCCGCTCTAGCGGCCAGTATTCGACGTCGAACATGTCAGTTTCGGAAATGGACTTGAACATACCGATTGCTTCTGCACCGCTGATGCCTTCGGCCGCAGTTTCGGCGACGTCGGCGGCGATACGCGCCTCCTGGGCGCTTGCACCGAGCCCGAACAGGCCGAGGCCAGGTACTAGTACGACGCGGGGAAGAGGATCATGCATTCGGGCGCCGTTTGCCCGCGCCTTTTGGCGCGTGAAATAGGCGGCGTAGTCGTCCATGAACACGCGCGCGGCCAGCCGCACGGCACTCTTGAAATCGTCGAGCCTGCCGGCTTCCGGCGCCGGCGCGATCAGCGGCCAGGGTCCGGTGCGGATCACATGATCGGGCGTGATCAGTCCCGCACGGGCGTAACGGGTAACGTCTTTGCCATTGACGTAGTTGAGAATCAGATCGCTGCTGCGGAAATCGACGATCTGCCGCTTGTGCGCACCTTCGCCGAAGGCATCGCGCAGCGTGCAGGCGCCTCTGATGATCGGTGCGATGTCGGTCGCTCGCGCGATTTGGCCCGGTAGCCTGGCGCTCACGAATTTTGCGTTAGCTTTTTTGCGTAAGCGATCTTCCGCCAGTGAGACGAATTCCATCATACGCTCGTAAGCCTCGCGCGCATCATCGCCGAAGGTGACAATGCCGTGCTTATCGAGGATCAGCCCCTCGACCGCCGAGTTTTTCTCGAACACGGCGGCCGCTTTTTTTGCCAGCGCAAAGCCCGGCATGATGTAGGGCACGAAGCCCAGCCGGGCGCCGAAGGTTTCCTTGCACAACGCTTCGCTGTCGGCCTGATCAATCAGGCTCAAGATCGCAGTGGCATGGGTGTGATCGACGAATTTGTGCGGTAGGAATGCATGAAGCAGCGTCTCGACAGATGGATTGGGCGCCTGTGGATCGATTAGGGCCGCCCGCTGCACCCGCACCATCTCTTCGTCGGGCAGAGCAGTACGCGCGCGCAAGCCCCGCAGGGCTCCCAGCCGCACTGCCGGCATCCCGGCTGGCTCGATACTTGCCATGTCCCAGCCAGAGCCCTTGACGCAGAGAACTTCAGTGTCTGCGCCGAGCAGATCCCTAACCCGCGTCTTCACTGAGGTGTTACCGCCACCGTGCAGGACAAGCTTTCGATCGCGGCCGAGCAGGCGTGTTGAATAGACGCGTCGCGCCAGCTCCGCGCCAATGCCAGCTTTTACCCAATAATCGACAGCCTGCTTGGCATCGCTGTCGACCCAGGCGGATCTCATCTGCAGCTAGCCTTTGTCGCCCAGCAGGCGCTTGCCCCACCAGCCGCGCCTCGGCGGTGCCGATTCTTCGGATCCAGTGCTGGAAATTACCGGTACCGACGGCGAAGGAGCTGAAGACGGTGACGACGTACCCGCAGCAGCAAAAGATGCCGGCTCGCGAATAGTCGAACGACGGCGCGGTAATTCTTGCGCGCTAGCGCCCGTTGCGGAGAATTCTTCTAGTGGTGGAGCGGAGCGGTCTTCGGGCTGTGACGCTTCGACGGATTTGCTCTCGCAGGTCGGCGGGCGGTCCGTGTCCCCGACCGCGTGTTGCAGTTCGGGCTCAGGTCCGTTTTCGCCGGAACGGAATGGCGCCTCGCCGTTGCGTTGCCGGTTGCGACGGCCACCGCGTCGCCCGCGACGACGCCGACGACGCCCTTCACGGGGCTCGCCTTCGCCGAATACGCGGTCTTTGCGCGGCTGCTGTTGGCCTACTCCGTCTTCCTCGGGCGGACCCGCCTCGTGATCTTCGTGAGCGACTACATGTTCGGGGACAGTGTCGTGCGTGAATTGTTGCGCGCCCTCGCGTGCCGCTTCGCCGCGTTCGCCGCGCCCGCGCCGCCGCCTCCGGCCGCCGCCTTCGCGCTCGCCCTCGAGGCGTCGTTCGGCTTCCGATTCGGCTGCAGCAAATTTAGACTCCTCCGCTAGATCGTCCGCCTCGGCTATTTTGTCCTCAACTTCCCCGACGGGTACCAGCTGTGGCTGCTGCGCGGCAAGGCTGCGCGCGGCGTCCAGCGAGTGCACCTGCTCACCGCGATCGATCACGTATGACTGTTGGCCCGTTACGGCCGGGTCTGCCGAGACCGTGATCGTTATACGGAACCGTTCTTCTAGAGCGCGCAGATGGGCGCGTTTGTGATTGAGCACATAGAGCGCCACCTCAGTTCGCGTGCGCACTATTAGATTGTGCGTTGCGCCCTTGATCAGCATTTCCTCGATAGCGCGCAACAATTGCAGTGCGACTGACGACACTGAACGCACATGACCGCTTCCACCACATACCGGGCATTTTTCGGTCGAGCTCTCCAGGACAGAGGTGCGAATGCGCTGGCGCGACATTTCCAGCAGGCCGAAATGTGAAATGCGGCCTACCTGGATACGGGCGCGATCATGCTTGAGCGCTTCTTTTAGCCGCCGCTCAACCGTGCGGTTGTTGCGGCCCTCATCCATGTCGATGAAGTCGATGACAATGAGGCCAGCAAGGTCACGCAGGCGCAATTGTCGCGCGATCTCCTCGGCCGCCTCGCAATTGGTCTTAAGCGCGGTGTCCTCGATATGGTGCTCGCGCGTGGCGCGCCCGGAATTAACGTCAATTGCGACCAGCGCTTCTGCCTGATTGATTACGATGTAACCGCCGGAACGAAGCTGCACCACAGACGAAAACATGGCGTCAAGCTGGCTCTCGATGCCGTAACGGGTAAATAGAGGCTGAGTGTCCTTATATTGTTTTACATGGTGGGCGTGGCTCGGCATCAGCATGCGCATGAAGTCACGCGCCTCCTTGAAGCCTTCCTCGCCCGAAACGATGATTTCCTCGATGTCCTTGCCGTACAAGTCGCGAATTGACCGCTTTGTCAGCGAACCTTCCTCATAAACCAAGGTGGGTGCCGTCGATTTCAGGGTTAGGTCGCGCACAGTTTCCCAGAGGCGAAGCAGATATTCGAAATCACGTTTGACTTCGATCTTGGTGCGGGTGGCGCCGGCCGTTCGCAAAATCACACCCATGCCTTCCGGCACTTCCAGCTCTTGAGCGATCTCCTTGAGCCGCGAGCGGTCTTCGGCGGACGTGATCTTGCGGGAAATCCCACCACCCCGGGCGGTGTTCGGCATAAGGACAGAATAACGTCCGGCGAGCGAAAGGTAGGTTGTCAATGCAGCGCCCTTGGTGCCGCGCTCTTCCTTGACGACTTGAACCAGCATCACCTGCCGGCGCTTGATGACTTCCTGGATCTTGTACTGGCGCCGGAGCCGCGGAAGCCGCTCCTGCACCTCTTCAAGCGCGTCAGCTCCACCGACGGATTCAACGGCTTCTTCTTCGGCATGCTCCTCGCCGTTGCCATGGCGGGCATCGGCGGCCGCGGCTTCAGCTTTCAGCGCGCCCTCCGCGGCAGCGGAAGGCTGTTCGCCTTCGGCCGCCACTTCGAAAAACGTCGGGCTTACCTCGGGCGATGGAGCGATGGCTTCACTGGCGGGAATTTCAGCTGCTTCGCGCGCCTGCTCTTCGGCGATTAACTCAGGCGGCATCGGGTCGGGTTCCGCGCTTTCTTGGATATTCTCCTGCGTCGGCTCACCAATACCGGACTCAGTCGCGAGGACTTCAGTTGCCTCGCGCGCGAACTCTCCGGCAGCAAGCGGCTCGGTTTGCACAATATCGCGGTCGGGATATCGTTCCGCGCTGCGATGCCGGTGATGATTGTGCGGCTCGACGCGATTTTCGGCGTCCGCGTCGGCCGCGCGCTGGGCGCGCTCTTCCTGCGCAATCAGTGCTTGCCGGTCGGCGACCGGGATTTGGTAGTAATCCGGGTGGATTTCCGAAAACGCCAGAAAGCCATGGCGGTTGCCGCCGTAATCGACGAAAGCCGCCTGGAGTGACGGTTCAACGCGGGTGACTTTTGCGAGGTAAATGTTACCGCGGAGCTGTTTGCGGTTGGCGCTCTCGAAATCGAACTCCTCGACGCGGTTGCCGCGTAGCACGACGACCCGGGTCTCCTCCGGGTGGGTCGCGTCGATCAGCATCTTGTCGGCCATTGGAAAATCTCACTGAACCAGCGATCCCCACGCGCTCGCGCGATGAAGACAGCGCAACGCGGTGCAGTGGAAAGCCGGCCTGATTGTTGTGGAAGGGAAGGGCCGCGTGGCCGAAGCGCACGCCAACACGAGCCGTCAGAGTGACGGCGCGCGAGCGATGGACTTCAAAATACCTTCGCTGCATCAGTGGCAGCATGAAACTTGCGACCCGTAGCGCTGCGGTCGCGCCTCACAGGCGCGAACCGAGGTTTCTCGTCGCTCACGGCTAGGTCGCGAACGGCCCCTACGGTCGCGCGCTGATCCGGGTGTCCTTCACAAGGGTTTCGGCTCGTTTCGCTTGGCCGTCCGCCGACCCCCCTCGAGGGAGCGGTACAGAACCTCAGCGGCCTGGGCCCGAACGCGGCACAGCCGGAACTCTAGCCATCAGCGTATCCTACATACGGCCCTGAACCACTACTGGCAAGGGAACCTTTTGCAGTAAGGTCACACCCGCATAGTGAATGGGCCCTTGCTCAAGTTCCGTTAACCGAAACGGGCGCTAATGGGTTAAAAAAGGCTCTCAAAAGGGTCGAGATTCGTGACAGCCCGTGCGATCGCAATAACCAGCGCGCTAGTCGGCGCAATGCTGTGTCAGGCGGGTGGAATCGCCGCAGAGAGCGGCATACCTGCGCGGGCGCTGGCGGCCCAAGCTGAGTCGCCGGCGGTGGCTACCGACGTGCGCATCGGTGGAGACGACAGGCAGACGCGTTTCGTTGTCGACTTGAACCGAAGGATTGACCTCGCAGTTTTCACGCTCGCGGACCCGTACCGAGTGGTGGTTGATCTGCCGCAGACAATCTTCAAGCTTCCTACCAAAGCGGGCGAGCAAGTTCGCGGTCTGGTGATGGCGTTCCGCTATGGCCTGATCATGCAAGGGGGCTCCCGCATCGTGCTCGATGCCAAGGGTCCGGTGCGTGTCGACAAAGCCTTCGTGCTCGACGCAACCGAGGGACAGCCGGCGCGGCTTGTACTCGATCTTGTTGCCACCGACCGGGCAACCTTTATGCACAACTTGGCATTAGAAAATCATCCCAACCTCACCGCATCTACCAGGTCGCGTGAGCCATTGCCGAAAAGTGACGGAGATGCGCGCCCGCTGATTGTGCTTGATCCCGGACATGGTGGCATCGACAACGGTACCAAGGGGTCAGGCGGCGAACTTGAAAAAGATGTCGTGCTCGCCTTCGCGCAGACCTTGCGCGAGAAGCTGGAAAGTGGGGGCAGGTATCGGGTTGCGATGACTCGTTCGGAAGACACTTTCATTCCTCTTGGAGAACGGGTGCGATTTGCGCGCGCCAGGAGTGCTGCACTTTTTATTTCGCTGCACGCTGATGCTTTGCCGCGCCGTGAAGGTCAGGCCGAGGGTGCGACCGTCTATACGCTCTCCGAAAATGCTTCGGACGCCGAAGCGGCGCGGCTGGCCGAGACAGAAAACAAGGCCGATGTCATTGCCGGCGTAGACCTCACCGCCGAGCCCGACGACGTCGCCAATATTCTTGTTGATCTCGCTCAGCGCGAGACCAAGACGTTTTCGATGCAATTTGCCCGTACCGTGGTTGAGGAACTCAAGACAGCCGCGCGACTGCATAAGCATCCGCTCAAATCGGCGGGCTTTAAGGTGCTATTGGCGCCGGATGTTCCATCAGTGTTGGTGGAGCTTGGGTACATGTCGACGAAGGACGACCTCAAGCAGCTCACTTCGGAAAGTTGGCGTGCCCGGACGGCCCAGGCTCTGGCGCAAGCAGTGGATAATTTCTTTACGCCTCGAGTGGCCGGCGGTGCTGGTGGGAGGCGCAACTGACATGGGCTACCGGCCTCAGTTTCAACATAAAAACGGGCGACCACAGGGTCCTGCCGAGGCCCTTGGTCTGGGTAATGGCGGAGGTGGCCTCACTGTAATAAACTCCCTGTCAAGCTTGGGGCTCTCAATTAAAGCGGACAAAGGCTGCGACCGCGCGCAAGACGGGACCATTCGATCATGAAGCTAGTGCTACGCTTTTTCGGCTTCCTGTTCGCGGTAGGCACGATCCTCTTCGTGGTAGGCGTGGCGGCAGCCGCCGGCTTACTATGGCACTTCTCCAAAGACCTACCGGACTATTCGCAACTGCAGGACTATGAGCCGCCAGTAATGACCCGCGTGCACGCCGCGGATGGCTCGCTTGTGGCAGAATACGCCCGAGAGCGACGGCTCTACATTCCGATCCAGGCGGTGCCCAAGTTTGTAATCAACGCCTTCCTCGCCGCCGAGGATAAGAACTTTTACGAACATGGTGGGCTTGATTTCTTCGGCATAGCGCGCGCAGGTATTATCTACCTCCAGAACTATGGGTCCAGCCGCCGTCCACAAGGCGCTTCAACTATTACGCAACAAGTCGCCAAGAACTTCTTGCTCTCAAACGAACTTTCCATGGCACGCAAGGTCAAAGAGGCGCTGCTCGCCCTCAAGATTGAGCGGACTTACAGCAAGGAAAAAATTCTCGAGCTTTACTTGAACGAAATCTACCTAGGCCTTGGTGCCTATGGCATCGCTGCAGCCTCACTCGTTTATTTCGATAAAGCGGTGAACGAACTCACCGTTCCCGAAGCTGCCTATCTCGCATCGCTCCCGAAAGCGCCGAATAACTACCATCCGTTCCGCCAGCGTGAGCGCGCGATAGAACGGCGCAATTGGGTTATTGATCGCATGGGAGAGGCGGGCTTTGTGAACACCGCCGACGCCGAAAAGGCCAAGCGATCGCCGCTTGGGGTGACAACGAAGGCTACCAGCGGGCACATTTTCGCTGCCGAATACTTCGCCGAGGAGGTTCGGCGCGAACTCTACGAGCGGTACGGTGAGAAGAAGTTATACGAGGGCGGCCTTTCCGTCCGCACGTCGCTTGACACCAAGTTGCAGCTGCTCGCGCGCAAGACGTTCACAGAAGGCCTCGTTCGTTATGACGAGGCGCAGGGGTGGCGTGGCCCTGTTACGAAGATCGACATTGCGGGCGACTGGGGGGTGAAACTCGCCGAGGTCAAGGCATTGGCCGATGTAGCACCCTGGCGGTTGGCTGTGGTGCTGGAAGTCAGCGATCAATCCGCGCGTATCGGCTTGCAACCCGGTCGTGAGCCCGGTGGCTTTGTCAGCAAAGGACGCACCGTCGGCATTCTGCCTCTTGATGGTATGAAGTGGGCCAAGACGAGTGGCAGAGCGGTCGGCAAGGTGAGCCAAGTCGTCAGCCCTGGCGACGTGGTCTATGTCGAGCCAGCCAAAACCGACGGTCAATTCATCTTACACCAGGTGCCCGAGATCTCTGGCGCTATGGTGGTAGAGGATCCATGGACAGGACGCGTGCTCGCGATGGTCGGGGGCTTTTCTTTCGACCAGAGCCAGTTCAACCGCGCCTCTCAGGCGCTGCGCCAACCCGGCTCGTCTTTCAAACCGTTCGTTTACGCGGCGGCACTCGACAACGGCTACACGCCCTCGACTATCGTTCTTGACGCACCAGTAGAAATAGATCAGGGGCCTGGTGTCGGAGTTTGGAGACCGGAAAACTACGAGGGCAAATTCTATGGTCCGGCTACCTTGCGCTTTGGGCTCGAACACTCGCGCAACGTGATGACCGTGCGCCTTGCGCAGGACATTGGCATGCCGCTGATCGCTGAATATGCCAAACGCTTCGGCGTCTACGATGACCTGCCGCCTTATCTATCATTCGCCCTCGGCGCCGGCGAGACAACGCTGCTGCGCATGACAACTGCTTACGCGATGTTCGACAATGGTGGCCGGCGCATAAAATCGACGCTGGTGGATCGGATCCAGGATCGTTACGGCCATACTGTCTACAAACACGATGAGCGTGAGTGCGTCGGGTGCGCCGGTAAGAAATGGGAAAATCAGCCCGAGCCCTCATTAGTTGACCGACGTCAGCAGGTGCTCGACCCGATGACCGCCTATCAGATCACTTCGATGATGGAAGGCGTCGTGCAGCGAGGCACTGCTACTGTAGTGCGCGAAGTCGGAAAGCCGGTGGCGGGCAAGACTGGCACCACCAACGATGAAAAGGACGCTTGGTTCATCGGCTTTACACCGGACATAGTCGTTGGAGTTTATTTGGGCTATGACAAGCCGCGCCATCTTGGCCGAGGTGCCACCGGTGGTCATTTGGCGGCGCCGATTGTGAAGGAATTTCTGAAGGTCGCGCTTGCAGACAAACCGGCAGCCCCGTTCCGAGTACCGCCAGGCATCAAGCTTGTTCGCGTAGATCTGAAGAGCGGAACGCGCGCGGGTCCGGG
Source organism: Pseudolabrys sp. (assembly GCA_035315965.1). Classification (GTDB taxonomy): domain Bacteria; phylum Pseudomonadota; class Alphaproteobacteria; order Rhizobiales; family Xanthobacteraceae; genus Pseudolabrys. The sequence goes on from DATFXJ010000180.1 coordinate 17,107, forward strand.
CACCGAGCGGGCGATTCTTGAAGCGTTCAAGCCAGGGACGGCCCCGCCTGACAATTACTCGGTTGTTGGTGATGGGGCGGAGGGTGGACGGTCCTGGGGCTTGGGTGTCAGCCCTGATGCCGATCGCGCGGTTCGCTCAGGCACTGGCGGACTGTATTGAGCCGGTTGAACGGCCGCCCGAATTGATTGAGCTTTTTTTGCAAGCGGGCTGCTAAGCCGCAGGGTTCGTTCGGCAAGCGAGGTCAGCTTGGCATCGGCAGCTTTTTCAGCTGGCGCAATCAGGTTGGCCAAGTTGTTTTGCCAACGATCAACGTGCCGTAGCGCGTTATTTCGGCGTAGTATACATCCCGCAGTTGATGCAGCGCTTTGATGTGTTTCCTGATTTCCCTCATTGTGCATGATTTTGATGGAGCGACATGCTCTCCAACTGTCAATTCTCGCTCACGCCCGGATCCGGGATCAGACCCTGCGGGGATGAGGGGTTGCGGCGCAAGTCCAGCGACGCTACATGCGGAACAATTCGAGCCAGGGACGAATCGATGCGTGCAGAAACTCAGAACCTTGCCGAGGATATCAAGCAGTCTGTGCGGCTGCTAAGGAGGCATCTTTGACGTTGATGCTGCGACGCGGCGCTTGGCTGAACTGAACAAAGAATCCGAGGACCTCAGTCTTTGGAACGATCGGTCGCGCGCGCAACGCGTTATGCGGGAGCGCGACGCCCTTGACGATCAGCTAAAAGCAATCGGTCGCATCGAGCAGGAGCTTGAAGATCAGCTTACCTTGCTCGAGCTCGGAGAGGCGGAGAAAGACAAAAAAACAATCGCCGAAGCAGAAGCCGCGCTTAAACGGCTGAAAGTCGAGGTAACTCGGCGCGAGCTTGAGGCGCTCCTGTCTGGCGAAGCCGATGCCAATGATTGTTATCTTGAAGTTCACGCCGGTGCGGGCGGGACCGAGAGCCAGGACTGGGCCAGCATGCTCATGCGTATGTATGTGCGCTGGGCTGAATCGCACAGCTACAAAGTAGAGTGGATCGAAGAAACCGAGGGTGAAGGGGCCGGCATTAAATCGGCAACAGTCGTCGTCAAGGGCCGCAACGCCTATGGATGGCTCAAAAGCGAGAATGGTGTACACCGGCTCGTGCGCATTTCACCTTTCGACGCCAACGCGCGACGGCATACGTCCTTCGCCAGCGTGACAGTATATCCAGTAGTGGATGACCGCATCAAAATTGACATTAAGGAAAGCGATGTGCGTACCGACGTCATGCGGTCGGGCGGCGCCGGTGGCCAGCACGTGAACAAGACCGAGTCAGCGGTGCGCCTCACACATATGCCGACCAATATTGTGGTGAAGTGCCAGAATGATCGCTCCCAGCATCGCAATCGAGCGATGGCCTGGGACATGCTCCGTGCAAAATTATTTGAAATTGAAATCAAGAAGCGCGAGGAGAAAGCGGCAGCCGAGCAGGCTGCCAAGACCGATATTGGTTGGGGCCATCAAATTCGTTCATACGTTTTGCAGCCCTATCAGATGGTGAAGGATCTGCGCACCGGAATTTCCACATCAAACACCGCTGGAGTGCTCGACGGCGATCTCGATGGATTCATGCAGGCAGCGCTAGCACAAAAAGCTTTCGGTGGTGGACCCGAACAAGTCGAAGATGTGGACTGAGAGCCGTATCAAACTCTGCTCATTCCCGCGTAAGTGGGGAAAGGGGACGAATGCGAGATCAGCGCTTCTCACCGCCCCCGTTGGGCCCTACGGACATAGTTAAGAAACCTGTAATCCCTTACGGCTATGATTTCATTAGCAATTGCGAGAACTAGAGCTCGCGGGCGGCTGCCAGGACCGCTTCGGCATGTCCCGGAACGCTGACTTTCGGCCAAATCCTGGCGATACGGCCCGCCGCATCGATCAGGAAGGTTTTACGGATCACGCCCATGTACTTGCGCCCGTACATCGATTTCTCGCCCCAAGCGCCGTAAGATGCGAGCATCTTTTTGGTTCCGTCGGAGCCAAGCGCAAACGTGAGCTTATGTTTGGATTTGAACTTGTCTTGTGCCGCTACGGGGTCTGCTGAGACCCCGAGAATCGCGGTACCAGTCTTGGCAAAATTGGCGCGCAGCTGTGAGAATGCGATCGCCTCCTTGGTACAGCCGGGCGTGTCGGCCCGCGGATAGAAATAAAGGACGAGATTGCCGCCCTTGAAATCCTTGAGCGAGACTGTGCCGCCGCCGTCGCGACGAAGCGTGAAGGCCGGTGCCTTCGCACCCGCAACAAGTTCTTGGCCCATATGCCTTCCTTTCGTCGTTTTCGCGCGATCATGTCGTACATGCCATTTGCGCGGGAGGGGCGCAACGGGTTCCACAGATCTGTTCCGTGAGCAGCGCCGGTTTTCCTTTCGGCTATCGGCAAAATACGCGTGCATCGCCAAACGAAGGGCGCGACTTAAGCCATGACAGGTAGCGAGCACGAACGCGGATACCGCGCCCACGTCGCCGCTGTGGGTCATGCGCCGCACCGACGTCGAGTTGTGCCCTGGTTCGGTCGATGGTCGCGGAGCTGGAGCGGCCTGCGGCGCTGGACTTTCAATTTGGTTCGCTCACGTTCCCTGCAACGGCTATTCTGGGGCGTCGCAGCCTGCTTCGTGGTCGCAACACTTTCAGCGCTCGGTCTGTGGTGGCGGTTATCTAGCGGTCCGATCGAGCTTAACCTAGCGACCCCTTGGTTGAAGGCGGCGATCGAGGAGAACTTTGGCGGTAATCACAGTGTTGTCGTCGGCGGCACTCAGCTCGAGCGCGACGAAAAGGGCCGCACTTCACTGCGTTTGCGAGACATCGTCGTGCGCGATGTGGACGGCGCGGTTGTCGCGAGCGCGCCAAAGGCCGAAGTCGGACTTTCCGGAAAAAATCTCCTGATGGGGCGGTTGCGCGCCCAAAGCCTGAATCTTGTCGGCGCCGAAATGTCGGTGCGGATTGAAACCGACGGCCGCCTTACGGTATTTGCTGGCGCTGACAAACGCCCTATCGCGACGGCTGCGCCGACGGCCGGATCGCCGATCATCAGCGCACCGGGTTCAGCTACGACTCCTCAAACGGTGACGCACGCAGAGTTCGAAAGTCTCGCGGGTATCATGGCTAGGATCGACGCCGTGGGTGAGACCGGTCTTGACGGGCACGACTTGCGGGAGCTTGGCCTCAAGAATGGCAACCTCGTTGTTGACGATCGGCGCGATGGTAAGCAGTGGAAATTTGAAGGCATTAATGTGAGTCTGACCCGGCCTCGACAAGGCGGTGTTGTTTTTCGGCTCGAGTCTGAAGCTCCAGAGCGTCCTTGGGTGCTGAGCGCGGCGATGCGCCCACTTGCTGACGGCACGCGCTCGGTGGGAATCGAGGCACGCAGGGTTTCGGCGCGTGACATTCTGTTGGCACTGCGGCTCAACGTCGGCAATTTCGACATTGATCTACCCCTATCAGCGAGTATTCGTGCTGAGTTTTCCCGCGAAGGGATACCGCACTCGGTGCAGGGCCAGGTGATCGCCGATGCAGGCACAATCATCGATCGAGTTAACGAAAGACTCAACGTAAATATCGATCGTGCGGATTTTCGACTCAATTGGGATACCCGTCGGCAAAACTTGAGCGTGCCGTTTCAAGTTCAATCGGGCGCCAACCAATTTACCTTGCGTGCGACCTTCGAACCCTCACCCGACCAGACCGGCACGTGGCTCGTCGGCGTGACGCGGGGCGATTCCGTGATCGATCCAATAATTGTCGCGCCTGGCGCGTCGGGAGATGACGAGGGCTTAGCCATCAACCGCATACTCGTACGTGCCCGGATCGATACCACGCGGAAACGTATTGAACTTGAGCAGGGCGATTTCAGCCGCGTCGATACGCGTCCTGCGCATAATATTGGTCTCGCGGTCACCGGACGTCTCGACTATGCCGGCGACGAACTGCACGTTGCTTTCGGTGTCGCAGGCACTCGCATGCCTGCGTCGGCTCTGAAACGGCTTTGGCCGTTTTTTGCTGCCGGCGAGGTTCGGGCATGGGTCGACGAGCATATTTCCGGCGGCATGGTCGAACGCGTCGTGGTTGCCGGCAATGCGCCCCTGGAGGACTTCAAGCACAACGGCCCACCAATACCGGATGACGGGCTATCCGTCGATATCGAGACCAGCGGAACAACGTTGCGCCCCATCGCGAACTTGCCGCCAATTCGTGACGCCGACCTTACTGTCCGCATCCGCGGGCGAAATGCCGTCGTCAATCTCGGCCGCGGCACTGTTGAAGCAGCACCCGGTCGGAGACTTAACATTGCCGGTGGCGTGTTTGAAGTTCCCGATACTCATCCCAAGCCAGCCCCGGCACGTGCAAGCTTCCGTATTGACGGTGGCATGCCGGCTGCTGCCGCGTTGCTTGCAAGCGACGGATTGCGTGATGAAGTCGGTATTACGCCTGATCCGGAATCGACTCGCGGCACGATTGCTGCCCAGGTTGCGGTCAAATTAGCGATCGCACGACCAATGCCGGAGGATGCTTCGAGCTACATGGTCAGTGCGGACCTAACAAATTTTAGCGCCGATAAAATGCTGTTCGGCCAAAAAGTTGAAGCATCAATCCTCAAAGCGGTGGCAACAAGCGACGGGTTTCAACTTAAAGGAGACGTCAAGATCAACGGCACGCCCGCTGCCATAGACCTGCGCAAGCAGAAGGGCGAAGCCGATGCCGATTTGCGCTTACAATCGACGCTAGATGAAGCGACCCGACGCCGGCTTGGTTTGGACCTTGGTACTGCCGTTATCGGTGCCATTCCCATCAAAGTCGTTGGGCGTGTCGGCGACAGCGTGAACGATCAGGGGATGAGCGTGGAAGCGGATCTCACGCCGGTAAAGATCGATAACCTTCTGCCCGGGTGGGTAAAACAAGCCGGCAGGCCGGCACGCGCCACCTACATAATGATGAGGACCGGTAAGACAGTTCGCTTCGACGACCTGAGCATCGACGGGTCGGGCGCGACGGTGCGCGGCTCGGTTGAATTTGACAGCGCGAACGAGCTTGTGTCGGCAAATTTTCCAGTGTTTGCCTTGTCGGACGGTGACAAGCTTAACTTGAAGGCTGATCGGGGCACTGACGGCGCACTGCGCGTGGCCATGCGTGGCGATATCTATGACGGTCGAAATTTTGTGAAATCGTCATTGGCGTCCACTGACAAAACTAAGCAAAAGCAGGACGACCTCGATCTCGATATCAAGCTTGGCACGGTAGCCGGTCATAACGGTGAAACCTTACGCGGCCTCGACCTGAAATTGTCGCGCCGTGGCGGCCGCATCCGTAATTTCGTAATGACGAGCAAGATTGGCCGAGACACGCCACTCAATGGCGATCTACGCGTGCGATCGCGCGACAATCACCAGGTGATTTATTTCGAAACCGATGACGCCGGTGCACTGTTTCGTTTCACCGACATGTACCCGAGGATGTTTGGTGGCCAGATGTGGGTGGCGATGGATCCCCCGACCCAGGAGCAATCACCGCAAATCGGTACGCTCTATATCCAGAAATTTGCCGTGCATGGTGAGCCCGCCCTCGAAAAGGTTGTGTCAGGCGCGCCAGGAAATCCTGGCTCGACTGGTGTCGACTTCTCGGAGATGCGCGCTGATTTTACCCGCTTCCCCGGCAAGATGGCGATTCGAGATGGGGTCGTACGTGGGCCGTTAGTGGGTGCGACGGTGGAAGGAAACATCGACTACATACGCGATGACGTGCACTTGCGCGGCACCTTCGTCCCATTCTACGGGCTCAACAATATGTTCGGGCAGATACCGATTGTCGGTCTGTTTCTTGGCGGCGGCAACAAGGAAGGCCTCCTTGGCATCAACTATGAGGCAGTTGGCCAGCCTAGCGCTCCGCGCATCACGGTCAATCCGGTCAGTGCGATAGCGCCTGGCCTGTTGCGCAAATTCATCCCCTCGCCGGGGACATTCGATCCCAATTTCAGCCCGCCTTCGCGGTAAGGCGACTACTTCCGCTTTAGCTGGAAGTGGCGTTTTTTGCCGAACGATAGAATGTGCACGCCCTCGGGCGTCGCGTTGACATTCGTCAAGATCATCTTTTCGTCGTCAACGACGACACCATTCAATTTAATGCCCCCGCTCTTTATCTGACGGCGAGCTTCACTTGTTGATGACACGGCGCCTGTCGCTACTGCAGCGTTGAGAATTCCGATTCCATTTTCAATCTCGACAGTCGGCAATGTCTCCGCTGGCGCGCCCTCTTCGAAGGTTTTGCGCGCGGTTTCGGCGGCCTGATCCGCGGCGGCGCGGCCGTGCACAAGTGCGGTTGCTTCGGTTGCGAGAACTTTCTTCGCCTCGTTGATCTCGTTTCCTTTCAGGTTTGCCAGACGCGCAATCTCATCTAGCGGCAGCACTGTGAACAACTTAAGGAAGCGTGCAACGTCGCCATCCTCGGTATTGCGCCAGTATTGCCAGTAGTCGTACGGGGTTACCAAGTCAGCATCGAGCCAAACCGCGCCGGCTGCGGTCTTGCCCATCTTTGCGCCAGAAGACGCGGTGATTAGAGGAGCGGTGAGAGCAAACAGTTTTGCATTGAGCATCCGGCGGCCGAGGTCAATGCCGTTGACGATATTACCCCACTGGTCGGAGCCGCCCATCTGGAGGATGCAATTGTAGCGCTTGTTCAGCTCGACAAAGTCGTAGGCCTGCAACACCATATAGTTGAATTCGAGGAATGACAGCTCCTGCTGACGGTCGAGCCGTAGCTTTACGGAATCGAAGGAAAGCATGCGGTTGACCGAGAAATGTCGGCCGACGTCGCGCAGGAAGTCAATATAGTTGAGCTTGTTGAGCCAGTCGGCATTATTGCTCATAACGGCATTACCGCCGCCGCCTTCGAATTTCAGAAATTTGGAAAAGATTGCGCAGATACCTTTGAGGTTTTCGTTGATTGCTTCATCGGTGAGAACCGAACGCGTTTCATCTTTGCCGGACGGGTCGCCGACACGGGTAGTACCTCCGCCCATCAACGTAATCGGGCGGTGGCCGGTCTGCTGCAGCCAATACAACATCATGATCGGCAAGAGTGAGCCGACATGCAGTGACACCGCTGTGCAATCGAAGCCGATATAAGCGGTGATGGTGCCCGCCTTTGCGCGCGCGTCCAGAATATCCGGTTCGGATACCTGATGGATGAAACCTCGTTCCGCAAGAACGTTGAGAAAATCGGATTTATAAGCGCTCATTGCCCAGGCGGCCTTGTCGATTTCGTCGGTGGGTGGTGTAACAGGTCCGATGTCGTTCGGGTCATTTGTTCTTTAGAAATGCCGCGCAAAACCCCGCATCGAATTCCCGGTAGTTGTTGGTGATCTCTTCGCCCTTACGGATGGTACGGCATGCAACGATGTGACCGTTGCGCCAATGCGTGTTGGCATTGTCGGAATGGTTCATATGGTGATCGTGATCCATCGTCAGCAGGATTTCGCCGTCCACCCGGTACCCGTAATTCCGGATGTAATCCCTCGCGGGCCTCGGCAATTTGGCAAATTGTGAAGGCGAGTACACCCTGTCGAAGCCGTCGACAAAACGCCAGACCTTTGTGCCTTTGCTTATGAGCTGGCCAGCAAAAACACCAAGGCCATGGATCGCACTTTTATCGAGGTAAGTTTTAACAAGGAGCATGGGTCATTTCGCGGGCGGCTAGCCGCGTATCGCGCCAATTTGCCCACCGACGCAAACGTTGCTAACCGGCAAACCGGCCAAATTCATGCGGCCGGCTTGCGCTCTGTCTTCAGCCGCTTGTCGAGATAGGCGCTGATCGAAGTAAGCAGCGCTTCCGCCTTGCCGTCAAAGAAATGATTGGCGCCTTGCACAACCTTTTGCTCAATTACGATCCCCTTTTGGGTCTTGAGCTTGTCGACCAGTGTCGTGACGTCCTTATGCGGCACAACCGCGTCCTTATCGCCATGAATGATCAAGCCTGAAGAGGGGCAAGGCGCCAGGAAAGAGAAGTCATAAAGGTTGGCAGGCGGACAGATTGAGATGAAACCTTCGATCTCCGGCCGGCGCATCAGCAGCTGCATGCCGATCCAGGCGCCGAAAGAGAAGCCGGCAATCCAGCAACTTTTCGCCTCCGGATTGATGGTCTGCGCCCAATCGAGCGCAGCTGCGGCGTCAGATAATTCGCCCTGGCCATGGTCGAACGAACCCTGACTGCGACCGACGCCGCGGAAATTGAACCGCAGCGCTGAGAATCCGCGGTGCACAAAGGCATAGTAAAGCTGGTAAATGATTGGGTGGTTCATCGTCCCGCCAAATTGCGGGTGCGGGTGCAGGACTATAGCGATTGGCGCATTTTTCTGTCGCGCAGGGTGATATCGCCCCTCGATACGTCCGGCCGGGCCGGCGAAGATAATTTCAGGCATTGCTGTCGACCTCGGACCGGGCTTGCCGCGGTAGCGGCATCGGATGCTTCTCAATTGGCCGAACTGACGGACCGACCATACAGTTTAGAACTATTCTAGTAATATGAATTCCGCTGTCCCTGGCCTTAACACGCGCTATAAGGACCAGACGATTTCGGGCTTCTAACATGGTCCCTGGGACAAAATGCAAGCTTTTTGCAGGTAGAAGGGGGTAATTAAGTAGTGGCGAGATGCCGTGACTGAACGATTGTATTTCGACTGGAATGCTACCGCTCCGCTGCGCGCCGAGGCGCGCTCCGCAATGAGCGCCGCTCTGGCGCTGACCGGGAACGCCTCGTCTGTACATGCGGAAGGTCGGGCCGTCCATCGTTTGATGGAAGAAGCGCGCGAACAGGTCGCTTGCCTGGTCGGGGCCGACACGAAGAATGTGCTCTTCACCAGCGGTGCGACAGAAGCGAACATGCTTGCACTCACGCCCGCGTTGGAAATTGCAGGGCGCAAAGAACCGCGTGATCGCCTGTTCGTTTCGGCGATCGAGCATCCATCCGTGCGGAGCGGAGGCCGCTTCGCGGCTGAATTTGTCAAGGAGTTGCCGGTCAACAGCGATGGTATCGTCGATGTCGGCGCCCTCACGGATGCCATCAAAAGGGCCGCGCGACCTATGGTTTCGGTGATGCTCGCCAACAACGAAACCGGCATTATCCAGCCCATCTCAGAAATCGCCGAGGCTGTGCACGCCGCATCTGGCGTGTTGCACGTCGATGCCGTGCAAGGCGCCGGACGGATCGTCTGCGACATTGCAGAGCTCGGGGGCGACCTTGTCAGCATTTCTTCGCACAAGCTTGGTGGGCCGCAGGGCGCGGGCGCGCTTATTCGCCGAGGCGACATTCATATTGCCGAGCCGCTGATCAGAGGCGGTGGGCAGGAGCGCGGACAGCGGGCAGGAACTGAAAACGTGGCCGCGATCGCGGGCTTTGGCGCCGCTGCTGCTGCGGTGAAATTGGCGGACGCTACGCGGATGTCGGCACTGCGCGATCGGCTCGAAAAGGGCCTCAAACAGGCGACGCCCCAGGCTGTGATTTTCGGCGCAAATGCCCCACGCCTCCCCAACACCACCTTATTCGCGGTTCCGGGGGTGAAGGCGGAAACTGCTATAATCGCCTTTGATCTCAATGGAATAGCGGTTTCGTCCGGTTCCGCCTGTTCGTCGGGAAAAGTGCAGACCTCGCATGTCCTGGCCGCGATGGGTGCCGACCCCGTGCTGGTCCGTGGCGGTGTGCGCGTCAGCCTGGGTTGGACCACCACGGAAGCTGACGTAGATCGTTTCCTTGAAGCTTGGAATGTCCTTGCAAGAGCACTACTTAAGGAGAGAAACGGCATTGCCGCCTGAGGCGGCCAAAGCGCGACACCATCAACCACGGGAACCAGCGCACCGAGATAGCGCGAGCACCATAACCGACAAATCCAACCCGCGGTCCTTGCAACCGTGAGCGGAGGGAAGAATGCCGGCTGTACAAGAGACCGTCGAGCAGGTCCGCCGTATCGACGTCGACCAGTATAAGTATGGATTCGTCACGGACATCGAATCCGACAAGGCTCCCAAGGGCCTATCCGAAGACACTGTCCGCTTCATTTCGGCCAAGAAGAACGAGCCCGAGTGGATGCTCGCCTGGCGGCTCGACGCTTATCGCCGCTGGCTCACCATGCGCGAGCCCAACTGGGCGCGCGTGACCCATCCCCCGATCGACTACCAGAACATCTATTACTACGCCGCCCCCAAGAAGAAGGACGGGCCGAAATCGCTCGACGAGATCGATCCCGAGATCCTCAAGACTTACGAGAAGCTCGGCATTCCACTGCGCGAGGTGGCGGTATTGGAGCGCGTCGGGCAGCCCGAGGGCGAAGACGGTGGAAACGGTGGAAACGGCTACGGCCGCGTGGCGGTCGATGCCGTTTTCGACTCGGTCTCGGTGGCGACCACCTTCAAAGAGGAGCTGGCCAAGGCCGGCGTCCTGTTCATGCCGATCTCGGAGGCGCTGCAGAAGCACCCGGATCTGGTGAAGAAATATCTCGGCACCGTGGTGCCGATTTCCGACAATTTCTTCGCCACGCTCAACTCGGCGGTGTTTTCCGACGGCTCCTTCGTCTACGTGCCGGCGGGCGTGCGCTGCCCGATGGAGCTGTCCACCTATTTCCGCATCAACGAGCGCAACACCGGCCAGTTCGAACGCACGCTCATCATCGCCGACAAGGGCTCCTATGTGAGCTATCTCGAAGGCTGCACCGCGCCGATGCGCGACGAGAATCAGCTGCACGCGGCGGTGGTCGAGCTCGTCGCGCTCGACGACGCGGAGATCAAGTATTCGAC
>DATFXJ010000181.1:0-16836 GCA_035315965.1 Pseudolabrys sp.
TGCGAGCCCCTGCAACCAATACCTTCCGCCATTGACGCGGGAGGTATGGCTCGCGTCTTGCGCATTTTGCCCACCCCCAACTTAGACGGTGGCAGTTGTGGCTGTTGCGGATTCTGATCGTGATAGGTGCGATCGCGGGAGTCAATTTTCAGGCACGTTTTGGCGAATTGGTGAGTGAAGTTTGGTCAAACCGGTGACGCTTCCCGAGCATTTCACCGCACAGGAAAAGCGCCAAACGGACGGTGAACAAATCCCCCGGATTTCCCCCGGATCGATGACGCATGTTCATGCAGCGTTCTGACATGAACGTGCAATTTGCCATTTGAAACAAATTCGGCAAAAGTCTTTGATTGTTGGGGATTATCCCTGGTGGGCGCTGTAGGGATTGAACCTACGACCTCTCCCGTGTGAAGGGAACGCTCTCCCGCTGAGCTAAGCGCCCATGCATTGGGGACGGCGATATAAGGAATGCCCCGAAGGCGTGTCAAGCGAAGGCAAATCGAGAGCTTTTTAGTTACGCGTTTTCGGATCGTCGCTTTGCGCCAGTCGCGAAGCGTGGGTCTGTAACGCTCGAATTCGATCGGCCAAATTTCCGCTGTTTGGTGCGTCAGCGAGCTCGACGTTCGCGCTCACGGATGAGGGGGCACTGCTCAACCCGTGCGACGTTTCTGCGGCGAGGAGCGCATCAATCGGCGAGTTTGGTCCTTCGAGAGCAGAAGCCAACCTCGCAACTTCCGCCGCCACATCGTTGATGCGCTCGCGTAGGAGCGCGTTTTCCACTCGCTCCGAAGCCCAGGCTTCTTCCGTTTCACGTTTCATGGCGCCGAGTTCCCGGGCATACCGGTCGCGCTCCTCTTTGGCGTGAGCGACGGCTGCCTGCAATTGGGCGTTCTCTGTCCTAAGGTTTTGAGTTGCCGAACTTGAACGACCTTCGATTTCGGCGATAGCTGCTCGGAGGTCACTTTCGACCTTACGCGCGGATTCTATTTCCTGACGCAAATGCTTGAGCTCGAACTCGCGTTCATTGAGTAACCGCGACTGCTCGCCTAGGCGGGCCTCGAGTTCCTGCGCGCGGCGCCCTAGAATTTCCACTTCCTTGGTTTGAGCTACCAATTGCTGCTCGAGCTGTGCGACGCGACGGCCGAGATTCTCGACTCTGCCGCGTTCCTGCGACAGTTCCTGCGTCGCAGCTTTCAACTCAACCCGCTCGGCATCCCGGCGGTCCTCAACGGACTTTAACTCGAAACTGGCGCCGTCCAGACGTTCCTTCAGCGCATCGACCTGAGTCTTGAGAGCGATGATCTCAATCTTTTGGGAGTCGGCAAGTGTCGATCGTTCGTCCAGTTCGCCCATCAGCTCGGCGAGTTCGGCTTGCTTGTCGGACAAGGCGCGCTGGGCTTCATGCATCGCGGTAGTCTTGACCGCGAATTCCTCTTCGGTTGCACGCAACTGATCGCGCAGATTCTTGTCGCGCGCCTCCAGCGCAAAAATGGTAGCTGTCTTTTCGCCGAGCTCGATTTTGAGACGATTGATGGTGTCGCCCTTCTTGCCGAGTTCGGCAAGCTGACTAGTGCTTTTGGTCTTGAGCTGATCTACGCTCATTTCGAGACGCCGCGTCGACATGGCGAACTCGGCGCGCAACTGATCCTTGTCCGCCTGAATTTCGGCCATCGACAACGGCGCCGCGGCTTCAAGTCGGCGCATTGTCAGTCGGACCGCGCGGCCGTGCACAAGAGGCACGACAACGAGCCCGAAAAGGGCTGCAAAAAGAAATCCGATCGCGAAATACATCATCGGTTCAATCATGGAGCATGCGCCTCCAAATCACTTGAACTCATTGAAAACCAGAGATCTGCCGGCCAACCGACCGATGTCGAGATTAGCCTAAAGTGGGCTCCGCGTCGCGGCTACAAAAAATTCCGCGTTTGGTTGACGTTTGACGCGATCAGAACGGATTCCACGTCGGCTGTGGGGTGAACTTGAGGTAACCGATGTTGGCCCCAAGCCGCAAACCGACGCCTGAACGGATCGGCACCACGATAATATTGCCAGAAGCGAGCGCGGTCATGCCAAAGCCGCCGATAACATAAGCGGAGCCGTCGATACCGACAAAACGTTGATAGATCGCTCCGGTCGCCGGCAGATTGTAAACCAGCATCATCGTTCGGGCGCCTTCGCCCCCAGTATCCAAACCAATCGATGGACCTTCCCAGAATACCCGGCGGTCGCCCGCATTTTTTGTGTAAAGGTTACCGTCGCCATAGCGTAGCCCGACGACGAAGGCACCGCTGCCTTCCTGCCCCAGGACATAGCCATTCGGTAGTCCCCACAGGCTCACAGCCTTTTCTACTATCTGGGCGAGGCCGCGAGACACCGTGCCAAAAAAACGATGCCCCTCCCGCACCAGCTCACCGGGCGCGAACGAATTGCCCTGCGCTGGCGGCGGTGGCGGCGGGTTCTGTGCTGCCGTAAAGTCGGACGTAAAGACGGCAAGGGATAGCGTCAGGGCGGCAAGGCGCAAAATCGCGCGCATCTTCTGCTCCGTGGAATAGTGAGGTCGCAAGCCCCGTTGACCGGATTCTCACGCAGATCGCGCTAGAGTAGCGACAAAAGCTTGTCCCGAATCGTTTTATCGTCACCGAGAACTATGACTGCAGCGCGGCAGGAACGGAAGCCGGCCATATTGTTCAGCCTGTTGGTAGCCGTAGCCTTTGGGGGGTGGGTATTTTCGCACTCTAGGCGCTTCGGGCAGCTACCGATAACCAATTGGGCTCAATGCTGATACCGGTCTGGCCATCAGTATGCTTGAACCGGTGGCCAATTTTCACGGAGAGCAAGGCGTTATTTGGCCGGCCGGAGTTCAAATGAACCTGGACGAAGCGCTCGAGCCGCCCACTGATGAGGGCAATCGAGGCGCTTTTAGAAGTACCGCGAAATCTACGCTCCGCGCTTCGCCGGATGGCGGCTTTAGCTCTTTTATAGCGAGTAGACGCGCGCGTCTTTCCTCGCTGATCCCGGCCGTATTATCGACAGCGCCGAACGCAAATGGCCCGATGTCGCGCAGTCGGGGATGGTAACTCTGCCCGCTGAGTGTGCAGCCTCAGGAGCCAACGGCAGTCTTCTTCGTATCCCCCCAAGCAATAAATGCTGGCACGCGAAAATTTTTATCAGCGCGGCCATAAGCCAACGGTAAACCCTGCGGACTTTTTACGACGCCGCCAGCCGCGACGACGAGTGCGTGTCCGGCCGCAACATCCCACTCACAAGTCGCTCCGAAACGCGGATACACATCCGCGGCGCCTTCGGCGACCTGGCAAAACTTGAAGGCCGAGCCGCTCGCGGCCCTTATGATTGGCTCGAGTGAGGCAAGAAAGGTGTCGGTCGCAGCGTCGAAATGTGAGCGACTTACCGCGGCAACTGCTCCTTTGCTCGGCCATTCACGGGTGTGGATTGTTTGCGGCCGATCGGCTCCGTTCTGTAACAGCCTGACTCGCTCGGCTTTCACGCCGATGACTCCGCGCCAAAGCTGGTCACGTTTGGGTGCCGCGATGATACCGGCGATCGGAATGCCACGCGTAATGATGGCGACATTGACCGTGAACTCGTCACGGCCGGCAAGGAACTCGCGGGTGCCATCGAGGGGGTCCACGATCAGGAAACTTCCATCAAGACGCTTATGGTTGTATCCGACCGACTCCTCCGACACGACGGGAATCCCCGGCAAAAGCCGGGCAACGCCTTGCGTGATTGCGGTTTCGGAGGCTTCATCAGCGGCTGTAACCGGTGACCGGTCGGCCTTCATGCGCGGCGCCAAGGCCGCCGGAGAAACAGCCCTGATTTCTGCGCAGGCGCGCGCGACGATCACGGTCAAATCGTCCAGAAGCCGGGCCGCCTCGGCCGGCGGAATTTCGGAAGCCGACGTCAAATTTCCTGTCCTATATGTTGTCTCGTTGTCCTTGGCGGCGGTGTAGGTGCGGTGTATCACCGCGCCACCTTGGCGCCACCGTCGATTAGCCAACTGTGGCAGCCTGCATGCCGAGTGGAGACCAGTCTATGTCCAAATCTTCCATCGAAGCGCTCGATCTTGCCGCCTTGTTGTGCTCGCGTGTGTGCCACGATCTCATCAGCCCGGTAGGCGCTATTGTCAACGGACTCGAGGTGCTCGAGGACGAGAAGGATGAAGGCACAAAGGAATTTGCGCTCGATCTTATTAAAAAGAGCGCTCGCACCGCCTCCACGAAACTACAGTTCTGTCGCATCGCGTTCGGTGCTGCCGGTTCTGCTGGCGCCCAGATCGACCTCGGCGATGCTGAGGCCATCGCGCGGGGATTTCTCGAGGACGACAAGACGAAGGTCGCGTGGAACTTGCCTCGCGCATCGTTGGCCAAGAACCTGGTCAAATTGCTGCTCAACATGCTTGTTATCGCCGGTCAGGCAATTCCGCGAGGTGGCAAGATCACCGTCGAACCGGCCAGCTCAGGCGACCGTGTGGGATTTAAGGTCAGCGCTACCGGCGCCAATGCCAAGGTTCCGCAGGCTGTACCGGCATTGCTCGCCGGTCAGATTGACTGCCAAAGTATCGACGCTCATCGCATTCAACCGTTTTATACCGGCCTCCTGGCCAAGGCCTGCGGCGTCGAGGCCGCCGTGACGACGCACGGCGAAACGGTTGTGGTCACCGCGCAATAGTGCGCGCGTTCGCCAGTTAAAGGCCGGCTAATGGCGTTGAACGGACCGCGATGGCGCAAGCAATCTTACCTAGTGAACTGCCGCCCGTGGCGGAATATGCGTGCAATTTCTTGGTCTTTGCCCACTCGCAAGTGCTAGGATTGACCGCTGAGAATGTTGCGTTTGTGAGGGTTTCATGCATGGGGGCCATTTTTTAGGTGTCGAAGCGGACGAGCGGCAGTCGCGCCAAAGGCAACGCGAATGGGGAAGGGTTGCTTTCGCGCTGCTTGTTATTACGCCTGTCAGTTCGACGGTAATTTCATCAGAGGCGGTCGCCCTCGAACTGCCAAAGCCGGAACTCGCAGAAAAATATCTTGGTAAAGCGTCTGTCGGCGCCAACTACACGGTCAAGCCGGTCGTGCGCAGCGATGGCGTCATGCGCATTTTTGACGTCGACACATCCTATGGAAAGTTTGCCTTCGATGGTGTCGAATTCACCAAATTGCGACTCCACGAACTCGATGCCGTCGCTGCACTTGAAAAAATGTCCCAGTCGAATGCCTTCGGCGAGGCATTCGGGCGTGCTGCGCTGGGCCCGATAAAATTCGGCGCGGATCTCATTACCAATCCGGCCGATACTGTGGAACGCTCTCTAAGCGGTATTGGCAACATGTTTGACCGCGTTGGAGCAGGGCTCTCGAATAATCGAGCCGACCGCGACAATCTGGTGGACAGTTTGATCGGCGTCAGTAATACGCAACGTGAGCTAGCGGTCACCCTAGATGTCGATCCTTACACCGATTTTCCCCCATTGGCGCAGAGGCTGAGGGAAATGGCCGGCATCATGGCAAGTGGTAGCTTGCCGATCAGAGCCGGCCTCTCGTTTGTCCCCGGCGGTATCGGAATTGCGGTTTCATCGGTTGCGACAGTAAGCAACGCGAAAGATACCCTGCGCAGCAAAACAGCGGCGCAGGTTATTGCGGAGACGCGAGCCTCTCTTATATCTCTCCGCGTTCCGGATGAAAGCGTGAGCCGCCTTGTCGAGAACCGGAATTACACACCAGCCGATCTGCTGATCCTGGCACGGGCGCTGAAACAACTTAGTGCACAGAACACCACTGCTTTCGTCGAACACGCCGCAGGCGCCAGTTCGCGCAGCGTGGCATTCTATAATCGCCGTCGCGCGCAAATCCTCGCTGCGCGCAGTACCGAGCTTGGCGGTATCGTTTCCTTCGTTACATTCGGAGGACAGCCGATCAACGTCACGCGCAATGGCAATATTGTCGCTGCTTTTACGGTCGACGACATCGCTTGGACCGAAATCCAGCAACGCACATTTATTGAGGCCACCGCCGAAATCCGTCGGACGAATCCAGGCGCGACGCCTGTACTCGCTACGACCGGCGCGGTGACGCCCATGGCTGCCCGTGAGATCGGCAAGCGCGGTTGGAAGATCGTTCACGTCAAGCCTTAGCGTTCGGAACGGCTAGGCCATCGGAAGGTCCCGGCGAACTCACAGTCAATAAATAAAACCCCCATCGTTTCCAGCGAGGTTAATTTTGATGAAGGCTTGCGTCACACAAACGCAATGCGGGGGAAAAGTCTGGCGCTAGGCCGGAATCCGTTCGTCCGCTTCGGTGGGCTCGCGCAGCACATAGCCACGACCCCACACGGTCTCGATGTAGTTCTTACCGGAAGAGGCATTCGCGAGCTTCTTGCGCAGCTTGCAGATGAACACGTCGATGATTTTCAACTCAGGCTCGTCCATGCCGCCATAAAGATGATTGAGGAACATCTCCTTGGTGAGCGTCGTCCCTTTGCGCAGAGAAAGCAGCTCGAGCATCTGATATTCCTTACCGGTGAGGTGCACACGCTGGCCGCCGACCTCCACGGTTTTGGTGTCGAGATTGACCACGAGATCGCCGGTATTGATGACCGATTGTGCGTGGCCCTTGGAGCGGCGAACGATGGCATGGATGCGCGCGATCAGCTCGTCCTTGTGGAATGGCTTGGTCATGTAGTCATCGGCGCCGAAGCCGAGACCTTTGACCTTATCCTCGATGCCGGCAAGCCCAGAGAGGATAAGGATCGGCGTCTTAACCTTCGAGACACGGAGGGAACGCAAAACCTCAAAACCTGACATGTCGGGCAGGTTCAGATCCAGCAGGATGATGTCGTAGTCGTAGAGCTTGCCGAGGTCGACGCCTTCTTCGCCGAGATCCGTCGTATAGACGTTGAAACTCTCGGACTTGAGCATCAGCTCGATGGATTGCGCGGTTGCGCTGTCGTCTTCAATAAGTAAAACGCGCATCTAAGTCCCCTTATCGCCGCAGCCGGGCTTTAAGTCAGCGCCGCAGAGGCGGCGAGTGTAAAAAAAACGCGGTGGGACAAATCGATTCGACACTATCTCGCCATGGTTAACAAAAACTGATTCTCTCATGCAAGTGTGCCGTTAGGCAGGTACCCCCGAATCGCCGTAAGATGTTGCATGAGAGTGATTTTTTGGCCGCGTTCAGTTTCATGTTCCAGTTTAAGAGTCAAACTTAAGCGATTCTAGCGTTTCGCCCCTTCAGTCTCTGGCTCGGCAAGCCTTAGCCCCGTGGACGAATGACCCAATCATTAACGACGCGGGTAAACACCGAGTTAATGGACCCATCGGGGTGGTAAGGCTAATGGCGGATTTATGGTTAGTCCGTTGTCGCGGTCGGGCCACGCACTTATGAAGGCGCTCGCCGAACTAATTTTTGAGATCGACGGAGTCGGACTCGTCGTCTCGGTGCTGGACTGATAGTGAAAGTCGCGGGCCGATCCACGTCATGTCGGTCGACACCAGGCGGACCATCGAGACGGGATGGCAAAGATCCCCTGCAGTAGTCAGATTTTCTGGCGGGGATGCCTCGCCACGTCATTCGCGGAGCTTTATAGAGGTCGCCACGGCCGCGCGGGCATGTCGTCAATGCATGCGCTGAGCCGACGACGGGCAAGGCCGTTGCCGCCCGTCGCCACCTGGCAAAGTGGCTGCCAGTGGCTGGAGCGGACCCTGCGGGGCGAAGAAACACAAAACTAACGTTATTGCGGCACAGTCGCTCCGGAATAGTCCGGAACGCGGGTCCAGCCCGGGTACCCACCGCCAGGCTGGACCCGCGTATTCGGGGGCTTCGTGGAGTATCTAGTCGATGAAGTCACGTGAAACCCTCATCCGTCTGAAGAAGTTTCAAGTAGACGAGAAGCGGCGCAGGGTCGCCCAGATCGAGGCGATGATCGCCGAATTTAATCGGATTGCCGGAGAGCTTGAGCGCGAAATCAAGGTCGAACAAGACCGCGCGGGCATCCATGATCCCGCTCACTTCGCCTATCCGACCTATGCCAAGGCCGCGAACTCGCGTCGGGAAAATCTGAAGCACTCGACCGATGAATTGCGGGTGCAGCTCGGGGACGCGAAGGCTGCCCTCGGCGAGGCCTTTGAGGAACTCAAGAAGGTCGAAATGCTCGATGAACGCGACCAGCAACGTGAAAGGACCGAGGAGGATGTGCGCGAAGAGGCCAAGATCGATCACATCGCCGGCCTGCGCTTCAATGCCGGGGGCGCCCCAGCGTAAACATTTCGCGAGTCATTGCGACGCCAGGGACGGCGCCGTTCGCTTTGTGATGATCCGGTTGTTGCGACCAGATACCGCTGAAAACTGCGATCAAGTCGCCGACAGGTTAAGCATTATCGGGCTCACCAGCCAGTTGCGTGCCAATAATCCGGCAGCGATCGGATTTACGGTCATCGTATTGGCTACCAGGGCACCGTCGTACGCTGTAGCGCCAACCCTACGAGATGAAGGCGAGCGCGCCCTGCAAAGGTCAAGGTAGATTACGGCCGTCCTTGGCTCGCGCTGAAATTCGCAAGCATGGCCACACGGCCCGGTTGTGGCATCGACTCTCAGCTCCCCATAACGGTGCGCGAAGATGACCGCGCCACACTCGATTTCGTGAATCCTAGAACGCTGCCGCCAAATCACGTGCGCCCTGCGCCTGCACACCGTGATTCATTTTGGTTTCTATATCTGCAATAAGATTGCCCACGACGCCGGTGCGGCGCGCTACCGGATTGCGCTCGTAACCCTGCTGCTCAAAGAAATTCGCTGTAGGAACGCGTGTGCGCATGGCTTGTGGCATCGTCACCATATCGAAGCCGTTGCCATCGCCGGTCAGATTCATCAATTCGAGCTCGGCGGCGGTGAGCGGAGCGGTGTAACCTTTGGCGCGCGCGAAGCGTACGGAATCTGTGAGCTTTTGCACCTGAAGCATTGGACCAAGATCGATATCAAGCACAGCCGCATGGATGCCAAATCCACCCAACGTCGTCTTGGCGAGGCGATCGTGCTCGCTCCACCGGTTCGGAACCGAACGGCTGTAGGCGATCATGCGCTTGAGCGCCTCGATCTTGCGCTCCAGGACCACCTTGGCAGTGCCGGATAGTCCTTTCGCTTTCTGCTGAAGCGCCAGCAGATAGCGGTTACCGTCTTTAGCCAGAAGCGACACTGTGTTGGTACTGAGCAACTGGTTGTAGCCAACGGCCGGCGAAATCGCGCGAGCGCCGGGCCGGTACGGCACAAGCCCGGCCTGGGAGTCATAAGCGCCGTTGCCTCCCGTCTCGAAAGCGTAAACGCCGACAATCTGATCGCGGGTTAATCCTGCCGCGAGCGCGGCTTTTGCATAAGCTCGTTTGAAATCGAGGTCGGTTGGCGGTCGGTCCGGTACGAAGCCGAACTGCTCGGCGGCATTTTTCAGGAAATCGGTGACAACGGGAATCTCCGGCCGTTCCGGCGGTGGCGGCACGGGAGCCTGCGGGTCGACCGGCCGTGGCGGACCCGCGTAGACCGGTGGTTGGCTGAGCACGTAATCGTCGAGGCCAACTGGCAGGTGATCGCGGCGCTTCACGTTGCGCGCGCGCCGTTTTTCCGCGACTGAACTCCAATACGCCGTTGCGTCGGCTTCATACGCACTTCGCGCTGCCTGATATTGCGTGAGTCTGGCCTGATAGTCCGCAATCGCCACGGCCGGCGGCACGCCTTGCGCATGCACAGCAGACGTAGCCGACAAT
Source organism: Pseudolabrys sp. (assembly GCA_035315965.1). Lineage (GTDB taxonomy): Bacteria > Pseudomonadota > Alphaproteobacteria > Rhizobiales > Xanthobacteraceae > Pseudolabrys. The sequence continues at coordinate 9,761 of DATFXJ010000181.1, forward strand.
AAGCTGGCCGCGAGACAGCTGGTCGTGCCCAAACGAAGCAGATAGTTCTTCATGCTTGGCTATTTTTCGACCATTTTGCTTGATTCGACCACTTCGCAAAAAGACGCGCCGCATTTGCGACGCGTCGGGCGAGGGGAATAGGCGGTAAAGTGCTATCGAATGGTCGGCCCGCTTCGGTCGGTGAACACCACTGGGCCGCCGGCCTTTATAACGGTCGGATTTTGCGCGGTCATGACATCCGTGCCGAGATTGAATTCGCGCGCAGAGATGCCGATCAAGGCGATCAACAGCGCGGCGGCAAGCCCGACCACCACGATCTTGAGGTGCGTGGTGCGGTCTGCCGTATACATGGACCAGTTCATTACGTCCTCCGGGGCTCTACTGCCTTGGCCGCCCCGTCCCGAAAAAAGTTCACCCTTTCGAAGCCTAACTTAACTACGACGTTCGGGTTCCCAAGGACGCATCACGGACCATTGAATCCTTGTGAACTGCTCGAATTTTTCGTGATTTTTTCGATAGTTCCGTGTCGTTTCGGTCAGTCTGCGGCGATTGGTCGTAGCGGCAATGGCGGCTGAGGGCCGGCGGTCTCGAGGCGCGCGGGTGTGCTTCGCATTGGGAGAGAACTGGGGTCGGTGCCGCGAACGAATGGCGGAATATTCGATGAGGTCACCAGCACTGTCGCCTCGGCCTCACGGGCAGCGTCTTCGAAACGCTGGGAAACAGCGTGATAAATTCCGACAGGGCGAAGTCCTAGCACTGTCGAAACTGCAGAGTATGGGATCCGGCATTCGCTTCGCTCGGCCGAGGCGACAAAAAAGAAAGGTCCTCTCCCTCGGGGACAAGAGAGAGGACCTCAAACGCCGCTTAAGCAGCGCCGTTTTGCCGAACTGCTGAGGACCTATCAGCCCGGCAACAACACGGTGTCGATCACGTGGATGACGCCGTTCGACTGCATGACATTTCGGATGGTGACCTGAGCGGAACCGCCCTTGGCGTCCCAAATCCAGAGCTTACCGTCCTTCTCGGCGAAGATGAGATCGGCGCCTTCGACGGTCTTGAGTATCGCCTTTCCGTTACCGGCCTTGATTTTTTCCATCAGGTCCTTAGCACTCAAACGGCCCGGCACAACATGATAGGTAAGCACGTTGGTAAGCGTCTTCTTGTTCTCGGGCTTTAGCAGGTTGTCGACCGTGCCAGCCGGCAGCTTCGCGAAGGCGTCGTTAGTCGGTGCGAACACGGTGAATGGGCCGGGTGATTGCAGCGTGTCGACTAGACCCGCGGCCTTCACGGCGGCGACCAGTGTGGTGTGATCCTTCGAATTCACCGCGTTTTGCACGATGTTCTTGGACGGATACATCGGTGCGCCACCAACGGTGACGGTTCTTTCCTTTTCCTTCATTTGAGCTAAAGCAGGGCTGATCACGCCCACGCTGACAGCGAGCGCCGCTGAGGCAAAACCGGCCAAGGCGGCGTTGATAATGCGTTTCATGGCTGTAACTCCGTTGCTCTGTGTGACGTCTCCCTGCCGGAGACATCGGAGCTACGAAGTCCGCATCATCATGGATGCAGGCTCACAGAGCCGTGAGCTTGCCGGTGGCAATGACCGGTCCGGTGGGCACGCCGGTGGTCGAGCCTCCTGCTGGCTCAAGTGAAACTGCTAGCACGGCATTGTCTTTTGCCAACGCCGTCAGTTCGGTGGGCAGGGCAAGCGTTACGGCCTGGTCGGCGCGCAATAAACCAACCCCCCGTGGCTTTCCGTCCGGTGGAATAAGCCACAGCTCGGGAACGCGTGTTGCGTCTGCGCTGAAGGCGGCAGGCACTACGACTACCGTGCCGCGCCTTGTATCGATGGTCGCGACGAAATGACGGTGTCCGCCACCTTCAATAGTCGCGACCAAGGGATGTTGCTGCGTGAACGCGCCGAGATAAATCAGTGCCGCAAAGCAGCCTGCGGCCAGCGCGCCGGCCGCAAGGCTCAGTCCGCGCCAGAAGGTGAGGCTCTGCCAGAGTCCTCGCGTTTGGGCGGGGAGAGTACTGGCGATACGATCCCACACCTGCGGTGGCGGCTCGACTTCAACGATCTCTGCTGCCCAGGGTGTGAGACGTTGCTCCCATTCCACGACCAGCTGGGCAAAATTGCGCTCACGTGTCATGCGCTGTTCGGCCAAAGCTCGCTCGTGGCCGGTCAGCACGCCGAGCGCATATTCGGCGGCGAGCAATTCGTCCTCGGGCAAACCGCTGTGGTCGAATGTGTCGGTCATTGCTCCAGGCATGCTTTCAACTTGATCATCGCTCGTCGGATCCAACTCTTCATGGTGCCGAGCGGCACCTTCATCCGGCTGGCGAGATCCTCGTAGGTGTTCCCGTCAAAAAATGCTCCGTGCAGCGCCGCGCGTTCGTGCGAAGCGAGTCCATCAAGGCAGCCATGCAGGCGCGCGTGCTCCTGCGCGCGTTCGATATTCCTGTCGGCACCACGTGCGGTATCGGCAATTTCAGCAGCGGCCTCGATCGGGGCCATGTTGCGCGACTGACTGGATGCACGCAGCCGATCGATCGAGCGGTTGCGCGCGATCGCAATCAGCCAGGTCATCGGACTTGCCCGGATGGCATCGAAATCGGCAGCCTTGCGCCACACCGTCACGTAGACCTCCTGCAGCACGTCCTCCGCTTCGGCGCGTTCGCCCAAAATACGAAGGCAAACGCCAAAAAGCTTCGCCGAGGTCAGACGATATACTGTTTGTAACGCTGCCCGGTCGCCGGCCGGAATCCGACCGAGCGCGGCGGCGATCAGGCTGCGGTTGGAATCGAGGTCCATTTTGAATGGGCGCCCGTTTCGCGGTGGACCGACTTAAGGCTTTAAAGGCACAGCGACAATTACGGCCGGCAAAGAGCCTCCGTTAGGCGGCGGAATCGGCGAACCGGCTGCCGCATATTCATTAAGCTTGTTGCGCAACGTGCGGATCGAAATGCCGAGAATATTAGCGGCGTGTGTGCGTTTGCCGAGGCAGTGCTTAAGCGTTTGCAGAATGAGGTCACGCTCAACTTCGGCTACCGTGCGGCCGACCAGATTACTGATAACTTGTTCGGTCACCATCGCGGCATGGGCCTCAAGATCGGGCTTGGTCACGCCGCGCGGCCTTGGCGAAAGGATGCGGTCGACGCCAGCGCCATCGAGTCGGGCAAGGACGTCGCCGATGGTGGCAAGGCCGCCGCAACTTTGCGATTGGACGTCCGCCCGCCGGCTCTCGTGCCATTGTAGTCGTCGGCTTTTCGCCTGAGGCGAAATCCTCGTCGAATAGATATTTGGCCGTCGCTTTCATTCGGGGAGTGCGCTCTTAGCCTGCAAGATTTGCCCAGTTTAAGGTTAGGGTCCAGTTAATTCCCGACGAAAGGCAGATGGGACTGGCGGCAATGCAAATGAAAATCGCCGACCCCGGGTCGGCGATCCCACCGAGTAGCAGTGCTATTGGCGGTACTGTTGGATGCGCGTCGTGCGCAGCCCGGCGAGGCCGTGCTGGTCAATCGAGTACTGCCACGAAAGGAATTCCTCGACAGTCAGCGTATAGCGTGCGCAGGCTTCCTCGAGAGACAAAAGGCCGCCACGCACTGCGGCAACCACTTCAGCCTTTCGGCGGATGACCCAGCGTTTGGTCGTTGGCGGCGGCAAGTCCGCAATGGTCAGCGGACTACCATCAGGCCCGATGACATATTTGACCCTCGGGCGATGGGGTTCATTCATTGGTACACTCTTACAAAACAAGACTCGACTGACAGATACTGCGGAAAAGCTACAAGCCGCGGCTTAAAATTTGCCTAAGCATGGCGAATGTGGCGGGCAGTCTTTGCACGGTGAGGCCGCTTATGGCTGGGGCCGGACGCAGGGTGACGCGGCCGGGCAGGGCTATGGAAATCAATATACATTCGTATCGGACGCAACTTGGAGCATATTGGCATCCTCGGATCCCCGGTTGTCTGCCTACAATCGTCAGGCCAAATGCTAAATTCCCGTTTCCATACAGCTCTTTGTAGATTATTTCGTAGGTAACTCGAACGCGCGTCCCGGCAGCGCCGATAGCTGGGCGGCAAAATTTGCCGGGCTCGTGGCCTCGCATTGCGCCTGTTCCATCGCCATCTATGGTAAAAAATGTCATGTCCAACAGCCTCGATCTCGAACGCCGACCTGCAGATACTCGCGTCGTCGTTGCCATGTCGGGCGGCGTCGATTCATCAGTCACAGCCGCTTTGCTGAAGGCGGAAGGCTACGACGTGGTCGGGGTGACGCTGCAGCTTTACGACTACGGCGCGGCTACCCACCGCAAAGGAGCCTGCTGCGCGGGCCAGGACATTTATGACGCGCGTAGCGTTGCGGAACGCATTGGCATTCCGCACTACGTGCTCGACTACGAGAGTCGCTTCAAGGAAGCGGTAATCGACCGCTTCGCCGATAGCTACATCCATGGCGAAACGCCGGTGCCCTGCGTCGACTGCAATATCTCGATCAAGTTTCACGATCTGCTTATTACTGCGCGGCAACTGGGCGCCGAGGTCCTCGCAACCGGCCATTATGTGGCTTCGCGGCCGTCACCCCGAGGTGGGCGCGCTCTTTATCGGGCGCGGGAGGAGGAACGAGACCAAAGCTATTTCCTTTTCGGCACGACGCGCGAACAGCTCGACATTCTCCGCTTCCCGCTCGGCGAGCGGACCAAGACGGAGACTCGAGAGCTCGCCCGCCGTTTCGGACTGGCCGTTGCCGACAAACACGACAGTCAGGACATTTGCTTTGTGCCGACGGGCCACTATGCGGAAATAATTGAGCGACTCAAGCCGGGGGCAGCGGAAACTGGCGATATCGTCGATCTCAACGGGAATGTGCTTGGCGAGCACTCCGGAATTATTCATTTCACGGTGGGACAGCGTCGGGGTCTCGGTGTTGCTACGGGTGCGCCCCTGTATGTGGTGCGCCTCGACGCTCAGCGCCGCCGCGTCGTGGTCGGTCCACGTGAGGCGCTACGCATGAGCCGGATCGTGCTTCGTGACGTCAATTGGATTGGCGATGGCTCGATCGATGAGGCGCTTGCCGATGATCGTCGCGAGATATTCGTGAAAGTCCGCTCAACGCGCCCGCCGCAAGCGGCATGGCTGCGATATGGCGCCAACGGGTGCGAAGTCGAGCTGATGGACGGCGAACACGGCGTATCGCCCGGTCAAGCCTGCGTGTTCTACGATGCCGGTGAAGGCCAGGCGCGCGTTCTCGGTGGCGGTTTTATCAAGAGTGCGGTCGAGTCCGACGATCGGCGCGCTGGTGATGAGCCAATAGCAGCGTCCGCGATCCGCGGTTAAGTTCGGCCGCATGAGGGGCGATATCGACAAATCAAGCGTCGAACGTGCCTATGCGCGATGGGCGCCCGTCTATGATCTTGTGTTCGGCGCAGTATTCGAATCCGGTCGACGCGCGGCGATCATGGCCGCTGAGGAAGCATGCGGATCGGCCGGTGGGCGCATACTCGAAGTTGGTGTCGGCACCGGCATTTCGCTTCCCGACTATGCTCGACAAAACCGACTAGTAGGCGTCGACCTGTCTGAGCCGATGTTACGGAAGGCACATGAGCGCGTCACCGAACACGGGCTCAGTAACGTCGAGACGCTGGCGGTCATGGATGCCGAGCGGATGGCTTTGCCCGATCGCTCCTTTGACGTTGTGGTCGCGCAATTTGTCATCACTGCCGTGCCAAAACCTGAAGCCACGCTCGATGAATTCGCGCGCGTGACCCGGCCGGGCGGCGAGATTGTGCTCGTCAACCACATCGGCGCGGAGGCGGGCCCGCGTCGGGTCTTCGAGGTCTGTTTTGCGCCGATCGCGCGAAGACTCGGCTGGAGGCCGGAATTCCGTTTTGGCCGCCTAGCCGATTGGGCTCAACGTCATGGCGGCGTGCGGTTGGTCGAGCATCGGCCGATGCCGCCGCTCGGCCATTTTTCGTTGATTCGTTTCGAGCGCCTGGCTGACCACCACTAGATGAAGTCGGGCTCCAGCCCAGTCGTTATCCTTTCGGCGTGTGCACACGCCGAAAGCGAGCGCGCGATGGTCTGTGGGTGCAATCTCGCTTTGACGATTGCGGTGCTGCTTCCACCGGTAGCGAAGGCTCCGCCTGCGACAAAGGTGCCGGTAGCACCACGATAGAGCAGTTCGAGCCGAGGGACTGCGCACATTCGGATACGCCAACACTATGGGGAAGGTCAGTGAGATCGATCCGCAGCAACACGACGTGCCGGAAATTTGAGTGACAAGCTGGCGCGCTCCGGTGACGCGATCTGTCCGCCATCAGCATTTCGACCCGGAAATCAGACAACCGACCCCGCTGGGTGGTTGATGCCGGTCGTCCGGCCGCCGTGGAGCCCGGGTGGCGACCAATCCATACGGCCGAAGCGATTGTGCCGGAACTGGTTGGACCCGCTTGCTTGACAGTATTTGTCGCCACTTCCTATATCGCGCTCATTACGGCGCTTTGCTTTCGGAAAGGCGGGGTAGCTCAGATGGTTAGAGCAGCGGAATCATAATTCGGCAGTGGCGATACCGTCGCGCACCATCGCGCACCGATACATCTTAATAAATTGGCTTTTTCGAGCATCGGCCATTTGCCTGATGCTGCCTTATCCTGCTTCGTCCCCAGCAGTTGGGTAGCAAAATGGTAGCAGGTCGCGTGGGGCTCGCCGCGTGACGGTCCCGCAGCGGTTTCCTAAACCGAAGGTCGGAGGTTCGACTCCTCTCGGGACCGCCAGTAAAACAAACCACTTTTTGAATTAGCGCGTGTCTAATCGACGCGAAGACATCACTTAAGGCATCACTTTGCAAATTTCGACGCTTCGGGCGCTTGTGAACAACCCGCCAGCGTCGACACGTCAAAACGCCTTGAGACGCCTCACGGAGCGCCTGTGACCGCCTCGGCAGGCATGTATTGATGATCGAATGGCGCTGTCCGAGCCGGACAGGCGTATAGTTATGTGCGGCACCACATCAGGGAAGTTGGCGATGGTGATATGTCCAATTTGCAAATCGGAGGCAGAGGAAATTGAGCCCG
>DATFXJ010000182.1:0-5172 GCA_035315965.1 Pseudolabrys sp.
GCGCGTAGGGTGTTTCGGCGCCCAGTTCCTCAGCCGCGTGCCAGGCCCATCGCGGATCCCACATTGCGCCGCGCGCGAGGCAGATCATGTCCGCCTTGCCGGAGGCAACAATATCCTCTGCCTGCTGGTAACCCGCGATCAGACCGACGGTCATGGTCGTGATTCCGCTTTCCTTCTTCACCTTCTCGGCGAATGGTGCTTGATAGCCGGGCGCGAGCGGAATCTTCTGCCGTGGATCAAGCCCACCACTGGACACGTCCATGTAATCCATGCCGCGTTTTTTGAGTTCCTTCGCCAGGATTACGGTTTCCTCTGGCGTCCAGCCATCGTCGACCCAGTCAGTCGCGGAGACGCGCATGCCGAGCGACTTTTGCTCAGGCCATACAGCCCGCACCGCCTCGTACATCTCGATCGCGAAGCGCATGCGGTTTTGAAGTGATCCGCCGTATTCATCGATGCGCTGGTTCGAGAGCGGCGACTGAATTGATGCGCCAGATAGCCGTGAGCGCCGTGTAATTCGATCACATCATAGCCGATGCGATCGACACGCTTGGCCGCCTCCGCGAATTCGCGAAAGCACCGTTTGATGTCTTCTTTGGTCATTGCATGTGGCACAGCCCAGCCAGTGTCGTAAGGGATCGGCGACGGCGCTTCCGGCGTCCAGCCACCTTCTTCCTAGTCAGGATCGGCTTTCCACCGGCTACCGGCGGCGTGGTAGGCCCTTTGCGGCCGGCATGCGCGAGTTGCACGCCAAGTTTCGCGACACCATACTGGCGGCAGAAATCATGCACCCGCTTGAGCGCGGCCTCATTTTCATCCGACCACATGCCGGCGCATTTTGGCGAGATGCGGCCCTGTGGGTTGACATTGGTCATCTCCCACATCACCAGCCCGGCGCAACCAAGCGACATGTTGCCAAGGTGCATCAGGTGCCAATCATTGGCCAAGCCGTTGTTGGAATTGTATTGGCACATCGGTGAAACCGCGATCCGGTTCGGCAGGGTCAAACCACGCATGGTAATAGGAGAGAACAGAACGCTAGCCATCGGGAGGAATTCCTTTCAGTGCGGAAAATTCAAATACCGGCATGGTAGGCGTGCATGGCGACCACCAAACAGCAGATCGCCCAAAAAATGCAATATTCGATTCCGCCTATCACCCAGATCCAGCTTTTGGTGACTTTGTAGGTGGCAGCGCCTGCAACCAGCAAATGGATGAAGGCGACAAAAGCGACATACTGCAAGTAGATGCCAAAAAACAATCCGATGCAGAGAAAAGTTTCGATAGTCCCGGCGATATACATCCAGGTTGCGGGTGGCTTGAAGCCCGCCTTGACGAAAAATTCGAGTGTGGCCGGCACTGTGATCTTGCCGATGATGTGAGGAATGAAGAAGACGGCACAGATGATGCGCAAAATGTTGAACTCGTTGAGCATGTTGAATTTGTCGGAAAGCGACATGGTGTCCCCCGGTGGTTTCCTTTCGTGCGACCACCTGTGATGAAAATTGCACTTCTGGGCAGGTCAGCCAACCCTGACATGGATCGCTATAGTTTTCTGCCCTTGAGCCAGGCTTCGCCTTTGGTATAGAGGGCGTCGAGATCGGGGCCGTCGAGGCCAGGCATGTTGCGTTTAACTTTGTAGCCGATTTTGGTCTGCAGGTAGGCGAGGTGACGGTAACCCTCCGGAAATTGCGCCAGCAGGGTCTGGTCAAGCTTGAGCGTTGCCGAAGGATCGACCGGATCGAGTCGGTCCTTCTCGTAGGCGAGACGGCGCAACACAATGCCCCATTTGCCTTTTCGTTTTTCCAGAAAATCGTAGAAGCGGCCAGTGCAGACCACATCGCAAACCACACCTTCGACAGCGGCTCGTTGCGAGATTGTCATCTTGGTTTGTGCGATTGCACGCTTGCCTTTGATATCGATGCTCATGCCCCCTAGCATGATACGCACGCCGCGATCGTAACCTTCCTGGCTAACGCGGATGAATTCTTCGTAGGGGCCCTGAAACCAGGTCGCCCACATCTGTCCATCTTTGTGCCAAACAGTACGGAAACGGTCCCACATGCGGGCGTCGCGCCAAAGCGCCCAATTCTCGATCAGCGCCCGGATTGCCAGGCGGTCTGCAGTATCGCGCACCATGAACTTCCTCGCGCTCGCTTGTCGTGAGCTTTTTCCCGTTGCAAGAATGTACAAATTGACGAGCGGCCACTACAAGGCCGTACTCCATATCCGGGAGAAAGTAATGCCGAGGCTCGTTGGCAAAATCGCGATCGTCACGGGTGGTGCCAAGGGGATCGGCCGGCACTACTCGCAGGCACTCGCGAACGAAGGTGCGCGCGTGATGATTGCCGACATTGCCGATGGAAGTGAGCTTGCAGAGGAGATTTCGGGACGTCATGGCGCGAATTCGGTAGCGGCTACCAAGTTCGATGTGAGCGATGAGAAACAGGTGCAGCGGGTCGTCAGCCAAACCCTCGATCGCTTCGGTCAGATCGACATACTGGTGAACAATGCCGCGCTCTATGCCAAGCTCAAGCCGCGTAATTTCGTCGAGTGGGACGGAGAGACGTGGGATCGAGTGATGGCAATCAACATACGCGGACCGTTTCTGATGGTTAAGCACGTCGCCCCGCACATGATGGAACGGCGCACCGGAAAGATCATCAACATCGCAAGCGGAGCAGCATACAAGGGCGTTCCACGGATGCTTCCCTATGTCACATCCAAGGGTGCGATGCTTGCCTTCACGCGGTCTTTATCGCGCGAGCTAGGCGAATACGGCATCGCGGTCAATTCGCTCTCGCCGGGGTATATACTCAGCGATACCGGGCTCGAAAATATCACCCACGTCGAAGAGGAACGCGTGCATGTGCGCAATAGTCGAGCCTTCAAGCGCGACGCTTACCCGGAAGATCTGCTCGGCGCACTCGTATTCCTGGCTTCAAGCGACAGCGATTTCGTGACCGGCCAGTCGATCGTGGTGGACGGCGGATCGGTCAATAACTAGCTAGTGGGGCGCGCAGCCGTGGCCCGGTTGGGTTCTGACGGCAAAATCGGCTATAGAAGCCTCAAATCGACAAATCTGTGGGAAGGAGCACACGATGACGCTTGCGATCGACACTCCCGGTTCCAAGCACAATATTACAGGCGCGCGACAGGCCTACTACGACAAGATTTCCAAATATCACCTGGCGCCGCTGTGGGAAGTGCTTAAGGGCCTTGTGACGCCCGAGCCAAGGACGCAGATGCTCCCGGCGCTGTGGAAGTTTCCCGAGGTCGAGAAGCTGATGCTCGAGGCCGGCGACGTTATTACCGCCGAGGAGGCCGAGCGCCGCGTGTTGGTATTAGAAAATCCGGGCGAGCCCGGAAAATCACGCATCACCAATTCGCTGTTCGCAGGCATCCAGCTAATTCTACCCGGCGAGATTGCCGACGCGCACCAACATGTCGCTTCCGCCATTCGCTTCGTGCTCAAAGGCAAGGGCGCTTATACAGCAGTCGAGGGCGAGAAGGCGCAGATGGAACACGGTGATTTCATCATTACGGCCAACTGGGCGCCGCACGATCACGGCAACCCGGGCAAGGAACCGGTGATGTGGCTCGACGTACTCGACATGCCGACGATCAACCATTTCCAGACATCGTTCGCCTCGCACTTCGGCGAGAAGATGCAAAACGTCAATCATCAGGACGGCGATTCTTTCGAGCGTTATGCCACCGGCGTGCTCCCTGACGGCGCGCCGATACATCTCAACCGCTCGCCGGTAATCAATTATCCTTATGCCAAGATGCGACCGATCTTGGACCGGCTGAAATCGACGGGCGACATCGACAAGCGCCACGGTGCGCGTGTCCACTATGCAAATCCGATCAACGGTGGCCCGGTGCTGCCAACCATGGGCGCGTGTCTCGCGCTGCTGCCAAAGGGCTTCAAGGGCGATCCCTACCGGTCCACTGACGGGACCATCTTCGCGGTGGCCGAAGGGCAAGGCACAACCATCATTGATGGCAAGCCATTCGAATGGGCCGTCAACGACGTTTTTGTCGTTCCGCCGTGGAAGCGGTATTCGCACAACGTCACTGCCGGCGATGTTGTGTTGTTCTCGATCTCAGACCGGCCGGCGCAAGAAGCGCTCGGGATTTGGCGAGAAGGGGACTAACAACTGCTAGTAAGGCGTCGCTGCGACCTCGGTCGGCTCCTCTCGCTTGCGGCGTAGCCAATCAAGGACAAGCAGAACAACTGCGGTAGTGATTCCTGCGGTCGGCGGGAAAACCGCCAGTCGTGATTGAAACATGTGTTTCCTCGCTGGTTTTTCAGCTTTTTTGGCCTTACCGCGCCCCGTTCGAGCGGTACCGTCCGACTTGTCTCGTCGTAATTTTGCACAGTATGGAAAGTAAGGCGAGGTTCTGCATTATCGATTGCGCTGTATCGGCGGGACGCTGCTCATCATTTTGCGACTTGTCTTAGGAATAGGACCGATGCAAGAGGGCTTCATGCAAATGCAGCAGCTAAGCGCCGGACGCGGCGCGCTCACTGCAGTGCGAACGGGCGGTGGCCGGGACCTGGTCTTGTTGCATTCGCTGCTCGCCGACCGCCATGCTTTCGATCCGGTATTACCGGCGCTTGCGGCCAAGAACCGCGTCACGCTGTTTAATTTACCGGGCTTCCACGGTTCGCAGCCGGCAATGCTCGCGTTGATGGATGCTTATGTTGCAGTTATCGAAGATGGTTTCGATGAGTTCGGCATCGGCAAGGATTGCGTACTGATAGGCAATGGCTTTGGCGGTTCCGTCGCGCTCGCCTTCGCACTCGCGCATCCGGAACGCATTTCCAAACTTGTCATCAGCGACGCCGCTGCGGCATTTCCTCCGCAGGGTCGGGAAGCCTTCGCGGCAATGGCGCAAAAAGTTGCCGACGGCGGCGTCGGCAGCATCGCCGAGATCGCGGCGAAGCGGGTGTTCTCGCCCGCTTATCTCGCCGCGCATCCGGAAAAAATCGAGGAGTGCAAAAAAATCTTGCTTGAAATCGACCCAAAAGCTTTTCAGGCCGCCTGCAAAATTTTGCAGGAAGCCGACCTGGTACCGTTGCTGCATCATCTGAAGGTGCCGACTCTGGTCGTTTGCGGCGAGTTCGATCAAGCCACGCCGCCGGCGCTCAACAAGCAAATTGTC
>DATFXJ010000183.1:0-5839 GCA_035315965.1 Pseudolabrys sp.
TATTCGAGCGATCGCTGACGATCTCGCCGGCGAGCTATTCGCGGAGGGAAGCCCGGCTGACCTCGTTCAGCGATATGCGCGAACGCTTCCGCTTTCCGTTATCTGCGAACTGCTCGGCCTGCCGCTAGTTGACCGACCCAGGTTTCTGGCTTGGGCGAACACCGTCGCTCGGCTCTCCGGCCCCATTAGCTTTCTGCGCATGATCGGAAGCCTCGCGCCTATGAAACGCTATCTGGAAGAGCGATTGCGGTTCGCCCGCGGACAGGGCGGCGAAGGCCTAATCGCAGAGCTTGTGCACGTCGAAACAAAAAAGGGGTGCATTACTGCCAACGAAATGGTGTCCATGGTGTTTCTGTTGCTGGGTGCGGGCTCGGAAACCACGACCCATCTAATCAGCGGATCCGCTTACGAACTCTTAAAGAACCCCGCGTTGCGCGATTGGCTCGCGGAGGACTGGAGCCGGGCGAACCTGGCGGTCGAAGAGTTTCTTCGCTTCGTCTCGCCGGTGCAATTTACAAAGCCGCGCTTTGTAAGGAAGGACCTTAACCTCGGGGGCGTCCGGTTGAAGAAGGGCGACAGGATCATGGCTATGCTGGTTGCAGCTAACGTGGATCCGGAAGCGAACGAGCATCCTGAACGGCTCGATCTTCAACGACGACCGAACCGCCATATCTCATTCGGGACCGGCATCCACTTCTGTCTAGGCCATCAGTTGGCGCGGATCGAAGGCATATGTGCCCTACAAGCGCTATTCACGCGTTGGCCAAAGCTACGGCTGGCAGTAGACCCCTCCGAAATCCACTGGCGCAGGCGCCCCGGCCTCAGATCGATCGAAAGGCTGCCCGTTGTCGCAGGTCCTGACGATTACTCGTCTAACAATTAGCGGCCCGCTTGGGTCACAGAGGCTGTGCTATCGCGCTGATCGGCTAATGTGCGCGATTCTCTCAGCTAAACAATGCGGATAAGGCTTCGAATTGCCGTATCCTGCTCCGGCTGATCTTGCCCACCAGCGCGCGCCTTTCCGCTGCCCGTAGCAAGAAATGGCCAGATGTCCGCTTTGGGCCAATAGCGGACATTTCGATAGAAACGAAGTTTTCATCAGGCCTTCGCGCTGGGGCGGGCTGACACCAAGGTATGCCAACGCCGCAAATGCGCCATATGCTCGGGTGGTTTGAGCTTCGCCCAGCCCGCAAAATCGACGGCGACCATTCCACTGATGTCGGCAACGGTAAAGCGAGGGCCGCAAACAAATTCGTGCTCGGCAAGCCGCGCATTGAGCCACTCAAAGAAATGCTGGATACGCGCGCGCCCACGCTCGGCGAGCGCAGGGATCTGTTCGTAGGGCTCTGGTCCGGGAAGAGCACGCCCCTTAAACCCCGGTGTAGAGTTGCGAAAAGCCTCCATTCCGGCGTGAAAGCCGTCCCACTCAATGCGGTGCAGCCAAGATCCTATTATCGCTCGCTCCTCGGCGTTGCGTCCCATCAGTGGCGGGTCGGGATGGAGTTCCTCGAAATACCGGCAGATGGCAAGGATGTCTGCGATCTTTGTGCCATTGTCGAGCTCCAAAACCGGCACCATGCAATCAGGATTGATCGCACGAAACGCGGGAGTGAACTGCTCGCCATTGCGCAAATCGACCTGTACCGTCGGCACGCTGATCCCCTTTTCCGCGAGAAAAATGCGTACACGTCGTGGACTAGGGGCGGTTATACAATCATACAATTTCATCACACCTCCGATCGCGCTTTAGCGGCTAAAGATCCGTCAAAAGAGACCAAACAACCGACTTGCACCCCAAATAGCAATGACAATTGCTGCAATCATGAGCCATATGGTCCCTCGGCGATAGAATGAAGCGGCAGCGATAACGACGAGCGCCGCCAAAGCAATGAAGTCTATAGCTTTCATATAATCACTGACGAACTGCATCAAATTCCTCGCTGTGGGGTCTGAGTGATGTCCCGCTTTGAGCCAGAGCAGATTCAGAGCAGCTTCGTTAAAATGTGATTGCGAGCGCCTACTGCGAGCGAGCGCGATGCTTACGGTTACGTTGATTTGTCGCGACGCCGTACGAAAAGAAATAGGGTTCAAATTGCAGAAGCCGCGATTGCCCGCCAACACATTCGGCCGGCATTGTTCGATCGAGCTGTATTGGCGTCCCAATACACGGCACCTTTGTCGACCCGATCACAGCGCACCAAGGATACTCGTATGCTGCCACCGGCTGGAGATCGAAGACCAAAGCAATAACGGTTGCGACAGCGCCGAAAATTACGAGGATCATCCTCAGTCTCCCGCGGCGGTTGGTGTTCAATGACGGACAGTCGGATTCATCTTCAACCTCCTACGATGCGAAGAAATTTTGGTTCACCCGTGAAAAGTAGTCGCAAAAATTCGCCGCCCCCTGTGGTGGTTCTCTCAGCTATTTTGAGCCAGCATGGATGGCAAAGAAATTGCCCTAAGGGGCATAACTCCGGTGTAGTGGGATATTCAGAACTACCTGTGCGTACCGAAAGCCGCATCCGGCGATGATTATGTTTTTGGCCGGATAAAATACTTTTCGACCCGAAATAGACCGATATGACGGCACCGTCGGGAATAAATCGCCCCTCCGCTCGGTCTAGTGGTAACGGCTTCAATTGTCACGGGAGACGACGATGACAGACCACGATAACGGCGTCAGCCGCCGCAGGGTCCTCGAATGCATGACCTGGGTGGGTACCGGGGTGTTGTGGACCATCAGCGGTGGGGTGCCGCACTCACTCGGCCTGATCGATCAGGCGATAGCGAAGCAGGCTTCCGGCCTCACCTTCCTGCAGATCAGCGACAGCCATATGGGCTTCGACAAGCCCGCCAACCCCAACGCCAAGGGCACGCTAGAGGAGGCAATCGGCCGCATCAAGGCTTTGCCGGTAAAACCGGCCTTCATGATCCACACCGGCGACATCACGCATCTGTCCAAGGATTCGGAATTCGACGACGCCGAGAAAATCATTTCTGATGCACGGCTCGACGTGCACTATGTGCCAGGCGAGCACGACCTCATCGACCCCGAGATCAAGCTCTACAAGGAACGCTACGGCCGTGGCACCCAAGGTCCAGGTTATTATAGCTTCGATGCCGATGGCGTGCACTTCATCGGTCTCGTCAATGTCGCCAATCTCAAGGGCGGTGGCATGGGTAGTCTCGGCGAAGAGCAACTCGAATGGATCGAGGATGATCTCAAAGGCCGCTCGGCGTCGACGCCGATCGTGGTGTTCGCGCATATCCCGCTGTGGACGGTCTATCCGGAGTGGGGCTGGGGCACCGAGGACAGCGGTCGCGCGCTCGCCTACATGAAACGCTTCGGCTCGGTGACCGTACTCAACGGCCACATCCATCAGGTGATGCAGAAGGTTGAAGGCAATGTCACCTTCCACACCGCGCGCTCGACCGCTTTCCCGCAGCCGGCGCCGGGCAGCGCGCCATCGGCCGGCCCGATGAAGGTACCGGAGGACAAGCTACGCACGCTGCTCGGCACCGCCAGCGTAACGTTCAAGCCGGGCGAGCAGCGGCTCGCCATTGTCGATACGCCGCTGAAGAGCTGAGCGCGCATTGCAGAACTGAGCGCGCATGATGACATTAAGAACGCTCGCGATCGGCGCGATTAACCTGCTTGTCGCCGTTGCGACTGCGGTGGGCCCGGTCCGGGCGGCGGACACTGAGGTGAAGATCGACAACTTCACCTTCAACCCGCAGCAGATTACGGTGAAGGCCGGCGATACCGTCATCTGGGTCAATCACGACGATATTCCGCATGCGGTAGTTTCGCAAACCCAAGCCTTCCGCTCAAAAGCGCTCGACACCGACGACAAATTCTCGTTTACATTCGCGACACTGGGCACCTATCCATATTTTTGTGCCTTGCATCCGCACATGACCGGTACGATTGTGGTTGAGGCGAGTGCAGGGAAGTAGCATTTGGTGGGCGGTGTCGAGCGATACGCGGTTCCCGTGAGCAGGGCCGTCACCTGAGTGTACCGAAAACCTAAATCCGGACGTAATGGTGATGAAAGGATCGCGATGATTCCGGTACGCTGACTGGGATGAAAGGCTTGTGTATCTTTGTCCAGCGACCAGTGCGTTCTGATGTCGTTGTGTCGCAAGATCCGACGCAGATGTATTTCTGCCTCAGACAACGAAATGATCCAGGCACTCGCGCCGGATCGATCCGATCAGCCGTTTCAGCGAAGCCATTCTGCCAAGGCGAGGCTGGTGCGATGGGCTCGTCCCGGATGCCATGGCACGCAAACCGGCGCGTGACGATGGTGCCGTAGATGCAATCCCGATTGCGACGTAACTAGGCGACTTCGAAGCCGAGCTTGAACAGCCCGCCATGAATGCGCGCTTCTCGCGAGAAGCCAGCCGAGCACCGACGAAAATATGAACTGCTGGTCAACCTAAAACCGCCAGGGCGTTGGGCTTCACAATTCCGCATGCGGTGCTTGCCGTTCTGACCAGGTCATCGATTAGTCAAACGGATGTCCGCTATTGGTCCTTTGCGGACATTTCAATCGCGTTCCTGACTGTCCGTTTCGGGGGTAAAGCGGACATGGTATGGAAAGTTATTCCGATCTAAAGGAAAACACAGCGCAGACTGCGGGTCCACGCTGTGCTCCTTCAAGCCAAGTTCAATTCTTGACTGGAGTTTTCACGCGGTCGGTAGCAACGGTCTTCGTGTGGCTATTAGCACGAGCAGACGTCAGGCCTTTCTTCGAGATCTTATTGGCATGATTCACCCGATTCGATTTCGCATGCTTAGCATGGTGGGCCCTTTGACCATGCGATGTGCGCGCGTGAACTCGGTGTTTTTTTACACCCTTGTCCGACGTTTTGGTGACCTTGTCGGTCGTCACCGTCCGCGCGGTGGGCGTATTAGGAGAACTGGCGACGCTGGCCGCGAATGCGGGCGTGGTCAGCATGGTGGCCGCGAGCAGAACGGCCGCGATTTTCCTGTTCATATTCATTCTTCCTTTCGGGGCTTTGGTTAGTTGGGACCAGCCCTAACGATCATGTGACTATTTGTACGCCGCCCGATGTGAAGGGAGGTTGAGTGAATCTGTTTGTTGCCATTCATCTAGATGACATTGTCGTAATGCTTTACGCGGATATCCGAGGCTGCGCTAAAAAATATTTTGCTGTCTGAATGAAAGTTAAGTGAATTGACGAAGTGCCGTCAAAAATTTCCGTAGTGTAGTACATCAAGGGCGCGCCTACGGAGGAATGCTCATGAGCAAACTCAAGCTGATTTTTGCGGGCGCTGTCCTTTGCTGCGCCTTTAAAACCACCGCCGTTTCCGCAATGCCAATTGCACCAGTTGCAACAAATGTTGCGACAAATGCGCAGCAAGTGCGTTGGGTATGCGGCCCCTACGGCCGGTGCTGGTGGCGACCAAATTACTACTATGGCTATTACGGTTACGCGTACGCCCCGCGGCCGTACTATTGGCGCCACCGCTATTGGCGCCGCCACTACTGGTGACGTTCAAAAGGGGCGGAATGAAATAACTCCGCCCTCTTTTAAACTGACAGGACGACCAAAGTACGCTGCAGGCCTAAGCGCCGAGGGGGCTGAGTGAGTGCGGCTCGACCAAATGTCCGCTTATGGCACTTAGCGGGCGTGCCTGCTGTCATGTTGGCATGACCGAGTTGGAAGAAGCCGCGTTGACCGAGGGACATGGCCCCGCGCCGACGAGGTGATTGAATAGAAAGCGATGCCCGCTTCTGGCCCTTAGCGGACATGTGTTTTGCATCGCCGAATGTCCGCTTTCGGGGTAAAGCGGACATTGGACGGAGATTCC
>DATFXJ010000184.1:0-21807 GCA_035315965.1 Pseudolabrys sp.
GACAATGCTGCATTTGCGGTTGTGACCGGAGTTCCGTAAAGCGCACCGAGCGCGACTATAGAGTAGTTATAAAGTCCGGCGCTTATCATCGCGAGCAGCACGAAGAAGACAAGATTGAGCAGAATTGGTGCTGATAACAACAAACGCCAGCCGCCCATTGCATGGTCCGAATTGGCGCGAGTTGAGACGGACTTTGGCCGAAGGGCCGCGTTGTCGCGCGTTGCTAAAAGCACTGCTGCGACTGCAATGCCCAGTGCGCCAGCGCCAACGAAGGCGCCGCGCCAGCCCCATTGGGCTTGCATAACGAGCAAGCTCGCAGGCGCGACGGCTGAACCAAGCATGCCTGCGAAAGTATGCACCGAGAACGCCTGTCCGATGCGATCGGAGGGCACGTGTTGCGAGAGCAGTGCATAGTCGGCCGGATGATAGACGGTGTTGCCGACACCGGCGACGGCGAACATCGCAACCATCACCCAAAAGGAATCGACAAGGCCTGCGACGATGAAAGCCCCAGCCCCCGTCAGGAGACCGGCGACCAGCAAGGCGCGCGCCCCGATCCGGTCGACCAGAAATCCCGCCGGTGTCTGGCCCACTGCTGACACGATATTGAATGCGGCAAACGCCAGCCCGATCTCGGTGTAACTCGCGTCGTAGTCCGCACGCACGAAGGGCAGCAGGGGCGCCAGTAAAATAATGTAGTAGTGCGAGACAAAATGTGCCGCACTTACTACGCCCACCACTCGAACGTAGGAGGTTCGGCTGACGCGAAAAATGTCAGCCGCTTGGGTCATGCTGTGAGAACTCCGTAGGGCGGCGGACTATGCCTCGGGCAACGTTGCCAGTGCAATGCATTTCGAGTGGGCCAGGTATGCAGTTGTCTTACTTAAAACCACCTAAGAAATCCGCCCGACACAAGCGCGCGCGTGTGAAGTGAAGCGGCTATCCGCAGTGTTAGACCTTTGTGAGTAAAAGCCGG
Organism: Pseudolabrys sp.; assembly: GCA_035315965.1. Classification (GTDB taxonomy): domain Bacteria; phylum Pseudomonadota; class Alphaproteobacteria; order Rhizobiales; family Xanthobacteraceae; genus Pseudolabrys. The sequence goes on from DATFXJ010000184.1 coordinate 977, forward strand.
CAGCTGATTAGTTCCCGGCCCGTGAAGGAAGAGCGAGGGCTTTATGATCTCACTGACCGTTAACGGAAAAGCGTATTCGCTCGACGTTGAATCGGAGACGCCGCTGCTCTGGGTCATCCGCGACAGGCAAGGTGTCGCCTCTTGTGAATGAGAATGGCCGGGACAAGCCCGGCCAGGGCAAAAGATTTGTCCTCAAGCCGATTGACCGCCCTTGGCGTCTTGAATCGCTTGCCAGATTCGCGCGGGTGTCATCGGCATTTCCAGATGCTTGATGCCGTAGCCAGACAGCGCGTCAATCACTGCATTCGAAACCGACGGTAAACCACCCGACGTACCCGCTTCGCCGCAGCCCTTGGCACCCAAAGGATTGCTCTTCGTTGGTACCGGATGACTGACCACTTTGATCATCGGCGCATCGTGCGCGCGAGGCATGGCATAATCCATGAAGGAGCCTGTAACTAGCTGCCCGTCGGCATCGTAAATTGCCTGCTCCAGCAATACCTGACCGAGCCCCTGCACGACCCCGCCTTGAATTTGTCCTTCAACGAGGAGCGGGTTCACGACCGTGCCGAGATCATTGACCGCGGAATAGCGCACGACGTTTGCGGCGCCGGTTTCAGGGTCAATCTCGACCTCAGCGATATGGCAGCCATTAGGGAAAGCGGAGGGGACGGGGTCCTTCACGATGTGGTCGACGTCGAGCGAGGCCGGGATGCCTTCCGGCAGTTTGAGGCCGTCGTGCAACCGCGAGGCCAGCTCAAGCAGGCCGATCGAACGGTCAGTGCCGGCGATGACAAAACGACCCGCGTCGAACTTGATGTCGCTCGCTGATGCCTCTAGCACACGCGATGCAATCTGTTTGCCGCGTTCGATAACAATTGCTGCCGACTCCGTCAGTGCCATCCCGGCGAACATCACCGAACGCGACCCGCCGCTCCCTCCGCCGAAAGCCATGCGGTCGCTGTCGCCCTCGATCATACGGATACGTTCGAATGGAACACCAAGCAGATCTGTCAGGATCTGTGCATAGGTCGTCGCGTGACCCATGCCAAAGTCGAGCGTGCCTGTGATGATGGTGACTGTGCCTTCGGCTTCGAAATGGATCGCACCCAGTTCTTTTCCGGGAGCCGCGGTTACTTCGAGATAGCAACCAATGCCCAACCCGCGCAAGAGGCCGCGTTTCTTGCTTTCGCGCTTGCGCTTATTAAAGCCGGCGTAATCAGCCGCCTCCAGCGCTTGTTTGAGGACGCCGAGAAAGTCGCCGCAGTCATAAATCATATCGGAGGCGGCTTTGAATGGCAGATCGCGTTTTCGAATGATATTGCGCTTGCGCAGGTCGATACGGTCTATGCCGAGCTCGCTGGCCGCGAGATCAAGTGCACGCTCCACGTAATAATTGCCTTCGGGCCGGCCCGCGCCGCGATACGCTGAAACGAAATTTGTGTTAGTAAAAACGCATTTGGTTGCCACTTCAATCAGCGGCGTGCGGTAAATGCTGGCGATATTCTTGACCTGATTCCCGGTCGGCAGCAATGGGCCAAACTGGGCGAGGTAACCACCCATGTCGCCATAACCGGTGAGACGCATCGCAAGGATGTGCGCGTTCTCGTCGAACGCAATCTCCATCACCATGTCGTGCGCGCGCCCGTGATGATCGGATACGAAACTGCCAGAGCGCTCGTCAGTCCATTTCACCGGGCGGCCGAGCACGCGCGCGGCGTGCAGAATGCAGATATATTCCGGATATACTGCAGCCTTCATGCCGAATGAGCCGCCGACTTGGCCTGTCACAACGCGTACCTTGTCTGCGGGTGCGTTCAGAATATCCATCAGCGACGTTTTCATGCCATGGACGCCCTGACTCGACGAATAGAGTGTCCACTTGCCCGTTGCCGCTTCGTGTTCGCCTATGGCCGCGCGCGGCTCCATGGCATTGACAACCATGCGCTGGTTGGAGGTGTGCAGCCGCGTGATATGCTTGGCCTTGGCAAACGCTTCGGCGACCTTGGCCGCATCGCCATAGTGATAGTCGAGTGCGATGTTGTTCGGCACGTTCTCGAACACCAGTGGCGCGCCCGGCTTCACCGCGTCAGCCGGTTTGAGCACTGGATTCAGCGGCTCAATATCGACCGTCACCGCTTCGGCAGCGTCCTTGGCCTGCGCGACACTTTCTGCGATGACACAGGCAACCGGATCGCCGACGAAACGTACTTTGTCGCCTGCGAGCGCAGGGCGCGGGGTGTAGCGAATTGGCGAACCGTCGCGGTTCTTCAGCGGCAGATTGCATTTAAGCGGCCCGTAAGTCGACAAATCGACCGCGGTATAGACCGCGAGCACACCCGGCATCGCTTTTGCGGAGCTGGTTTTAATCGAGCGGATCACACCGTGGGCCTCACGGCTGCGGACCATGACGGCAAAGGCTTGGCTGGGCCGGCTGACATCGTCCGTGTAGCGGCCTTCTCCGCGCACTAATTTGGGATCTTCGCTTCGCGGCACCGGTTGGCCGATGGCGAATTTGGTCAGCGACAGGGCGGTTTCGGTGGTTCGGTAATCCATCTCGGCGGGGGTTCGGTTGGGCGTGTTGTCCAATAAAACAGGCCGAATGCCTGGACAAATAGAATTCGGGACGGAGGGTTGCGTGAAGCGGAGACGCTGATACACTTTTCGTGATCGACAATAAATGGCTATAACCGTGACGCGCCGAAAAGGTGGCCGGCGGAGCGGTAGGAAGGTTTGACTGCATGAGCGGCGAGGCCGGGGAGATCCCAGGCCTCGACCCCGCTATCAACCGGGCGCCGCTGTCGCGCGCCAGGTGGGGTCGGCGGTCGCCTAGACGGCCTGACGTCGGCTTCGGCAGCGACCGGGGCGGTGCCACCTATGCCGCGCTCGATCTCGGGACCAACAATTGCCGGCTGCTGGTGGCGCGTCCAGCCGGAGAAGGCTTTCGCGTCGTAGATGCATTTTCCCGCATCGTTCGACTGGGCGAAGGCGTGTCATCGTCGGGGCGCTTGAGCGACGCCGCCATTGCGCGCGCGATAGCAGCGTTGGCCATTTGCCGCAACAAGATGAAGAACAAGGGCGTGACCCGCGCCCGCCTGATCGCGACAGAAGCTTGTCGCGCGGCCGAGAACGGCGTGCAATTTCTCAGTCGTGTCGCGGACGAACTGGGCCTTTCGCTCGAAGTCATCGATCGCGAGACGGAAGCGCGGCTCGCTGCAACTGGCTGCACGCCGTTGATCGATCCGGAGGCTAATGGCGCGATTTTGTTCGATATCGGCGGCGGCTCGTCTGAGATAGTGCGGCTTGCTCGCTCGCAAAAGGGCCGCGGAGGACCACCCTTGCCGCAGATCCGCGGTTGGACCTCGATCCCGCACGGCGTCGTGACGCTGGCCGAGCGCTATGGCGGCATTACTGTCACTCGTGAAAGTTACGAGGTGATGGTGCAAGACGTCGCCTCTCTTGTCACGCCATTCGTGCGCGAACACGGTGGAGACGGAACAAACGGCATTCACATGCTCGGAACGTCGGGTACGGTGACGACAATTGCTGGCGTGCATCTCAATCTTAAACGCTACGATCGCAACCGCGTTGACGGTTGCTGGATGACTGCTCAGCAAATCTACCGTGTCATAGAACAGCTGCTTGCGATGAGCTACGAAGAGCGGGTGGCCAGCCCTTGCATAGGCGCCGAGCGTGCCGATCTGGTACTTGCCGGTTGCGCGATCCTCGAGGCGATCCGGCGCGCATACCCATGCTCGCGTCTTCGCGTCGCCGATCGTGGTCTGCGCGAAGGCATGCTGGTGCAGATGATGCGCGACGATGGCGCCTGGGGAGGTGGCAACCAGGCGGCGATGTCGTGACCGTGTCCAGCCCGCGCCGAAAAAAAGTTCGGGTCAGGGGTAGCAAAGGCCGCTCGCTATCGTCTCGTCTCTGGCTCGAGCGTCAGTTCAACGATCCTTACGTCGCTCGCGCCAAGCGGGAAGGCATGCGCTCGCGGGCGGCATACAAGCTGATCGAGATCGATGATAAGGCCCGTTTCCTCAAAAAGGGCGCGCGTGTTATTGACCTCGGCGCTGCTCCTGGTGGTTGGAGCCAGGTTGCTGCTCAGCGCGTGGGTGCGCCTGGACAGGGCACAGTGATCGCCATTGACGTCTTGTCGATGGAGACGATACCGGGCGTCAACTTCGTCAGACTGGATTTCCTCGATGACACCACACCGGACAAGCTTAAGGAAATAATGGGTGGGCCTGCCGATGTTGTGCTCTCGGACATGGCAGCCAATGCGACCGGCCACGCCCGCACCGACCATTTCAAGATTATGGCTTTGGCGGAAGCGGCTGCCGATTTTGCTCGCGATCTGCTTGCGCCCGGAGGCACATTTCTCGCAAAGGTACTGCAAGGGGGAACGGAGGCGGCGTTTCTCACTTCCCTGAAACGTGACTACAAAAGCGTAAAACACGTCAAGCCGCCGGCTAGCCGCTCGGAGTCGGCTGAACTGTATCTGTTAGCAACGGGATTTCGCGGCGCCCCCGAGCCCAAGGCCTAGCCCGCGCACTGGTTCGGGGGTCTGCCTGGGTTGGAAGCCTGTCAGCGATTTCCGCTCCGGGTCTCTGGCGGCAACCGGACGAAGTCTGGCAGCGAACCCGAAAGCGCGCAACCGATCGCGCCGAGGACGAATACCGCGATCGCTGCGCGGAACACCGTGCGCGCGCCGAAGCGGTCGGCAGTTCACCCGCTAGCCGGAATGAATATCGCCAGAGACAATAGATATGACGTTACCGCGAGCTTGAGCGCAAGAGTGGTGCGGATATCGGCTACAATCGCCGAAAGTGAAGTCGCGATCACTCGAATCCATGTCTTCCATGAAGAGGCGGCCGCAATAATGAGCGGGACGATACGGTTACCGGGGCGTGGGCGTTATCAAAACACGCGTCTTGAAGCGTAAAGCACGGGCAGAAGGAATGCTGCCTCCCCTTTACGGGTTCATCACAGCTATCCGTAATTGCCCTAGGAATCGGCGCCATCCCGTGCTATCGACCCACGCCAACCCAAAAGCGGGCCGTGAGGTAGGGCGAGAGATCCCTCGCAAGGGGTATTTTTAACCCCTTGCCGGTCCGATGCCTTTCGGGCGAGACGGAGTTGGCGATGGCCACAAAAAACAACGCAAGTCCTCGCGAAGCGCTCACATTCGACGACGTGCTGATCAAGCCCGGCCTGTCGGAGGTACTACCCGCGGACGTCGATATCCGCTCCCGCATTACGCATTCGATCCCCGTCAATATACCCATTATTGCCTCGGCCATGGACACGGTGACCGAAGCGCAAATGGCAATTGCCATGGCCCAGGCCGGCGGCATCGGTGTGCTTCACCGCAATATGGAGCCATACGAACAAGCGGCTCAGGTCCGCCAGGTTAAGAAATTCGAATCCGGCATGGTGGTGAATCCGCTGACCATCGAGCCCAACGCGACGCTTCAGCAAGCTCTCGACCTGATGGAGGACAACCATATTTCCGGAATTCCGGTGGTCGAAAGCGCCGGCAACGCGCGGCCGGGCAAACTGGTCGGCATCCTCACAAACCGCGATGTGCGCTTCGCAACGGACCCGCGCCAGAAAGTTTCTGAGTTAATGACGAAGAAGCTGATCACAGTACGGGAGGGCGTTAGCCAAGACGAAGCCAAGCGTCTGCTGCATCAGCACCGTATCGAGAAACTGCTGGTGGTCGATGCCCAATACCGCTGCGTCGGCTTGATCACGGTGAAGGATATCGAAAAGGCAGTAGCAAATCCGAACGCCTGCAAGGACGAGCAAGGCCGCCTGCGGGTAGCCGCGGCCACGACGGTCGGCGACAAGGGCTTTGCCCGTACCGAGGCTCTGATCTCGGCAGGGGTCGATGTTGTGGTGGTCGACACCGCGCACGGGCATTCCAAATATGTGCTGGACGCGGTGACTCGTATCAAACGGCAGTCAAATAAAGTTCAGGTCGTGGCCGGAAACATCGCGACGGTTGAAGGCGCCAAGGCACTTATCGATTGCGGTGCTGACGCCATCAAGGTCGGAATCGGTCCCGGGTCGATCTGTACGACGCGAGTGGTAGCCGGTGTTGGCGTGCCGCAACTGACTGCGATTATGGACTGTGTGGATGTGGCAAAAGCGACCAGCACGCCGGTGATTGCCGATGGTGGCGTCAAGTATTCTGGTGACCTCGCGAAAGCGATCTCCGCAGGCGCCGACTGCGCCATGATTGGCTCGCTGCTCGCCGGCACGGACGAAACGCCCGGCGAAGTGTTCCTCTATCAAGGACGCTCCTACAAGACCTATCGAGGCATGGGCTCTGTCGGCGCGATGTCGCGCGGATCGGCCGACCGCTACTTCCAGCAAGATATCAAGGATACACTCAAGCTCGTGCCGGAAGGCGTTGAAGGCCAGGTGCCTTACAAGGGCGCGGCTGTAACCGTGTTGCATCAACTGACCGGAGGCCTTCGCGCCGCCATGGGGTATGTAGGGGCAAAAAATCTCGATGAGCTTCATGCCAAGGCAGAGTTTGTGCGCATCACAGGTGCGGGACTCCGTGAAAGCCACGTACATGACGTGACAATTACCCGTGAAAGCCCGAACTATCCAAGCCGTGTATAGTTATCCGTCTTTTGGGGAACGGATGAGGGCGGGCCTATGTCCATTCGGTTTGTCCTGCTGCCGTTGTTCGTCGAGGTGCTGCTCACTTTCGGCGTGATGAGGCATGATGTATCTCCGCACTTCGACGCTCAGGCGCGGTGAGACACGCTTTGAGAATATCGCCCTGCGCGAGCCCAACTGGCCGGTGCGGGCTACTCAGTTCGGATACGCATTCGCCAATCAGTTCGAGCTGCCGGTTCTGTTTTACGTGCTGACGATTCTCGAAATCATGACTCGTCATGCTGATCTGCTTTTCGTTATTCTCGCCTGGATTTTTGTCGTGATGCGCATACTGCAGGCCATGGTGCACGTGACCAGCAACAACGTGGGCGTTCGTGGCGCGTTCTATGGTGTGGGCGCACTCGTATTGTTGATCATGTGGGTCATTTACATCGTGCGTATCGTACTCGCCTTGCCATGACGCCTGCGGCACGACTTGCCTCCGCGATCGAAGTCTTCGCTGCCATCGAAAAAGAGCGCCGGCCAGCCGCCGATGCGCTCAGGGCCTGGGGTATAACTCATCGCTTTGCCGGCTCCGGCGACCGTGCCGCAATTGCTGGCCTGGTTTACGATGCGCTACGGCGCCGAGCCTCGAGCGCGTTTATCATGGGCGCTGACACGCCACGGGCGATTCTCTTGGGTATGCTCAAACGCGCGCGCGGGCTCAACACTGAAGCGATCATGAAACTTGCCGACGGCTCGCGATATGCGCCCGAGGCGCTGACCCGCGACGAGCGCAAACGTCTTGAGTCTGCCGATATCGCGAGTGCTCCGGCCCATGTGGCTGGCGACTACCCGCAATGGCTCGATGCGCATCTAGCGCGTGCCTTCGGTGAAGCGCGCGTTGAAGAAGGCCAAGCGCTTGCATCGCGTGCACCGCTCGACCTCAGGACAAATACACTTAAAGGCGAGCGCGATGCCGCACTCGCAATTTTATCAGACCTGAAGCCCGAGCCGACGCGCTGGTCCCCTTGGGGCTTACGCGTTCGCATTCCGGCCGATGCGAAGAGCCCGACAATTCATGCTGAGCCGGCCTTCCTCAAAGGCCTGCTCGAAGTGCAGGACGAAGGGTCACAGGTGGCGGCGCTTCTTTCCGCTGCCAAGCCGGGAGAGCAGGTGGTCGATCTCTGCGCCGGGGCCGGCGGAAAGACCTTGGCGATGGCAGCGATGATGCAGAACAAGGGTCAGATTTTTGCCACCGACGATGACAAGAGGCGGCTCGCCCCCATCCATGGCCGATTGAAACGATCGGGTGCGCGCAACGTACAAGTGCGCACGCCAAAATCTGTCGGCGGGGAAATCGACGATCTGATGGGACGCATGGATCTTGTACTGATCGATGCGCCTTGTACAGGTACCGGCGCCTGGCGGCGCAATCCAGATGCCAAATGGCGGATGCGGCCGGGGGCCATTGAACATCGCCAAAAAGAGCAATCCGAAGTTCTGGACCGGGCCGTGGCGTTGATAAAGCCCGGCGGGCGTATCGCTTATATAACGTGCTCCGTCCTCGATGAGGAAAACGGCAGACAGATCCGCGGATTCCTCGCGCGCCATTCCGGGTTCTCAGTACAGGCGCCGTCCGAAGTGGGTCAGGCGCTCGGCGAGCGCGCCTTCATGTTCGGCAAGGCGGCGCGCTTGCCCGGTGAGGGTATCTTGATGACTCCCCGCTCGACGGACACAGACGGATTTTTCGTCTCGGTGCTGCGGCATGGAGGTTAGGTTCCCCGTCATGCTCAGTATCCGATAGCGAAGGAATTCCCCGATTGCGCCCCAATCCCGGCCAAATTTTTCCGCGATGATCCAGTGTCTGTGGAACTACCAAGCTCATTTTGCGGGGATTTCCCATGCTCGTGGCCAGGCGCGATCCGCCGTTTCGCACGGACGCGGATGATGCGTCGCCTGCCCGCCCGAATATTTATCCGCCCCCGCGAGCGTCAAAACTTGCTCGGTTCGTAACAGCAATCCAGATGGTTGGTTCGCTCCTCGCGATTCCAATCGGTATCGCCAGCGCCTACTCGTTTTACCGCGCTAATTTCTCCCCGGAGACCACGTGCCAGAGTTTGCGAAGCGGCATTATTGCGCTGCTCGACAAGAGTGTAAACGCCGCGGCCCGGCGCATCCTGGTCCGCCGCGACGTCGAAGAATTCGAGAAGACCTGCGCCGCGGTCGATCCCGATGCCACTGCAGCGTTCAAGGCGCTGCTTGCCGCTGAAAACGCGGCCACGCCGGCCGCAGCGCCAGTCGTTCCGAAAGTACAACGCAGCGAACTCGCGCCGAAGGAACCTACCCGCAAAGCAGAGCCGCGACCGCAAGTGACCGCCAAGCAGCCGGCGAAAGGTGCAACTCCTGTTGTCGCGGAACCCGTCCGGCGGGATGCCGCTGTGTCGGACGTGCAGTGGCTTGAGGCAGTCCGGCAAGCTCTCGTGACTCATAAGCCCGAGTTACGGCCGACCGAAGCCGCGAAGCCGCAAGCCGCAGTGGTGCCGGCCACGCGTCAGGTGCCGCAAGAACTCGCTTCGCCGGCGCAAACGCCGGCGGTCGCTCCACGGGAGTCGGTCGTGCAGCCGCTTGCGCCCGCCTTGCCACGTCCGATTACGGTCAGGCCACCGCCAGCCCCGCGCATTGAGACAGATCATCCGGTGCCGCCGGAATCGATTCCGGATCCTGTTCCGCCTGCCAACGCCGATAGAGCCGAGCCCGATGAATCGGACCGTTCGCGCATCGGCAAGTGGATTTCGGGAATTCCCCTACTGGGCCCCGTGCTGGACAATGACCGCCATTGACCGGCTGCCGCGGTAGCCAGTCGCCATGGCTGCACATCGGCATCGATTTCCCAGCACGGCTCGGGGAGATCGAAAGGCTTGACCCCGCTGCACAAAGCCCGCAAAAAGCTGCCCCGAACGGCCTCGCGCACCCGATTCCCGGCACGTTCGGGAAACATTGCCGTCCATGCACGACAAGGTTCTGATCGTCGACTTCGGCTCCCAGGTTACCCAGCTCATCGCGCGCCGGGTTCGAGAGGAAAAGGTCTATTGCGAGATTGTGCCTTACCAAAAAGCCGAAGCCGCTTTCCGTGAAATGAAGCCGAAGGCGGTGATCTTTTCAGGCGGCCCCGCCTCGGTGCTTGATAAGAATGCGCCGCTAGCGCCAAAGGCGATATACGAGGCCGGCGTCCCGCTTCTCGGCATTTGTTACGGCCAACAAGCGATGGCGCAGCAGCTTGGCGGCAAGGTCGAAGGCGGACATCATAGAGAATTCGGTCGCGCCGAGGTCACCGTAACCGAGAACACGCCACTCTTTGACGGGGTCTGGCGCAAGGGTGAGAAATATCCCGTTTGGATGAGTCATGGCGATCGCGTCACCGAGCTGCCAATGGGCTTCAAGGTGCTCGGTACAGCGCCCAATGCGCCGATCGCAATCATCGGTGATGATGAGCGCAAATTTTACGCTACCCAATTCCATGTTGAAGTGATGCACACGCCCCACGGTGCGGCGCTCTTGCGGAATTTCGTGCGAAAAATTGCCGGTCTCTCCGGCGATTGGACGATGCGCACCTTCAAGGATGAGGCTATTGAGAAGATCCGAAAGCAGGTCGGCAAGGGGCGGGTGATCTGCGGACTGTCCGGTGGCGTTGATAGTGCAGTCGCCGCGGTGCTGATCCACGAAGCGGTTGGCGATCAGCTCACTTGCGTGCTGGTCGATCACGGGCTGATGCGGCTTGCCGAAGCACAAAAAGTAATGACGCTCTTTCGCGACAGCTACAATATCCCGCTGGTGCACGTCGACGCGTCCGACAAGCTACTGAAGGCGCTCGATGGTGTGGAAGATCCGGAACAAAAGCGCAAGACGATCGGCAAACTATTCATCGACGTGTTCGAGGCGGAAGCGAAGAAAATTGGCGGGGCCGAATTCCTTGCACAGGGGACCCTCTATCCCGACGTGATCGAAAGTGTGTCATTCACCGGCGGACCTTCGGTGACTATCAAGTCACATCACAATGTCGGTGGTTTGCCCGAACGCATGAATATGAAGCTGGTCGAGCCGCTGCGCGAGCTTTTCAAGGACGAGGTTAGGACGCTCGGCCGCGAACTGGGCTTGCCCGAGGCGTTTGTCGGGCGGCATCCATTCCCAGGGCCGGGACTCGCGATCCGCTGCCCGGGCGCGATTACAAAAGAGAAACTCAACATCCTGCGGCTCGCCGACGAGATTTACATCGAGGAAATCCGCCGGACCGGCCAGTATGACGACATCTGGCAGGCCTTTGCAGTTCTGCTGCCGGTAAAAACAGTCGGCGTCATGGGTGATTACCGTACATACGAATATGTCGTCGGATTGCGTGCGGTGACTTCGACTGACGGCATGACCGCCGATTTCTATCCTTTCGACATGAAATTTCTAGGCTTAGTAGCCACGCGCATCATCAACGAGGTGAAAGGCGTCAATCGCGTCGTTTACGACGTGACGTCGAAGCCGCCTGGCACAATCGAGTGGGAGTAATCGTGTCGTGTTTGTTACCATATACGGTATCAAAAACTGCGACACCGTGAAAAAGGCCCGGGCGTGGCTCGACAAGCACGGCGTCAAATACGGCTTTCACGATTACAAGACGGCAGGCATCGATCGCCAACGCCTCGAGCGTTGGGCCAAAAAAGTGGGCTGGGAGATTCTCCTCAACCGGGCGGGGACGACATTTAGAAAACTGCCCGAGAAAGACAAAGATGGTCTCTCTGAAACGAAGGCCATTGGTTTGATGCTCAAGCAGCCATCGATGATCAAGCGCCCGGTGCTTGACGCCGGTGGTGGGAAGTTGCTGGTCGGCTTCGATTCTGAAACTTATAAGGCCGCGCTGACCACTCGATGATCAACATCGTATGCCATCGCAGTCGCGAGCGGCAGCTTGATTTTGCTTGTATTTGCGGCCACATCCAAACAATGTATAAACCTCTGGTCACCCCCAATTCGACACCGGTCAGTCCGTTCGCCGCCGAAGTCGACAGACGACGAACGTTTGCAATTATTTCCCATCCCGATGCGGGGAAGACGACCTTGACCGAGAAATTGTTGCTGTTTGGCGGCGCCATCAACCTCGCCGGTCAAGTCAAAGCCAAACGTGACCGTCGTTCGACCCGCTCCGACTGGATGGCGATCGAGCGCGAGCGCGGCATTTCCGTTGTTACCTCGGTCATGATCTTCGATTACGATGGCCGCGTCTTCAATCTGCTTGACACGCCAGGCCACGAGGACTTTTCGGAGGACACTTATCGTACTTTGACGGCGGTGGACTCTGCGGTGATGGTAATAGACGCCGCAAAGGGCATCGAGGCGCGTACTCGCAAGCTGTTCGAGGTGTGCCGGCAGCGTGACATACCGATTATCACGTTCATCAATAAAATGGACCGAGAGAGCCGCGATCCATTCGAGTTGCTGGACGAAATTGAAAAAACGCTGGCTCTCGATACTTCGCCGATGACCTGGCCCATTGGGCGCGGCCGGGACTTCGTCGGCAGCTACGATCTTGTCACTGGCCACATGCGGCTGGTCAGCGAGGACGGGAAAACCGTTAAAAGGCGGCCGCTCGATCTGGCCGCGCTTGCGGCGAAAAACCCGATACTCGATGTCACCTCGATCTCGGACGAGCTTGCATTGGTGAAAGAGGCTTGCCGGGCCTTCGATTTCAAATCGTTCCGCGAAGGGCATCTCACGCCTGTCTTCTTCGGGTCCGCACTCAAGAACTTCGGCGTCAAGGATTTGCTGGATGCCTTGGCCGCGTTCGCGCCGGCGCCGCGCGCGCAGGTTTCCAACACACGCACCGTGGACGCGCATGAAAACTCCATGACAGCGTTTGTCTTCAAGATTCAGGCCAATATGGACCCGAATCACCGGGACCGCATTGCCTTCGCGCGTCTTTGCTCCGGCAAATTGCAGCGCGGCATGAAGGTGAAACTGACACGCACCTCCAAACCGCTGACACTGTCCACACCACAATTCTTTTTTGCGCAAGAGCGCGCGCTCGCTGAGGAGGCCTATGCTGGTGATGTTGTTGGCATCCCCAATCACGGCACACTTCGGATCGGTGACACGATTACGGAAGGCGAGGATATTGCATTTCTCGGCGTGCCGAACTTCGCGCCGGAAATCCTTCGGCGGGTAAAACTCGGTGATCCGATGAAGGCCAAGAAACTGAAAAAGGCCTTGCAGCAGATGGCAGAAGAGGGCGTCGTACAGGTTTTGCGTCCGCTCGACGGCGCGCCGGCACTTGTTGGAGTCGTCGGCTCATTGCAGCTTGACGTGCTGAAGGTGCGGCTATCGGAGGAATATGGCCTCGATATCAATTTCGAGCAGCCGGAGTTCCAGTTAGCGCGCTGGATTACCGCGGCAGACGAAAAAAAACTCGAGGATTTCGTGCAGGCTAACTACTCGAGTTGTGCCAAGGACCTCGACAATGACAAGGTGTTCATGGCTCGCAATCAGTTTATCCTCGACTACACCCGGGAACGCGCGTCTGGAATTTCCTTCACCGACATCAAGGATGTTAAGGACAAGGCAGCCTAATTCAATTTCACGTTCGCCGCTTTGATCGCCGGTGCCCAACGCGCGATATCGCCATCCATACGGGCGCGCAATTCGTTCGGAGAAGAGCCAACCGGCTCCATCAGCTGGGCCGCGAGTTTTTCGCGAACCGCGGCCGCCCTGACGATCTCGGCTACTTCCTTGTTGATCTTGTCGATAATCGGCTGGGAGTGCCGCCCGCTGCAATCAAGCCTCTCTCCTGCCTCCTTCAAGGTCGGCACGTCCGGTAAATAGGCGAGCGCGTGGCAGTCGACACCGCAAGAATTTTCACTATCCCGTCGCGGCCTGCGGCGTTACCGAAATCGCCGGAAGGCAAGTTACCTGAGCATGTCCGGTGTCGATCCCGAACCGAACGGCACCACGATCCACACAGTTTTTGCCGGCCAGTCCTGTTCCGCCACAACGGCCAAGAGCAGCAAAAGCACTGCGATGACCTGTTTTGCCAAGCGATATATCGTTGCTCCGGTCATCGAAGATATTCCACGCGGGGAGCGGCTTGCATTGGTTGCGGCTATCCTCTACTGCGGCGGCAATACGATGTGAGTTTATCATGGGCTTAGGCATTCTCGTTCTCGGCCTCGGCGTCTTTCTGGGGACGCATATATTCGTTTCGTTCCGCGACGAGCGCGCCAATGTGATCGCGCGGATAGGACTGCAAGCCTATCGCGGGATGTTTGCGCTGACCTCGCTTGCCGGCCTGGTGCTGATCGTATGGGGATTCGGGCAATACCGGGCGCACGAATGGATTCAGGTGTGGTCGCCGCCCGCGTTTATGCGGCACGTTACCATTGGGCTAATGCTATTCGCGACGATCTTCATCGTCGCCGCTTTTATTCCCAGCCACATCAAGACTCGCCTTAAACATCCGATGCTCGCAGGCGTAAAGACCTGGGCCTTCGCGCACTTGCTCTCCAATGGAGACGTCGGCTCGATTTTACTGTTCGGCGCGTTCTTGGCTTGGGGGATCTACGCTCGCATTGCCGCGAAGCGCCGCAGCGACTTTAAACCGACCGCCGGGCCCGTCGGCTGGACAAATGACGCGCTTGTTGTGTTGCTTGGCATCGTGGTCTATCTCGCGCTGGGCTATGCCTTCCATCCGGTTGTAATTGGTGTGTCGGTGTTCGGAAAATAGGTATGTCGGTCCAGGAAGAGATCCGGCGGCTCACCGCCCCTGACATACGCGCGCGCAAGGGCGGCGAGCCGATTGTCTGCCTCACCTCGTACCACGCTCATACCGCCCGAATTGTCGACGCACATTGCGATGTGATTCTGGTTGGCGACTCGCTCGGCATGGTGATGCATGGACTCGAGACGACCGTTCCGGTCACGCTTGACATGATGATTCTGCAGGGCCGCGCCGTGATGCGCGGCTCGAAACGTGCGCTGGTGGTCGTTGATATGCCTTTCGGCTCCTATGAAGCGTCGAAGGAGCAGGCTTTTATAAATGCAGCGCGCGTGCTGAAGGAAACTGGCTGCGGCGCAATCAAGGTTGAGGGCGGCAAGCGCATGGCGGATACCATCGCCTTCCTTGCCGAGCGCGGCGTGCCAGTCATGGCCCATGTCGGACTGACGCCGCAGGCTATCAACACGATCGGCTCGTTCCGGGCGCAAGGCCGCGACGAATCCGACTGGGCACGCATTGAGGACGATACGATCGCCGTCTCGCAAGCGGGCGCTTTCTCGGTAGTGATTGAGGCGGTGGCAGAGCCGCTTGCACGAAAGCTGACTTCGACCGTGTCGATCCCGACGATCGGCATCGGTGCGAGCCCAGCTTGCGATGGGCAAATTTTGGTGCTGGAAGACATGCTGGGTTTGTCGCCGCGGGTTCCGAAATTCGTCAAGCGTTACGGAACGCTTGGCCCCGCCATTGAGAAGGCGGTCGCCGACTATGCCGCGGACGTGCGGTCGCGGGTCTTTCCCGCCCCCGAGCACGTCTATCCTATGAAAAGCAAGAAGATCTAACGTCCTGAAAGTATTAACGGTCGTCGGCTTTGGCTTTGCCTTAGACGTGCCACATCGGTAGTTTACGGCGCAATCCGGCCCCGGGGCGGGCCCAAGGCGGGTTTGGAACGATCTTGGCCGATATTTTTCATGAAGTAGACGAAGAAGTCCGGCGCGAGCAACTCAAGAAGCTGTGGGATCGCTACAGCATCTATTTGATCGTGGTTGCGGTGCTGATTGTCGCGGGAATCGCTGTGTGGCGCGGTTATGAATATTGGGTCGCCAAGAGAGCCGCGGCTGCTGGCGCTGCGTTCGAAGCCGCAATGGCCTTGAGCGATCAAGCCAAATACGCAGAGGCCGAAAGTGCCTTTGCCAAGATCTCAGCCGATGCGCCTGGAGGTTATCGGGTGCTTGCTCGCATGCGGGCGGCTGGCGCTCTCGGACAACTCAAGCCCGCCGAGGCCGTAAAGGCTTACGACGAACTTTCAGCCGATGCCTCGCTGGGAACAATATGGCAGGATCTGGCCGCAGTGCGCGCTGGCATCTTACTGGTGGATTCGGCGTCCCTGGCGGACATGCGCAGGCGGCTCGATTCCGTTGCCGAGCCCACGCGGAGTTTTCGGCATACCGCGCGCGAGCTTCTGGCGTTGTCGGCGTGGCGGAACCGCGATCTTCTTGCTGCCCGGCGGTATCTCGACATGATCGCGAACGATGCAGAATCGCCGGTGGGGACCCGCGCGCGCGCCGACGTTCTGTCGGGGCTGATCACAGCCGAAGGTAAGAGCTGAGGAGCAAGGCATGCGAGCAATCTACCGTGCCGTGCTGCTTACTGGCCTCGTTGCGTTCGCGCCAACGCTAACAGCATGTTCGGACTTCGATCCCGATAAGCTCGACATATTTGGCCTGAACGAAAAGAAAAAGCTTCCCGGCGAACGTAAGGACGTTTTTCCGGGCGGTGTTCCCGGTGTTACACAAGGTATTCCTCCGGAATACGTTAAGGGGAACCAGCCGCCGCCTGATGCCGCACAATCTCTGGCACCCGAGCAAAGCAAAGCAACGGCGGCGAGTGAGCAGGACAACAAGGCAAGCGCGGCCGAATCGGAGCCAAAACCTAAGCCCAAGCCAAAGCGCGTGGCGAAACCGAAACCGACTTCGCCGCCGCCGACACAGGCTACCGTGCAGCCCGCACCTTGGCCGCAACAGGCGCAGCCGCCGGCACAACAAAACACCGAGTCGTCGCCGTGGCCTGCGCAAGGGCAAGCCACCACTACGTCGCCCTGGCCTTCCTCCCCGCAGCCCGGAACTTTCTCGCGCTGACGAGCGCGCAATGCCCAGTGGGCTTGACCCGAAGGTAATCGGCGCCCCAAAGACATCTGGTATTATTTTGATGGACTGCCGACTCACGCTTGGCAGCGGTAACGAATGAACTTCACAATTGCCATTGTGGGTCGGCCGAATGTCGGAAAATCAACTTTGTTTAACCGGCTTGTGGGCCGGCATCTGGCCTTGGTCGATAATCGGCCCGGTGTCACGCGCGACTGGCGCGAAGGGCAGGGTCGGCTTGGTGATATTAAGTTTACAGTGATTGATACAGCGGGACTTGAACAGTCGATGCCCGAAAGTCTTCCCGGTCGCATGCGAGCGAAAACCGAAGCGGCAATAGCCCAAGCGAACGTGATATTTTTCATGATCGATGCGCGTACGGGGCCAACGCCGGCCGACGAGGCCTTTGCCGATATCGCCCGCAAATCTGGTAAGCCCATAATACTCATCGCCAACAAGATCGAAGGGACAGCGGGCGAAGCAGGACGACTGCAAGCGTACGCACTTGGTCTCGGCGAACCTGTGCCAGTGTCGGCCGAGCACGATGAGGGTATGTCGGATCTCTACGATGCCTTACGTGCTGTGCTGCCGGAAGAAATCGCGCGGCCAGCGACCGAGTTAGGACTGGATCCAGTGCACCCAATTCGTGTAGCCATTGTGGGCCGGCCCAATGCCGGCAAGTCGACGCTCATCAACAAATTGATTGGTGAGGAACGGTTGCTCACCGGACCTGAGACCGGCATTACTCGCGATGCCATTGCGGTCGAACACGACTGGAAAGGACACAAATTTCGAATTTATGACACCGCCGGACTGCGCCGCCGGTCGCGCGTTGAGGAAAAGCTGGAGAAACTTTCAGTTGCCGACGCACTCAGTGCGATGCGCTTTGCTGAAGTCGTGGTGGTGCTGCTCGACGTCGAAAATGCGTTCGAGGAACAGGATCAGCGCATCGCCGATCTGGTTGAGCAGGAAGGCCGCGCTATCGTCATTGCGGTCAACAAATGGGATTTGAAGGGCAAAACAGCGGGCGCCATCGGCAAACTCCGCGAACAGGCCGATGCGAAGCTCACCCAACTCAAGGGCGTGCCATTGGTGGCCGTCTCCGGGCTTACGGGTGAGGGCCTCGACCGATTGATGCAAGCCATCATTGATGCCTATGAGGTATGGAACAGGCGCATTCCTACAAGCGCATTGAACCGCTGGTTCGAGCACGCAGTCAGTGCCCACCCGCCACCGGCGGTGTCTGGCCGTCTGCTGCGTCTCAACTACGTCACACAGTCAAAAAGCCGGCCGCCGAGCTTTGTTGTGTTCTGCGCCCGTGCAGATGCTGTACCCGATGCCTACAAGCGATATTTGTTGAACTCGCTGCGAGATGCATTTGAACTGCCCGGCACCCCGATCCGGCTGGAGCTGCGCGAGAAGGACAACCCGTACAAGGGAAAGGCCAGACGCAGACACTAAAGTGCTTGGAATCATGCCGGTGAGTGTAAGTTTAAGAATTTCTGTGCCCGAAAATCGTAAATCTTGCCGCTTTCCGAGCACTCGGGCAGGCACAGCGGAAGAATTGCTTTCGCGATTTTTTCCGGCGTTGGCAGCGTTGCGGGGTCTGCACCCGGAAAAGCCGACAAATACATGCGCGTACGAGTAGGGCCAGGTGCGAATAGATTGGCTCGTACGTTCGTGGTTGCATTCTCCGCTGCATAGGTCCGCACGAGAGCGTCGAGGGCGGTCTTAGATGCCGCGTAAGGTCCCCAATAGGCGCGTCCCAAATAGGCTACTGTCGAAGTCAGGAATATCGCTCGGCCAGCTTGCGAGCGCTGCAGCAGCGAATCCATGCACCGTATTAGCTGCCAATTCGCGGTGACGTTGACCGCGATGAGATTGTCCCAATCATTCGGTTCCACATGCGAAAGCGGGGAAAGTGGGCCCAAAACGCCTGCATTGCCGATCAGCACGTCGAGTCGCTGGTAGCGCTTGGTAAGGGCGAGCGCAAGCCGCGCCATACCGTCCCTGTCCTTGACGTCGAGCGGCACCAGAGTGGCGGAGCCCTCAGCCGCTTTGATCCTGTCATCAAGTGCCTCCAGCCCGCCGACGGTACGGGCCACCGCCACCACGTGCGCGCCGGTCTGCGCGAGCTCAAGCGCAATCGCCGCCCCAATGCCACGCGAGGCGCCCGTGACCAGCGCAATACGATCGGAAAGAGGCTTGGTCATAGCGGACGACCGTGATAGCCGGACTAGATGGCTTCGGCCAGCAGTGACAATTGCCGCGGGCTTGCTTCTTGTGCGGCGAGGTCGGTGAGTGGGGTCGGATAGTCGCCAGTAAAGCAATGATCGGTGAACTGCGGCCGCGCCGGGTCGCGTCGCTCGAACCCCATGGAGCGGTAAACGCCTTCGACTGACAGGAATGCCAATGAGTCGGCACCAATGAACTTTCTCATGCCTTCGAGGTCGTGGGTAGCCGCGAGGAGCTTGTCGCGCTCGGGTGTATCTATCCCATAATAATCCGGATGAGTAATCGGCGGCGAAGCGATCCGGAAGTGCACTTTTTTGGCGCCGGCATCGCGCATCATGTGGACAATCTTACGTGACGTCGTGCCACGCACGATCGAATCGTCCACGAGGACAATATGTTTGCCGGTGACCACAGCGCGATTGGCGGAATGCTTGAGGCGAACGCCCTGGTCGCGAATTGCTTGCGTCGGCTGAATAAACGTCCGGCCAACATAGTGATTGCGAATAATGCCGAGTTCGTAGGGAATTTTCGCTTCCTGTGCGAAACCGATTGCCGCCGGCACACCGGAGTCGGGGACGGGCACGATGACGTCAGCTTGCGCAGGCGCCTCTCGGGCGAGCTCGGCGCCCATTGTCTTGCGCACGTTATAGACGGGGCGGCCACCAACCATGGAGTCGGGCCGCGAGAAATAAATGTATTCAAAAATGCAGGGACGTGCCGGCATCGGCGGGAAAGGTTTGTGAGACTGCGCGCCTTCCTCGTCAAAGACCACCACTTCGCCGTTTTCAACGTCACGCACGTATTGCGCGCCGATAATGTCGAGGGCGCATGTTTCGGAAGCAAGTATTGGACAGCCGTCGAGCTTTCCGATCACGAGCGGCCGGATGCCGAGCGGATCGCGCGCACCGACCAGCTTTTTGTTCGTCAAACCGACAAAAGCATAGGCACCTTCAAGCTGGCGCAGGCCCTCGATGAATCGGTCGACGAAGCGATTGCGTTTGGCGCGCGCAACAAGATGCAGGATCACCTCGGTGTCGGTGGTCGACTGCATCATCGCACCTTCGTGCACCAGGTCACGCCGCAGCTTGATGCCGTTGGTGAGATTGCCGTTGTGGCCGATAGCAAAGCCGCCCGCATTGAGCTCCGCAAATAACGGCTGCACATTGCGAATAATTGTCTCCCCGGTGGTCGAGTAACGGACGTGACCTATGGCGGAACTACCCGGAAGTCGGTCAATTACCTCGCGGCGTGCAAAGGCATCGCCGACAAGGCCAAGGCGCCGCTCAGAATGGAAACGCTTTCCGTCGAACGAAACAACGCCGGCGGCTTCCTGACCGCGATGCTGAAGAGCGTGCAGGCCAAGGGCGACAATCGCGGCTGCATCGGGATGACCGAAAATGCCGAATACGCCGCACTCCTCACGCAGACGGTCGCCGTCGAAATCTAGCTCCACCTTCGGCATAGGCACGATATCTTGCGCCTCTTTCTGCATGCTACCGCGTTCTGCTTTTGAGTTGCTCTAAGGGCAATTCGGAGCGCTGGTCAGGATTGGCATCAGGTGCGTCCGGCTCTTCTGGTTTCGGCTTCTTCAGCCTCCTTAAGATGGTGCTCTCAGGATCATCCGGCAACATCGACATCAGCCATTGTCCCGTATTTTGCAGCACAAGCTTTGATTTGGCGCTTCGTACCCAATCCGGCTGACTGCGGTCAGGTACCAGCCACGCGAAGAACAGGAAGGCAACCACAACGATGATCAGCCCGCGGCCGAGCCCGAAAAGGAAACCAAGTGTGCGATCAAGGGCGCCGACCCGGCTGTCCAGAACCATGTCGGACAGACGCGCAGTGATGATCGACACAATAAGCAGGGTGCCGAGAAACAGGCCGCCGGCCGAGACGCCGGCTGCAACCATGTCACTGTTGAAGTACTGCTTTGCAATCGGTAGCACGCGGCCATAGGAATAAAGGGTCACCAACGCAGCGATACCCCAGGCACCGATCGAGAGGATTTCGCGCATAAAGCCGCGGATCATGGCGAGTAGGCCTGATATCAACATGACCGCCAGTAAAATGATGTCGAGCAGCGTGAC
>DATFXJ010000185.1:0-4180 GCA_035315965.1 Pseudolabrys sp.
AAGGAGGCCGGCTTCAACTGCACTACTCCCGCCGCCAGCTCTTGGCGAACGCCGCCATCGCAGCCTCGCGCGTCGGCTCGTAGCCGTAAATCGGCGTGCGGTCTTCGTGGTGGCCATAAGCCAGCGTCCCACAGCCATGGCTGGCCTACCTGCGCGGCCGCAGCTTTCATGATGCGCCAGACCACTCCGCCGTCCGCCAGCGCGTCGAAATCGTCGTCATTCCACTCGCCGGACAGGCGAGAACACTGTCTCGATCAGGCACTCCGGGTTTTCCCGTCACCAGCTGCTAGACCCGGAATATCTGGATATAACGCGCTTTAATGTTTTCGCTCTGCTCTGCGATAGCGACCGGATCATCATTCATCAATCTAACTTCACGTAAGGGCCTGCGTCCGGATTTTTCCTTTACCATCGGATAGAAGGAGCGTAGCCCACCCAGATCACAAATTGCTTGTTGAGTCTCCGGCGCGAAAAGATAGTGCTGGAATAGCCGAGCGGCATTCGGATTGGGTGCGGTTTTGAATATGGCGCTCGGCCCTGTAATCAATGGCGTGCCTTCGGTCGCGTAGACAACGTCCAGTGGTTGACCCGATTCCTTCATTTGGAAGACGTTGTATTCGTTGCCGTCTGCCATGACCGCACGCTCCCCCAACACAAGTTTCTTTGGTGGATCAGTGGAACTTTGCACTTGTAGGACGCGCTGCTTGGCGAGTCTCTCAAGATAGTCCCAACCAATTTCGCGGGTTATCTGAAACGTCGCTGTCAGGATCGTGCCGCTGTAGCCAGGATGGCCTTTCACGATCTTACCTAGCCATCTGGGATGGAGAAGATCGGCGAAACTCCTCGGTGCTTCCTCCGATTTTACCAAGTTCGAGTTGTAGGCAATCACGCTTAGGGACGCACGCCAACTCATGAATGTGCAGTCCGGATCGATTTGATCCTTGGGCAGAAACTGCGCCGCCTCGATCGGTAGGTATTGTTCCAGACGCCCCGTTCGTTTCCATATTACAAAGTGAGCGCCATCCGACGTGTTCACCAAATCGCCGGCATGAATGCCGCCTAGCGAGTTCCTGCTCAATGCGCTGGAACAAGCGCTCTGAGCCGTTGCGCTCGACTCGAACAGAAATAGCTGGATGTTTGGTCTCGAAGCCTCTTGCTACTTTCTCGGCCACTGGCAAGTCGACTGACGTATACCAGACGACCTTTCCTTCTTTCTCTGCTGCTGCAATCAGAGCAGGCCCTGTCGCAGTGGCAGGAACGGTATCCGCAAACGAGACTCGGGGCGTAAACGAGGCAATGCCGAGCGCCGCCGACCCCGTCAAGAACATTCTGCGTTGAAGTTGGTTGTGCATTTGTAGCGTCCATGCGTTCAGATAATTTGACCTCAGGGCGGTCTGCTTTTGACGCGTTCTTAGCGCACATTACTCCGCTTTCTTCCCGTGCCGTCGGGTTGCTTCGAGCAGCGATCTTCTCAGGTCACGACGCCGTTTATGGCGAAGTCGAAGATATGGAAGTTCTTCAAGCCGCCTCGTGCAGCCCGCGCCGCATAAGTTTCGTTCAGCGGATAATTCAGTATGAATGGGACGCGACTCTCGGCGATGCCACCATGTGTTCGCAACGCATGGCCGTCGAGAGCGGAAAGGTTGTGTGCGGAAGGGGTCGTGCCGATGCAGGTGTCGGCATCACTAATGACCACAACGTCGCCTTCACGATCGATCGGCAGATCGAATCTACGAGCGGCGGTGGTCTTGTCGTAAACGGCTTCGATACCAGGAAGCTTTCGGGCGAGCTTCATCACGGCTTCGGGTGTTGTACGATCGTGACAATAGACGCGCACGAAGCTGCCGAGCGAGCCATGATGAGCTACGAAATAATCGGTGATCGGGCAGATCACCGTGGTTGAGTTCTTGCCGAACTCAAGATCAAGCACGTCCTGAAGCCACACGATTCTGCGCGAACCGTCAGGATTTGACTTGTCGCACATGCCGTGGTCCGCGATGAGACCGATGACCGGGCCGAGATCGTGAAGACGTCCCAACATCGCGTCCATATCGCGATAATAACGGTTCGCTTCCGGCTCACCGGGCGCGTATTTGTGTTGGATGTAGTCTGTCAGCGACAAGTACATTACAAGCGGCTTTTCTATTTGCAGGAGCTTGATACCCGTCTCAAGCACGAACAGGGACAGTTCTGGCGAATACATATCCGGAAGCGGCATGCCAACGAACTCAAGGACGTTCTCGATACCATTCTCGCACTTGCTGCATTTATCCGCCTTTTCCGAGGAGAAATTGATGCTTCCATCCGCTATGTTCATGTCCTTCCCGAGCTGATAGCGCAGCTTGTCCTTTGCCGTGACGGATGCAACCTTAGCGCCGTTGCGCGAGAACTCCGCAAGAATCGTCGTCGAGCGCATCAGCTCGGGACCAGTCATGACCACCGCCTTTCTCGTCTCCGGATCGAGATAGAAATTCCCGGATATGCCGTGGATCGATGGCGGGCTGCCGGTGATAATCGACACGTTGTTGGGGCAGGTGAAGCTCGGAATAACGCATTCGGCGACCGCGTTGAACCCCGTCTGCATAAAGCGAGCGATGTTCGGCACGATTCCATCTTTAAGCGCCCGATCGATATAGGCTGGATCGCCGCCGTCATTGCAAATGACCACAACGGGTCGGTCGGGCCAGCGGTATCGTACGCCGTTGAGACGAATCTCCGAGGTGCGAGCGGATGTCATTTGCTGCCCATGCCGATCTCGGGCGGCCTACGCTACCAATATGTCCGAGAGGGGCGCCAGGGACAATGGGGACGGCCCGCGACCTCGAGGTACCCGACATCTGCACAGCATTGAGTGCGCGAACCGGCGCGCTCGCCGACTTGCAGCGCTTAGAGACGCTTCAGCATGAGGCGGAGCGAGCCTCCGCCTTCTCGATCACGCCGCTCCCTTCATCGCTGCCTTGACCTTGTCTGCCGTGAAGGGCACGGAACGCAGGCGCTTGCAAAAACCGGCGAACTCAATCCCGATCTTTTGTGTGAGTCTGCGTTGAAGGAATTTCGCCAACACTTGCAGACAGAGGTCGCCGCAACGGGATTTTGGAGTGGAACGCTATTTTGCTGCGGTGCTTGGGTATTCCACCGGCTCCCAGCCACCTCTCGGCAATTACGGCCGCGCCCTGGAAAATCCTGTAACACTCCTGTCAATCGAATGTCGTAATTTGTGCTACCTCAAATCGAATGCCGCAGAATTCGGTATCCTTTTGGGATGGCGACGCGCTGCCCAGGTGAGCATCGCATACCCGGAACAATCTTAAGGTTCCAAACTGCCTTGGAGAGGATCTCATGTCGAAGAAAGCTGCTGAACACCACAGGAAGGCATCAGAACACCTTAAGCATGCCGCTCGTCACCACGAAGAGGCCGCCAAGCACCACGATTCCGGACATCACGAAAAGGCGGCACACCACGCTCACACCGCGAGGGGCCACGTAATTCATGGCAGAGGGCATGCCGAAGAGGCCGTGAAGGCTCATACCGAAGAGCACGGCAAGAAATAATCCAGGCGCAATACCAAGCGGTCGACGCGCCGCCGCGCAGGCGACGTAATGCGGAGGTTGTTAGGGGACGGACTCTCGGTACACACAGGAGCCGCCGGCGCGTCTTATGTTCCGCCCTATCGACACCCTGAGCATGCTGGTGAAATCTGCTTTTGGTCGTTCTCTCAAAAGCGTCTCGCCCTTCACCATGTAGTGAACGGCTTCGGCGATATTGGTCGCATGATCGCCCATGCGCTCAAGATTCTTTGCACAAAACATCAGGTGAGCGCCGAAGGACATAGCGACGGACTTTTCCATCATGTACGCGAGAAACTCGTGCGATAAACTTGTGCACAGCCGGTCAATGTCTTGGTCTCGCGTCCAAACCTCGACCCGAGGCCAACTGTGCCCCGCATCACCGTCGTACCGGCGGTTCCAGATCGGTGAAGGAGCGCTCGGAACGCGCATCGACACTGGAATTGGAAAGAGCCGTGCGGCGGATCGCTGTCGTCCGTCACTTCGCCGCGACCCTACGACGGTAGTCGGTTGGTGTTTCCCCGGTGACTTTGCGAAACGCGGACGTAAATGAGCTCGTTTCGCTGAAGCCCACATTGAGTCCGATTTCGGTCACCGACAGTTTACGTGCTGC
>DATFXJ010000186.1:0-6418 GCA_035315965.1 Pseudolabrys sp.
AGTCATCTTTGGCCGAAAGGGAGTTCAGCTATCCCCGCAGCTGAGCGGCGCTTATCGGATCTACGTTGCGAGCCTTGCACAAGCCGGTCACATTGAAGAAGCACATGAAGCGTTGCAGCGGCTGAAAGAATTACAGCCGGCGATTTCTGTTGATTGGATCGAGCGGTATGTTCCTTATACCGCGACCGCAATGGCTAAGTTTATTGACGGTATGCGCAAGGCGGGATTGCAATAGGTTCGCCCTTTATCGATTTAAGTTCGCTAAACGCGATGTCCGCTTTTGGCCCAAAGCGGACATCTCTAGTTGCACTGCACATGTCCGCTTTCGGGGGTAAAGCAGACATGGCCCTTTGCGGAAATCCGCTTTCGCGGTCGCTATTGGGGGCAAAGCGGACATGCCCTTTTGCACTGCATATGTCCGCTAATGACCCAAAGCGGACATGTTTGGTCTGATCTTCCATTGGACTACGGTCCAACTTGGAAAAATACGCTTTCTATCGAAAAATTAGAGAGTTGTGCTGCACGGCCTAAGCCCGACAGCCAAATACCGCGGGAGGATTTGATGCCCGCCACGCATTTCACCTGTCGCGATGTTGGAAAACTAGCAGGGGCGGCAACACTGGCTGCCCCAAGTACCACCCACGCTGTTGCCCAGACTGCTCAAAACGCAGACACGGCTCGGCCAGCGCCTCGACAATTCCCAAGTGGTTTCTTTTGGGGCACTGCCGGCAAAATCGACAAGCTGACATTCAAGCTGGAACCTAAGAAGAAAACGCAAGCGAAGGGTTCGCAGAACTAGGTCGCAACGCAATCTTTAGCCGGAATTGGTTCTCCCTCTGGCTCGTTGTCAGAACCGCTCTTAATAAAATCAATGGCTTGGGTCAGGTTCAAATCCTGCTGCCCCGACCACTGGTACTGCGGCAAGGTAATAATCCCGGCGGGAAACTGCCGGGATTTTTCTATTCCTGGTTTCTCGACACTAATGAACAGACCCGTCGCAATCGCCAACAAACTTCCCGACGCGCGCGATCGTGTCCGCGTCCGCCAGGAGGGGCGCATGGCCCTGGTCGGGCACTTCCAGCGTCTCGAGCGCGACTCGCCGCGCGCGCATGGCCTCGATCGTCTCGGCGGACAGAATGTCTGAATTGGCGCCCCGGATGACCATGACCGGCCTGGCGCTAAGTGCGTCGAATTCCTTCCATAGTGGCGGGATCGGACGCTCAGCGTCGACGCCATTTATCGCGGCGGCGAGCTTGACGTCGTAGGTAGGCACTAGCCGGCCTTTTTCTTGCTTAAAAGTGCGATGAGCACCGGCGAGCCAGTCGTCGGGCCCGAGCTTTGGAAACTGCCCGGCGAACAACCGGCGCAAAATTTCGGCGCCTTCCTCGAAATTTCTCGGCTGCGGCAGCTTGCCGACGTAGCTCTTGATCCGCATCAGGCCATTCGGCTCGATCACCGGGCCGATATCGTTGAGCACGACGCCAGCAATCGCGGTCGGGCGCACGGCCGCCAGTAGCATCGCCAGGATCCCACCGCGCGAGGTACCGACAAAAATGGCCGGCGAGGCGTCGAGCGCTGTCACGGCAGCGAGCACGTCAGCAAGCTCGATTGGCAGCGAATAGTTCGTCGGATTGCGGTCGTAGCCGGAAAGCCCACGTCCGCGATAATCGAGCGCGATTACCCGGCGAGAGTGCGGGCCACCATGCGATAGCACTGAGGCAAGCGCCTCGAAATCGGCTGCGGTTCGGGCAAGTCCCGGTAGGCAGACGACGGGCGTCCGCGCGCTACGCCGGCCGTAGCAGCAGGCGTGCAGACGCAACCCATCGGGGGCGGTAATGAAGGTGCTGGTGCCGCCGTTTTGCATGGAGGAGGTTGTAGCATGCCGCCAGGTTCATTGCGGGCTGCGGGGCGCCTGCCCATAGCGTAATGTGTGGGACTTTACCCGCGCATTCACGTTGCAAGTTCAATGCGCGCCTCCGCGCTTGAGGTCGGCCTCGATCACGAGCTTGCTGCTGCCGCCGAAGCGCGCGCGGTAGACCTGCAGGTTCTCCATGATGCGCGCGACATAGTTGCGGGTCTCGGCGATCGGGATTCGTTCGACCCAGTCCACCGGATCGACATGGGGATCGCGCGGATCGCCATAGTCGGCAATCCATTGTCTAACGCGGCCGCGGCCCGCGTTGTAGCCGGCGAAAGTGAGGATGTAGGAGCCATTGTAGCCGCTGAACAAATTGGACAATTCGGCGGCGCCCATCTGCATGTTGTAAACCGGATCCTTCAGGAGCCGATCACGGTTGTAGGTGACCTTAAACTTCGCGGCCGTGTCGATACCGGCTTCCGGTGTCACCTGCATCAGGCCCATAGCGTAAGCGCTTGAAATGACCTTCTGGTTGAAATGGCTCTCCTGGCGCGCAATCGAGTACGTGACCGCATGCTCGACCGGTGGCGCGATCGGCTGATAGTCGGGCAAGCCGACTGTCGGATAGGCGTAGTAGTCGAGCGGTAGTCCGCGCGCATATGCGTACTCACCGAGCAGTACCATGGACCGACCATCACCATTCTTGGCGGCAAGCTCGCCCATCATGGCCATGCCGGCGATGTCGGTCGCGCTTTCGCCAAGTTCGGCATAGATCGAAGCCAGCATGTCACGCTCACCCAGCGCATAGAGGATTTCCGCCGCACGTACGATTTCGAGATTGCTCAGAACGTTTTGCTCCTGTGGCGTGAAGACCGGCGGCCCGCGCAGGCCGAGATCCTTGAACCCTAACCGGGCACGCGCCAGCTGGCCGTAATAGGTGGCGGTATGCTGGGCCGCGGCCTCATAGAATGCCTTGGCCTTTGCGTGCTGCCCCATGGCCTCTGCTGTGCGCCCCTGCCAATAGCCGCCGCGACCAAGCGCGTGCGGGTTTTCGGTTCCTTCGGCAATATGAGCGAAATGTTCAGCCGCTGTCTTGGGATCGCGCAGGAAACGCAGCGCTACCCAGCCCGCGGTGAAATGCGCATCAACGCGATAGAACCCTTTCATGGGCGGAGCCGCTTCGCGCGCGACGCGATAGGCTGCTTGCGCGTCACGCTCGTCCAGCAGCTTACGCACCAGTAGGCGGCGCTCAAGCCACCATTGATCGAGATTGACTAGCGCCTCCGGATTTTTCGGCGCGGTGAGGATCAGCCTACCGGCATCTTCTGTCTTATTGCTCTGGCGAAGCCATTGCACGCGCGAGAAAATATAGCCGGGGTCGCTTTGCGCAGAAGCCGGCACGGCGTCTAGCAGCGCCTTGGCGTTACCAGCCTTGCGCAGCACCGCGGCGCGCGCGCGTCCGATGGCGAGCTCGTTGCCGCCGAGCCGCTCGGCAGCACGCATGCCTGCGGCGGCATCCTCGGCATAGAAACGTTGATCCATGCGTGCCTTATGGTCGGAGGTGCTAAGCATGCTGCCGAACATTTCGAGCACGCGTTTTTCAACCCCCTCGCTGGCGTCATCGTTGCGCCATGCGTAGCGCACGAGCGCCGCAGCCCCGTCATGGTCGCCTTGGTTGAGCAATGTGCGCGCCAACATGTAACGACCTTTGGCAGTGACGGGCTGTTGTTTGGCGAAGAACGCGCGCACGGTGCGATCGTCCACGCCGTCGTTCCACAACGCATTCTCGGCGCGGCGTCGGAACAACGGCGAGTGCGGCCAGCTCGGATTCGTCTCGAGCCAGGCGGCGTAGCGCTGGAACGTCGGGTTGGTGTTGTCTGAGCGCAGGATCACCCATTCGGCGAGCTTGCGCGCAACCGGATCGCTGATGCTGGCCTCGGCCGCGCCGGCTTCTGCTTCCTTGCCCTTGCGCGTAGCCTCGATGACTCGTTTTACCGCTGCGATGTCCGCCGCGGACGTGGCTGCTGTCGGCGCTATGGCAAATGGACCGGCAGTTGGCCGCGCGAGCGGCTTGAAGAACGCGCGCGTTTCGAAGATCACACCGCGCACAGCGACATTGGCCTGCGCGAAAGAGGAAAGGCCGGCCCTGTTTTCAGGCGGACGCTTCCGGGGAAGCGGGGCGCTTTTCGGTTGCAATGAATCAGAAGGCTGGACAGAGGCACCAAGCGTCGTCTGTTCGACGGTATTGATGGCCGGTCGCGGGCGCGGCAAGGGAACTGTCTGTGCCGTGGCCGAAAGGGCTTCCGCGCACAACCCGCATGAGGTTGCCAACGCCAGACAAATGCTCAAGCGGCTTCGCTTAGTCGCTGTCATTCCACCCCATTTTATCGGATCCCGCACCCCCGATTCGGGCAGAGGCCGCAGACTCGCTGACCCTTTTTAGGCCAGATTCATTGAGGAATGATACTCAAAAAATTCATGTGCCGGGCACTCTACTTACGGAGACGGCAAAAACGCGGCAAAGCCTTTTATACTAAGGTCAGAGGGCTATCATCGCCTCCGCCAACCCGATATCTATGGGTCCTGAATCCGGAACCCCTTATGGGAGAGGTCGTGTCATGACCGTCAAGACGAGCTTTCGAGGTTCTTTTACCGCGCTGGTCACGCCGTTCAAGAACGGTTCGCTCGACGAAAAGGCCTTCCGGGACATAGTGGATTGGCAGATCGCCGAGGGCACCAACGGGCTGGTTCCGGTTGGAACCACTGGCGAGAGCCCAACACTGTCGCACGACGAACACAGGCAGGTCGTGGAGTGGTGCATCGACCAGTCCGATGGACGGGTACCAGTCATCGCTGGCTCGGGCTCGAATTCGACAGCCGAGGCGATCGAGCTGTCTCGTCATGCCGAGGAGGCCGGCGCTGATGCCGTGCTGATCGTCACGCCTTACTACAACAAGCCGACCCAGGAAGGTCTCTATCAGCATTACAAGGCGATCAATGACGCCATCGGTATTCCTATCATCATCTACAACATTCCGGGCCGCTCGATCGTCGACATGTCGGTCGAAACCATGGCGCGTCTTTTTGAATTGAAGAATGTTGCTGGCGTGAAAGATGCAACCGCCAACATGACGCGCGTATCGCAACAACGCGCCGCAATGGGGCCGGACTTCAATCAGCTTTCCGGTGAAGACATCACGGCGCTCGGGTTCATGGCGCACGGGGGCCACGGCTGTATCTCGGTGACATCGAACGTAGCGCCGCGCCTGTGCGCTGAATTCCAGGCAGCCTGCCTGAAGGGGGACTTCGCCGCCGCGCTTAGGTTGCAAGATAAGCTCGCGCCTCTGCATATCAACCTTTTCGTGGAAACAAGTCCGGCGCCGATCAAGTATGCGATGTCGCTGATCGGCAAATGCGCCAATACGGTGAGGTTGCCGATGGTGCCGGCGAGCGAGAAGGCGCAGATCGCGGTGCGCAAGGCCATGGTGCATGCCGGTCTGATCAACTAGCGGCGACTGAGGCCGGGACTGCTGTGCGTGTTGTGCCATGCCCGGCCTTGTGCCGGGCATCCACGTCTTGTTGCAATGAAGGCGTGAATGGCGGGGAAGAGCCGGCAATGGCGGCGTCGGTTTCGGGAGAGCGTACCCATGCTCGAGGAATTCAAGAAATTCGCGCTCCGCGGCAATGTGGTCGACCTCGCCATCGGCGTGATCATCGGCGCGGCCTTCTCGGGCATCGTGAATTCGCTGGTCGGCGACATCATCATGCCGGTGGTCGGAGCAATCACCGGCGGCATCGACTTCTCGAACTATTTCCTGCCGCTTTCGTCCAAAGTGACGGCCGCCACCGTGGTCGAGGCAAAAAAGCAAGGCGCAGTCCTGGCTTGGGGGAATTTTCTCACGATCGCGCTTAACTTCGTCATTATCGCGTTCGTACTGTTTTTAGTGGTGCGCGGACTCAATCGACTGGTTCAGAAGAAAGAAGAAGAGAAGGCGCCACCGCCGTCGAAAACTGAACAACTTCTTACTGAAATCCGCGACCAGCTCAAATCGCGCTGAACCAACGCAGTCCCATGGCCGCAAAAGCAGAGCGCCGCTTCAAAGTGGTCGCCGATAACCGCAGGGCTCGCTTCAACTACGAAATCGGCGATACCTTCGAGGCTGGCATCGTCCTTACCGGCAGTGAGGTGAAATCCCTGCGGGCCGGCAAAGCCACCATTGCCGAATCCTATGCCGACGCGCGCGGGGGTGAGCTGTGGCTGATCAATTCGAACATTCCGGAATATTTGCAGGCGAGCCGCTTTAACCATGCGCCAAAACGGGCGCGGAAATTGTTGCTGCAGAAACGCGAAATCAACCGCCTGGTTGGCGCGGTGGAGCGGGAGGGCATGACCATTGTGCCGTTAAAGCTTTACTTTAACGAGAAAGGCCGTGCCAAACTCGAGATCGCGCTCGCACGCGGCAAGAAATTGCACGACAAGCGCGAAACGCTGAAAAAACGCTCCTGGGAGCGCGAGCGCGGGCGGTTGATGCGGATGAAGGGGTAAGCAGTATGGCGGTG
>DATFXJ010000187.1:0-3733 GCA_035315965.1 Pseudolabrys sp.
TTGTGGATCTTCAATACCAACTATGGGCTTGCCAACTATCTATTGGAACTGATTGGCCGTTCGCCAGTCGCTTGGCTTACCGATTCTGATTACGCGCTGTGGACCATCATAGCCATCGGGGTGTGGAAGACATTTGGCTATTTCATGCTGGTGTATCTCGCCGCGCTGCAGGCGCTGCCGCAGACGGTGCTGGAGGCCGCGCGACTTGACGGCGCGCGGCCGTGGGATCGGTTCTGGTCGATCACTTGGCCACTGTTGCGACCCACGACTTGGTTCGCCACAGTCATCGGCTTAATCCTGTCTTTTCAGGCGTTCGATTTTATCAACATCATGACGCAGGGCGGACCGAGCAATTCCACCAACCTGTTGGTGTTCTACATTTATCAGCACGGATTCGAATATTTTCGACTGGGATTCGCCGCATCGAATGCGGTCGTGATGTTCGGATTAGTTTATGGGCTTTCTGCCCTCATCGGCGTTTGGTTTAATCGATGAAGAGGGCTTTGCTCCGCACCAGCCTTTACGTGGCCTTGCTCGCTACGGCGACGATCGTCGCTATGCCGATGTACTGGCTTGTGGTCAGCGCATTCAAGGCGAGCGATGAAATCTTTACGCCGATCCCACGCTGGCTGCCCTCCGGGCTGGAGTGGCGCAACTTCGTGCTCGCTTGGCAAGGCGCCGCCTTTGGCCGCTATTTTGTCAACAGCGTCGTGGTCACGGCAGCAATCCTCCTGTTGCAACTAACGACTTCGAGTCTTGCGGCTTTCGCACTCGCCCGCCGGCACTTTCCCGGGCGAGGCATTGTTCTCCTCATCGTCATCGGCGCGCTGATCATCCCGATCCAGGTGACGTTTTTGGCCAATTTCGTTACGTTGCAACACTTTGGCTGGCTGGACAGTTACTGGGCCTTGATCGCGCCGTTTACGGCTAGCGCGTTCGGCACGTTCCTACTCCGCCAGGCTTTTCTCGCGGTGCCGGAAGCGTTGGAGGACGCTGCCCGGCTCGATGGCTGCACCGGCCTGGCATTTCTGTGGCACTTCCTGCTGCCGCTCTCGCGACCGACCGTGCTCGCTTTCGCCCTCGTTGCCCTGGTTGCACATTGGAACGATTATTTTTGGCCGCTGATCGTCACCAATCGCGACGCGATCCGAACACTGCCCATCGGCCTTGCCATGTTCGTGACCCAGGAGGTGACAACCGACTGGAATCTGCTGATGGCTGCGACGTTGTTCGTGGCGGCGCCTATGTTGGTCATCTTCTTTGTATTTCAGCGGTATTTCATCCGCAGCCACATGCACGCCGGACTGAAGCGCTAGGCATTTTTAATGGTCTGGACTCAACTCCGGTGTGATCAGTACGCTTGTCTCCGATATTGCGTAATCCAAGACGCGAGCCCAAAAGCACAAAATAGGGGGAGGACAGTTAATGAAAATGCCACGCATATTTGCCGGCCTGCTCATGGCTGCGACTACCGTTTTCGCAGCGAGCGCCGTGGCGGCCGAGCCGGTACAGCTGAGCTTCTGGTATCCCGTTGATCTTGGCGGCGGGCTTGCCAAAGTCATTGACGGCTTGGTCGGCGACTTCAACAAGACGCATCCCGACATCCAGGTCACTGCGACCTACACGGGAAATTACGACGTCACGCTGCAGAAGATTCAGGCGTCAAAGCTTGCCGGGACACTGCCTGATGTCGCGGTCACTGAGATCAGTTCGGTGCCGGTGCTGGCCGCGCTTGGCGCCGCGCAGCCGATCGACGAGCTCATCGCCTCATCGGACGGCAAAAAGTTCCTCGACCGATTCTGGCCCTCGATGCTGCTCAACTGCACGTATGGCGGCAAGGTCTACGGCGTGCCGTTTCAGCGTTCAACGCCGGTGATGTATTACAACAAGGACGCCTTTAGCGAAGCTGGACTTGACCCCGAAAGGCCGCCGGTTACTTGGGACGAGCTGATAAGCGTCGCGCAAAAACTCACCACGCGCGAGGGGGAACGCACCACGCGATGGGGCATTGAATTGCCGCTTGAGGCATTCAACTGGTTCTACTACGCACTCACCTACGCCAATGGCGGCGAAACACTGAGCACAGATGGCACCAAGGTGCTATGGGACGAGCCAAAAAATATTGAAGCACTGCAGTTCTGGCACGACCTCGTTAACAAGTACAAGGTAACGCCCGCCTATACACCCTGGAACGACGGACCGCAGGAGTTTGCCGCCGGCAAGACAGCGATGGTGTGGCACTCGACCGGATCGCAGGCATTCATGCGCCAGAACGTGAAATTCCACTGGGGTCTCGGACGCATTCCCAGGAATATCCAGTTTGGCCCGCCGTCAGGCGGCGGCAATATGCTGATGTACGCCACCGATCCCGCTCGGAAAAAGGCCGCGTGGACCTTCATCACGTGGATGAGTGAGGCGGCGCAGGCGGCGCGGTGGAGCATCGCGTCGGGTTATCTCGCGACCAATATCGCGTCTTGGGAACTGCCGGAAATGCAGGCCCTCATCAAGGAGCACCCTGAAGTGCTCGTGACTAAGGCGCAGCTTGCCGATGCGAAAGCCGAGCCGGCCTCGGCGAAATACGCGCCGGCGCGCGACATACTGAACGCGCTTATCAAGGACGTGCTCGCTAACAAAGCATCACTAGTGCCGGCAACCAAGCAGGCGGTCGAGGAAGCCAACGCGTCTATGGCCCGGTAAATGGGGCGCGTCGCACTGGCACTGTCGGGAGTGACGAAGGCGCATGACGAGATACCCGTTCTGCGTGGCCTCGACATTGAAGTGCTGGAAGGGGAACTCTTTGTCCTAGTTGGACCGTCCGGTTGCGGTAAGACGACATTGTTGCGAGCCGTAGCCGGCCTCGCTGAACTCGACGCCGGTCGCATCCTGCTCCGCAATACCGACATCACCACGGTGCCCGCTGAAGCACGCAACATCGCGATGGTGTTTCAGGACTATGCGCTCTATCCGCACATGACGGTGCGGAACAATCTCGCCTTTGGACTAAAGCGCCACGGTGTGCCACGCCACGAAATTTCGCAACGTATCGAGCGTGTGGGGCGGATGCTCGGCATCGAAGCGCTCCTCGAACGCAAGCCGCACCAGCTTTCCGGAGGGCAACAGCAGCGGGTTGCGCTCGGACGCGCCATTGTCCGCGAGCCGGCCCTCTTCTTGATGGATGAGCCGCTATCCAATCTCGACGCGCAGATCCGCGCCACTACTCGCGCCGAGCTTAAGGAGCTGCAACGCCGCCTGCGCGTGACGATGCTCTATGTGACCCATGACCAAGTCGAAGCAATGACGATTGCCGACCGCCTCGCTGTCATGAATCAAGGGAAACTCGAGCAAGTAGGGCGTCCGCTCGACGTCTACCGAGAGCCAGCCACTCTTTTCGTGGCGCAATTCCTCTCAAGTCCGCGTCTCAACATACTTGACGGCGAGATCGTTACAATCGCCGATGGCGCTTCGGTGCGCACACCGGTGGCGCTGTTTCCGCTAGCTGATATCGCTGCCCCTGGCCGACCGATCCGCATCGGTATCCGTCCAGAGTGGCTGCGATTATCGACCCAGCCGCTGCCTGAAGCGAAGGCACTGGAAGTTACACTAGTCGAACCCCTCGGTGCCGAAATCTTAGTCCATGCCCGGTGGCCGAGTGGGGAGTTGGTTGCCCGAGCGCCGGCGGGTTTTGCGGCACCCGAGCATGGGCACGTGTGGATCGACGCGCAGGCGTCTCAGG
>DATFXJ010000188.1:0-7795 GCA_035315965.1 Pseudolabrys sp.
TGACGGACTACCAGTTCAACAAGCGCGCGATTCATCACCCGTTCTGCAAGACCTGCGGCATCCAGTCTTATGCCTATGGCAAGGGACCCGGCGGGCAGGAGATAGTCATGCTCAATGTGCGCTGCCTGGATGGTGTCGACGCGGAGCAGTTCAAAAGCAGGAAATTCGACGGCGCCAGTCTGTAGCGTCGAACCTCCAAAGTGCAAACCTGTAAAAGCGTGTGCTAAAAGCCATAACGGGCAGACCGTCGTCTGCCCGTCACAAGCTCCCGGATCCATTCCTGGCGCACAGGCCGAAACCTGCAGCGCAGGTACCAGTTACTGAGAGCCAGGGCCGACCGTCATGAGCCACGAACGCTGCAAGCAGCATCCACGTCCCATGCCCAGTGCGGTCATGGCGGCCATCCGTGTCCGGCAGAGCCGAAGATGGGTGACCTAAACTGAAAGCCTACAGCCGCCATTCCCCGAGGCAAGGCTCGAGAATCGCTGTTGATAAGTCTGAGGACGAAACTAACGCCCACCAGCATTGCTAGCCCAAAATCGTACCCTTGCCGCGGCCGTCCTTGCTTTGCTCGATCATGACCGTGTCGTGCTTGAGCGCAAGCTGCTTTGTGAGTTCCGAATTCATCAATTGCTCTTGTGAAAGTGCGTGCATGGCCGCGAACATAGCCTCGGTGCCTGCAGGGCTATAAATCATCAACATGCGCACGCCTTCCTTCGAAGTAACCTGATGCGGCACGCCGGGCGGAATATGGACACAAGAACCTTTCTGAGCGTGGAATAATTCGTCGCCGACCTGGAAATCCGCACTGCCCTCGAAAACGTAGAATGTCTCGTACGCCTTGATGTGGTAATGCGCGCGAGACTGAAACCCGGGCTTACAGTTTTCTTCCACCACCTCGAATGTTTGACTGGTGTCGTCGCCGGTGATTTTGACGATGACTTCGTTGGCCTTGGCGTAAATATTTCCTGCGCCCGGCGGCGAATGCTTGCCTTTGCCATTCGTTTTTGCGGTCATGATCGGCTCCATTTCCTCCCATTTGCCTCATGTGCGTCATTCTTAATAGAGGCCCGGCCTAGGTGGCTGGACGCCGGACAAAAATAGCACGACAGTCGGCGATACGATCATCCGATCGAGGAACTACCATGAAGGCCACATCCGCTCGCGAGCGTCTCGACATCGCGTTCGGCCGTATTGATGATCCGAAGGGCGAGGGCGCGCGGGCATGCCTTACTGTCTATCGCGAGCAGGCAAAGGCCGCTGCCGACGCTGCCGACACCCGCGCGAAAGCCGGAATTTCGCTGGGGCCGCTCGATGGTACGAGGCGGCCTACCGACGGGCCTCATGCTGGTCGCCCGCAATGGCCGGGATCAACGTCTGTTCCAAATTGCTGCGGCTGTCGAGCGATTAATTGCAGCATAGATTGGTCGCCGTTCCCGCTTGTTGATTTGACCGAATATCCCGCATCATGCCGTTAACGGGCATAAGCCGACCAGGGAAGCACCCCCAATGAGCTGGAAAAAACCGAATACGAACAGCAAGCGATTTTCACGACGCGCCGTGACTGCAGGCTTGGGCGCAAGCGCTATCGCCGGAATCGCCTCCTTCAATATTGTACGCGCCCAAAACGCCGCCCTGAAAGTCGGTGTCCTGCTGCCACGTTCGGGCTTTCAGGCGGGTATCGGCCAGGACTGCCAGCGCGGCGTCGACATCGCACCAGGTATCCTCAAGGATCTTGGCATGCCGCCGCTGCAAATAATGAACGGCGACACTGAGACCAATGTCGACGTTGCGCGCTCGCGCGCCGAGAAGATGATCAGCGATGGGGCGCAGGTCCTGGTTGGCGCTTTCGATTCTGGCCAGAGCACTGCGATCGCCCAGGTCGCGGAACAGAAGGGCATTCCTTACGTCATCAATATTGCGGCCGCCCCGCAGATCACCGAGCAAGGCTACAAGTTTGTGTTTCGCAACTTCCCGACGGCGGGCATGATTTTGAGCGACGCTTTTGCCAACCAAAAGGAATTATTCGAGGTCGCTGGTGCTGCGCCGAAAACCGCGGTCTTTATGCATGTGAACGACACCTTCGGCACCGCGATGAAGGGTGGCATCGGGGCGGTAATGCCGAAGTTCGACATGCCCTACAAACTCGTCGACACAATCGCTTATGACCCGACGGCAAGAGATCTTTCGGTCGAAGTTGCCAAAGCTAAAGCCACAGGGGCCGATGCGCTGTTGATGGTGAGCCGGCTCAATGACGCTATTCTGCTCACGCGCGAACTGGTCAAACAGCGTTGGTCCCCGATGGCGATATTGAGTATGGGTCCCGGTTGGTATGAGGATCAGTATCTCAAGACGCTTGGCAAACTGTCGGACGGGCCGCTGAGCTTCGTGCCCTGGTATGATCCGAACAAGCAACTGAGCAAGACACTTGAGACGGCACTCGCCAAGGCGCACCCCGGCGTCAATCTTAATACCAATCAAGTCTACACTTTCGAGGCGTTGCTTGTTGCCGCCGATGCCTACAAGCGCGCTGGCTCGAGCGACCCAAAGGCCCTCGCTGAGGCCATTCGCGCAACCAATATCACCAATAATGTCAGTCCGGGCCCTGGAATTCAGTTCGACGCCAAGGGCCAAAACGACAAGCTTAAGAACTCCGCAATTCAGAATCGCGACGGCAAGCTGGTAACGGTTGCGCCCAAGGTGGCGGCCAACGCCAAAGTGGAATGGCCGCTAAAGCCGTACGACAAACGCGGCTGACATAAATTCATTTCCGCTCCGGCCGCTTTTCCCGCAGCCGGAGATTCGCATTGTAGGGTCATTGTGCCGGCAGATATTTATCTCAATGTCGCCGTTGGAGGGATTTTGACTGGCCTCGTCTACGGCCTGATGGCGCTCGGCCTGTCAGTGATCTTCGGTGTGGTGCGCGTTGTCAATTTCGCGCACGGCGAGATGATGACCGTGGCGATGTATATCGCGGTGACGCTATTCTCGGCTCTGCATCTCGATCCGCTGGTAATGCTGGTCCCGATTGCCGCCGTGCTGTTTGCCTTTGGTTATGTGTTGCAGGCCGGCCTGATCAACTCTTTCATCAATCGGCCCGAGCACAGCCAGTTCCTGCTGCTGATCGCAATAGCAATCATGATCGCCAACGTGCTGCTGATTGTGTTCGGTCCCAACGCGCAGAACGTGCAGGTCGCTTACGGTTTTGACAGCTTCCAGTTTGGCCCGCTGATCATCGATGCCACCAAAGCCTATGCGGCGCTTGCTGCAATTGCGGTGTCTGCCACGCTCCTCATTTTCTTTCGCAGCACCTCACTCGGCACCTCGATACGCGCTTGCGCCGACAACTATACCGGTGCGCTGGTGGTCGGGCTCAACGTTAAGCGGCTTTATGCGCTGACATTCGGACTTGGCGCGGCGTGCGTCGGAGCCGCCGGCCCGATGTTGCTGCTAATCTTCGATGTCACACCGGCGGCAGGTCCGGCCTACACGCTGCTCGCCTTCGTCATTGTCATTACTGGCGGTTTAGGCTCGATGCCGGGTGCACTCGTGGGCGGCGTCCTGATCGGGCTTACCGAGGCACTGGCCGGACTCGTGTTTACACCGTCGGCCAAGAGCATGTTCGCGTTCGCCATCCTGGTTTTGGTGTTGCTGTTCCGCCCGCAGGGCATCATGGGCAAGAGGGCGGCATGATCACGCAGTTGATTGGCGGCGTTCCGGCGCGAGCCTTGATCTTGCTCGGCGCGCTACTCATAGGCTTTCTCGCCGCACCATTGTTCGTGGGCGACTACCTGCTCACCGTAATGATTTTGATCCTTTACTTTGCTTATACCGGTCAGGCCTGGAATATCATGATGGGCTTTGCTGGGCAATTGTCACTTGGTCACGCGCTCTACGTGGGACTCGGCGCCTACACAGCGGCGGCGCTTTACGTCCATTTCGGCCTCAGCCCATGGATAGGTCTGGCCGTGGCAGTGCCGCTCGCGGCGCTCACAGGTGCTGTCATCGGCTTCCTAGCCTTTCGCTTTGGCGTTGGCGGTGTTTATTTCGCAATCCTCACCATCGCATTTGCCGAATTCGCGCGGGTCGGGTTCGATCATTTTGGATGGACCAACGCCTCATCCGGTCTGTTTCTGCCGGTCGCACAATACGCACATAACGATCTCTGGCAGCTGCGCGGCCATCCAGTAATGTTCTACTACGTGCTCCTGGCGGCGACCGCGCTGGCCTTCGTTTTTTGCCGCGCGCTGTTGAAGAGCCGCGTCGGATATTTTTGGCTGGCGATCCGCGAGGATGAAGAAGCTGCGCGCTCAGCCGGCATCGACACGTTCCACTACAAGATGATCGCCGTGGTGATCTCGGCTGCGATGACATCGTTCGCCGGCGTAATTTACGCATTTTACTATAACAACCTGTTTCCCGAACAGGTGTTCAACATTTCCCGCTCGATCGACATTATTCTTGCGCCCATTGTCGGGGGAATTGGCACGCTGTTCGGTCCCATTCTCGGGTGTTTCGTGATCGAAGTCCTCGCGGAGGGACTGCGGAGTCTGTTGGAGCTGTTTGGCGTCGATGTACCCGGCATCAAGCAGGTGGTGTTTGGCGCAATTCTACTGCTTGTTGTTGTTGCCATGCCCGACGGAGTATGGCCTTGGATCGCGCGCAAGCTAAACCTGACGGAGCGGCGGCTATGACTGCGCTCCTTTCAGTTGATGGCGTCACCAAGCAATTTCGCGGCCTGCTCGCGGTCGACAAAGCGACCTTCGATGTCGCCGAAGGCGAGATTTTTGCAGTAATCGGCCCGAATGGCGCGGGAAAGACGACCCTGTTCAACATGATTGCAGGCGTGTACACGCCGGATGGCGGTTCCATAAGTTTTTCCGGTGAACGTATCGAAGGCCTCACCCCCGACAAGATATGTCGCCGCGGCATTGCTCGCACGTTCCAGATTGTGCGCCCTTTTCCGGCGCTTACCGTGGAAGAAAACGTCATCGTCGGCGCGCTGTTGCATCGTCACGGCGTGAATGAAGCGCGAAAACGTGCGCATGATTTGCTGCGTCGGCTTGAACTTTACGACAAGCGCACACAAGCAGCCTCGTCGCTTACACTGCCGGACCGCAAGCGGATGGAATTGGCGCGCGCGCTCGCCACCGATCCGAAACTGATCTTACTCGACGAAGTGATGGCTGGCTTGCGTCCGACCGAAATTGACCGGATCGTCACGACCTTGCGCGAGCTCAATCGCGAAATTGGCTTGACCATTCTGCTGATTGAACATGTCATGCGCGCCGTTATGGCGCTCGCTGTGCGCGTTCTGGTGATCCACCACGGCGCTGCCATTGCTGACGGCAAACCTGATCAGGTCGTGCGCAATACTGCGGTGATCGATTCCTATCTCGGCGCGGACGCGGTGGGCTGATGTTGCAAGTCGAGGACCTCGATGTTTTCTATGGCGACGCGCAAGCGCT
Source organism: Pseudolabrys sp. (assembly GCA_035315965.1). Classification (GTDB taxonomy): domain Bacteria; phylum Pseudomonadota; class Alphaproteobacteria; order Rhizobiales; family Xanthobacteraceae; genus Pseudolabrys. The sequence continues at coordinate 5,469 of DATFXJ010000188.1, forward strand.
CGACGGCGTCGTACTTGAGGTTAAGCAGGGCACGATCGTAGCCATTGTTGGCGCGAACGGCACTGGCAAAAGCTCGCTCATACGCACCATCGCCGGTATGCATGTCCCCGCTCGTGGCCGCATCCTATATCGCGGAACTGACATCACTGGCTGGCCGAGTCACCGGGTCTGCGATCTCGGTATTGGACAGGTGGCGGAAGGCCGCCAAGTTTTTCCAACGTTGACGGTCGCGGAAAATCTAGCGATGGGTGCGTTGCTGCCGCGGGCACAAAAATTGCGCGAGCGCAATCTCGAGCAGGTCTACGCGCTATTCCCGATACTGGCTCGGCGCCGCCAGCAAGCCGCTGGGACCTTGTCGGGCGGTGAGCAGCAGATGCTTGCCATAGGCCGGTGCCTGATGGGCGCTCCAGAGTTAGTGATGTTCGACGAACCGTCGCTCGGACTTGCGCCGACGGTGGTGCAAAGCGTGCTCACCACGGTGCGCGATCTTAACCGCGAGGGGCTCACTTGTGTGCTAGTAGAGCAGAACGTGGCGGTGTCGCTCAAGCTTGCGAGCCGCGCTTATGTTTTGGAAAACGGCCGCATCACGCTGTCTGGTAGCGGCGCCGAGCTTTTGCTCGACGACCGCGTACGAAAGGCTTATCTGGGGCTTTGAACTACTCCAAAGGCGGACCGATCGTCACAGTCAATTTGCCGACGCCTTCTACCGTGCATTCAATCTGGTCGCCCGCCACAGTTGCGGCTACACCCGAGGGTGTGCCGGTCATGATGACGTCGCCGGCTTCGAGTCCCACCATTTCGGATAGTTTCGATATCGTTTCCGGGACGTTCCAGATCATCTGGCTGAGGTTGCCATCCTGGCGGACCTGGCCGTTGACCTTGAGGACAATCTTGCCTTTGGCTGGGTGCCCGATTTTGCTGGCCGGCATCAACGGTCCGCACGGTGCGGAGAAATCGAACGCCTTCCCGATTTCCCATGGGCGCTTCACATCGCGCGAAGCAATCTGCAGGTCGCGGCGGGTCAGGTCGATGCCGACCGCATAACCATAGATACAGTCATTCGCCTTAGCGACGGGAATGTTGCGTCCACCACTTTTCAGCGCGACCACAAGCTCTACTTCATGGTGCATATCTTTGGTCAACGAAGGATAAGGCACAATACCGCCGTCCGAGACGATGGCATCGGCCGGCTTGGCGAAGAAGAAAGGAGGCGCGCGCTCGTCCTGCCCCATCTCACGGATGTGCTCGATGTAGTTGCGGCCTACGCACCAGATTCGCCGAACCGGGAATACTTTGTCGGAGCCTGCAACCGCGATACCAGCTTGTGGTGCGGGTGGAATCACGTAGCGGCTGTCGGTCATAGTGGTTGGATATCGCTATGGCTGGACGATGAGCTGGCTGCGCAACAAGGCGGTCCAGGAAAAGATGATTGTGCGTATCAGGTGTAATGCGCCGCCGTCAACCACGCGGGGATCTATGAAGACGCAATCGCCGCAATAGGGCTGTGTGCCTCCTGCTCCTTGAGCTGCAGGCGGTAGAACGACGCGTACCGGCCCCTCGCGCGCAGTAATTCGTCATGCCGGCCGGATTCAACGACGCGTCCATCTTCAACCACGTGGATGCAGTCGGCATGCGATACCGTATGGAGCCGATGTGCGATCGCAAGCGTCGTACGGCCCTGGCAGAGGTGCCCCATAGCGTCGCGCACCTGTAATTCGGATTCGGAGTCAAGCGCCGCAGTGGCCTCATCAAGCAATATGATCGGTGCGTTCTTGATGAGAGCGCGGGCGATAGCTACTCTTTGGCGCTGACCGCCGGAGAGCTGCAACCCATGCTCACCAACCGGCGTCTCGTAGCCACGCGGAAACGACATAATGAAATCGTGCGCATAGGCGGCTTTGGCAGCTGCCACAATCTCATCTTCACTCGCCCCCGGCTTGCCGAATTCAATGTTCTCGCGAACTGTGCCGCGAAACAGGAATACATCCTGTCCGACATAGGCAATGTGTTGTCGAAGCGAATGACGCGAAACAAGAGCGATATCTTGTTCGTCGATAACAACCTTGCCGCGCTTTACGTCATAAAAACGCAAGATCAGATTAAATATCGTTGTCTTTCCGCCGCCAGAAGGACCAACCAAGGCGGTCAGCTTACCCGGTTCGGTCACAAAGGACATTCCGCGAAGCACCGGTTCGTCGTCATGATATGCAAAATGCACATCGTCGAATGCCAGACGGACGGTCTTGATTTGCAGGTTGGGTTTGTTGTTATCGAGCGGTTCGCTTGGCGGGCTATCCAGTACTTCAAATAAGATACGCACGCCGACC
>DATFXJ010000189.1:0-3798 GCA_035315965.1 Pseudolabrys sp.
GTTCCTCTACCCCGTTCACCTAAACGCACAATAAAGAAGACCATTAAAGCGGTACGCATTCGCCGGTCCTTGCTCACCATTGTACCTTCATTGCGGCCGCGCTCCGTTGCGGCCCTTATTTTTGCTCCATTTAGAGAACTATGTTCCAGGTTGGCGTTGATGTAGCCGGCGCGTCCGCGCCAAGGGGGGCCTTCGCCATGTGGACCACGCTGTTCACCGTTGTCTTGGTCCTTGCTGCCGCCTTGAACATCCTTGCAATTGTTACCGACTCCGAACCTCCAGAATCATGAGCACCCGCTTTGGCTCAGAAGCGGACATTTCGCAGTGCAATCGCCCCTTAGCGGACATTTCATTTGCACCGAACAATGTCATCATGCCGTGTAGGACTGTGCCCGCTGGGATGCGACCGGGTGCCCACATGAGACCGGGGACGCGCCAACCATTCTCAAATGGCGTTCCCTCGGCACCACGGAAGGGGCCGTAGCCAGCGTCTGGCCAAGCGTCCACCCGCGGACCGTTGTCGCTGCTGAACACGACGATGGTGTTTCGCTCGATGCCCGCATCACCGACGGCCTGCACGACCTTCCCGACGTTTGCATCCAACTCCATCATCGAGCCAGAGAAGTTGCCTTGTTCTGACTTGCCCTTCCAATCGGCTGATGGGAAGTTTGGATTGTGCACCTTCATGAACGCCACGTACATGAAGAACAGCTGCCTGCCATTGGCGTTGCGTTTGATGTAGTGCACCGCATTTGCGGCCTGTTGATTGTCGAACTCCGGCAGATCACTGCATTTGAAGTACTCTTTCACACGCGTGCGCGGCTGCCCGGCAGCGGTCGTTGCGCGTCACTCCGTTTCGATGCCTCGACTGCACAAAATATCCGATGACCATAGCGGATTTCGCTCAAGACGTGGGGCCGTGTGAAGAAAGTAATGTAGGGCCACGACCTCCCGTGTCGGATGCGGTGGGGGCAGCATCCCGATCATGCCCACGCAAGCGTGCATCCAGCGTGCTTTGTAACGTCGTCCCCGCTTCCGTGGGGACGAACGGCTGTTAAAATAAGACCTGTGGCCCATACCCGGGAGGACGCTATGGCCTATGACCTCGACCAATTCATCGCCGATTGCCGTGCGACCCTTTCGCGCGATCCCGGCCCTGCCGGGCGCGAACTGGTCCGCCAGAATCTCGAACGTCTGCTCGCCAACAAGGATTTCATCGAGAAATATTGCGGCGACAACGTACCGAGCGGCCTGAAGGTGCTGTACGAAGACCCGAAGCTCGGCTTCCAGATCCTCGCCCATATCAATGACAAAGCCCGTGTCTCGCCGCCGCATGACCACGGCGCGTCCTGGGCGATCTATGGCCAGGCGACCAAATACACCGACATGACCGAGTGGGAACGCGAGGACGACGGCAAAGATCCCAAGCACGCCAAGCTCAAGCCGATCAAGAAATACCGGCTTACGCCGGGCAAGGCCGGCATTTACCAGAATGGCGCCATTCACTCGATCGATTATCCGGACCGTGCGCGCTTCGTGCGCGTGACCGGAACCAACCTCGATAAGATCGACCGCATGAAGATCGACCTGAAGACCGGCGCGGTCGAGAAAATGTACGCGCAGCAGGCGACGTAGCGACTAATGCAATCGTTTCAATGTCATGGCCGGGCCTGTCCCGGCCATCTCGCTTAGCAAGGCGCGGTGCCCGCCTAAGCGGCATGGGCGGGTCAAGCCCACGCATGACAACGGAGAGTCCATGCCAAATATTCCGGTTGCGCATCCCGCCACCGCCGACGCCGTTAAGGCCATGCTCGGCGATGGTGCAGAGCTGGCGCTCATCGATGTCCGCGAGGAATTGAATTTCTCGCAAAATCATCTGTTGTGGGCGCGAAATGTCCCTCTCAGCCGCCTGGAGCTGCGATTCGCGCGGTTGGTGCCGCGCAAGACGACCCGCATCGTCCTGTGCGAGGACGACAATGACAGCCTGGCGGGGCCTGCCGCGACCACACTTGCCAACGCTGGCTACACCGATCTCTCATATCTCGATGGCGGCGTCACGGCCTGGGAGAAGGCCGGCTTTGTGATGTTTTCGGGCGTGCATGTCCTGAGTAAGGCATTCGGCGAATTCGTCGAACACGACAGCAACACGCCGAGTGTAAGCGCGACCGAACTCGACGCCATGATACGCGGCGGCGTCGACTTGAAAGTCCTTGATGCCCGGCCATTCGACGAATATTCGCATATTTCGATTCCGACCGGAATCAATGTGCCGGGAGCAGAGCTAGTGCTGCACGTGCGCGACATCGTGCCCTCTCCCGATACTACGATCGTCGTCAACTGCGCGGGGCGCACGCGCAGCATCATCGGTGCCCAGTCCCTAATTAATGCTGGTGTGCCGAACAAAGTCGTGGCGCTGCGTAACGGCACCATGGGCTGGCACCTGGCAAGCCTCAGCTGCAACAGCGGCAAGTCCGATCGAGCTCCTGCCTTATCGCGCGGTGGGTTGGCGTGGGCAAAATCGGCAGCCGAGGCGGTCGCGCGAAAGTTCGGCGTTGAGCGTATCAGCCGTGAGAAACTCGAAAGCTTCCGCGCTGACTCGGCTCGCACGACTTATGTCTTCGATGTGCGCAATCCGGATGAATATGCAGCCGGGCATTTTCCGGGAACCATTTCTGCGCCCGGAGGCCAGCTGGTGCAGGCGACCGATATCTATGCTGCCACGCTCGGCGCCCGCATTGTGCTCAGCGACGATAAGGAGGTCCGCGCGCTGATGACCGCCTCCTGGCTCAAACAGATGGGGTGGCATGAAGTATTCGTGCTGCCAGAGGCCGGCAATGAAACGAGCGGGCCTGCAACAATCATCCTCGGCACCGCGGCGGCGGACCGAGCAATCGACCCGTCGGCCGTGCTCGGAGCCGACGACGTGAGCGTGATCGATTTGTCGCGCAGCCCGGATTACCGGCGCGGCCACATCCCCGGCGCCTGGTTCGCAATAAGGTCGAGACTCAATCGCGCCCTGCCGAAGATCGCACCCACAGGCGAGGTGATCCTCACCAGCGAGGATGGCGTTCTCGCGAGGCTCGCTGTCGCCGAGGCCCAGGCTTTAACGCAGCGGCCAGTGCATTGGCTGAAAGGGGGCAACGCCGCCTGGACGGCGGCCGGGTTCCCGCTCTCCACTAGTTCCAAGATGGCCGACGAGCCGGTCGACATCTGGCTCAAGCCCTACGAGCAGCCCAACGACACCGAGGCCGCAATGAGTGCTTATCTATCGTGGGAAGTCGACCTGCTCGAACGCATCAAACAGGACGGCACCACGCACTTCTTGCATGCGCGTTAAACAAGCCGTCATGTCCGGCGCTGCGCCGCGCGCTTGGATTGCTCAAGAAAGACAGCCAAAGCAGGTAACGAACCGGCATGTGATCCGTGCCGGTTCGATGTCCGCTATTGGCCCAAAGCGGACATTTGTTTTGCGCGCATGTCTCAGTGGCCCGTCGGTGTAATCGGCTACTTCAAGTTCAGAAGGTCGACTGCTCTTCAGTATGAGGGGCGACGGCGCTGCAGCACTCTTTTATTGGCCTCCATGATGCGGCGCTCCGCTTCGCATGTGCTCATCTGGTTGGCTGCGATGCAGTTCTGAAGGTCTGCAACCGAGCGATAATAATCGCGGCGCGCAGTGTCAGTCTTTTCTGTCGCGCACGCGGAGAGCACGCCTGCGCCAGCCACTATGGCAGCGATGACTGCCAAACGACTTTTCATCGTTGCGCCTGACCTTGCAATCTGCGGGGCATCATTTCACTT
>DATFXJ010000190.1:0-7968 GCA_035315965.1 Pseudolabrys sp.
GCACTGGGTTCCGACACGCCCGATCATCCAGTTGGCTGCAGGAATGGTCAGGCAAAAAAGGACGAGAAAAATGCCGCCCTCGACGCTCTTGCGTTTCTCGTTGTTCATCACGTCTTCTGTCGGCTCCTGAACTTGGCAAAGCCTTCCGCTCGGAGTTTGCAGGCCGGGCAGGTGCCGCAGCCATACCCCCAGTCATGGCGCCGATCGCGATTGCCCAAATAACAGCTATGGCTGTCCTCAACGACGAGATCAAGAAATGCTTTGCCGCCGATTTGCTCCGCCATGGCGAAAGTGTCGGCTTTATCCACCCACATCAGCGGGGTGTGGATGGTGACGCGCTTATCGAGGCCGAGTGACAGCGCAACCTGAATGGCTTTGACAGTATCGTCGCGGCAATCCGGATAGCCGGAATAGTCGGTTTCGCACATCCCGGCGATTATGTGACGGGCGCCACGCCGATAGGCCAATGCTCCTGCAAAACAGAAAAAAATCAAATTGCGGCCTGGCACGAAGGTCGTCGGAAGGCCGCTGTCCGCCATCGCAATGGCGATCTCGCGCGTGAGAGCGGTGTCCGAGATGGTAGCCAACGCGTCGAGCCTGATCAGATGGTCATCGCCAAGACGCGCTTTCCAGGTGGCGTTTGAGGCCGCCATCCTTTCTCGCAATCGCGTCCGCACGCTGAGTTCGACCGCGTGCCGCTGACCGTAATTGAATCCGACAGTCTCCACGCGTGTGAAGCGCTCAAGCGCCCAGGCAAGGCAAACTGTCGAGTCTTGCCCACCTGAGAAAAGCACCAGGGCTGTATCATTGGAAATGGTCACCGGCAAAGCTCCCAGCTCAGTCCCAGTTTGGCGACCAGGTCCAATCGACGATACGTTCTCCACCCCGCGCCAGACTGGCGATCTCGCGCATTTCGGCATCGGTCAAATCGAAATCAAACAGCATAAAATTTTCCTTAAGCCGCTCTACCCGGCTCGTGCGCGGGATTACAACGATCCCCTGTTGAACGAGCCAGCGGAGACAAACCTGCGCGGCGGTCTTGCCGTGGGTCTTGCCGATCTTTTCCAATACCTTGTTGCCGTTGGCGCCGCCGCGAGCGATCGGGCTGTAGGCCACGGCAGCCATTCCGTGTTTGCGGCATGCGCCGATTACCTTGTCCTGGTTCAGAAACGGATGACATTCGATCTGATTGCAGATCAAAGCCTCGCTCGAAACCTTGTTGGCTTGCTCAAGCAGCGCGACGGTAAAATTCGAAATCCCTATTTGCCGCGCGTAGCCTTCGCGCTTCATTTTTGCCATTGCACCAAGCGTTTCAGCGAGCGGCACGCGCGGGTTTGGCCAATGGATCAGAAGCAGATCGATCACATCGAGGCGCAGCTTTGCCAGGCTTTCTTTCACCGAACGTTCGAGGTCGTGCGGCGCAAGCAAGGTCGGCTGCACCTTGGTCGTTACCACAACTTCAGCCCGCAGGCCGGAGGCGCGCACGCCCTCGCCGACCTCGCGCTCATTGTCGTACATTTGTGCAGTGTCGATATGCCTGTAGCCAATACGAATTGCTTGCTCGGTTAGCCAAGCGCAATCGTGGCCGCGCAGAGCCCATGTGCCAAGTCCGACGATGGGAATTCTGAAGCCCTTGGCTTCGACCGCCTGCATTACTTTTTACTTGCCTTCCGAGTCGCCGACGAGACTCACGCCGCATCCCATTTCGGTGCGTGCGGCGGATTCACCACGCGCAAATTGGTGGCATTGAGTTTCTTAAGCTCTGTGATCTCGGTATCCGAGAGCTTGAAGTCGAACACATCGAGATTCTGTTTCAAGTGTTCAGAAGTCGCCGTCCGCGGAATAGAGCAAACACCCTTCTGCACCAAATAACGTAGCGAGACTTGTGCCGCGCTCTTCCCGTGCGCTTTTCCGATGCGTTCAAGTGCATCTACACCCGGAACCTTGCCACGCGCTATTGGGCAATAGGCGACAACCGCCATGCCGTGCTTCGTGCATGCAGCAAGCACTTTGTCCTGATTGATGAAGGGGTGCATCTCAATCTGATTGCAGACTAGCGGCTCCGATGTGACTGCCCAAGCTTCGTCGAGCATAGTGGTGGTGAAGTTGGCGACCCCGATGTACTTTGCCTTGCCGTCTTTCTTCGCTTTGCACAGCGATCCGACCGAAAGCTTGAATGGGACGTCCGGGTTGTTCCAGTGGATCAACAAAAGGTCCACGTACGGCAACTTCAGATTGGCCAGGCTCTGTTCTAGCACCTTGGCAAACGCGTCGGGCATCAGATCGCCCTGACGCACCTTTGTACAGATGAACACGTCCTCCCGCTTCACGCCCGATTGGCGGAGCCCTTCACCGTTCTCCCTTTCGTTGCCGTAGAAAGCCGCTGTGTCGAGGTGGCGGTAACCAATCTGCAACGCTGTTTTGACAGCTTGAACGCAGACGTCGCCTTTCAGTGTCATGGTGCCCAGACCGATTTGCGGAATGCGAGCGCCATGGGCTTCAACCACTTGCATTACAATCTCCTTCGGGCAGCTAATTGGAACAGATCCGCGGCGGGCGGTGCAGAATGCCCCGGCGACATGGCGCTGCCAACTAGCTTCGCCGACTTTGCTGCAGAGTGGTGCGGCGAAAGACCTCAGAAATATTTCTTCCGCCGCAAATTGTCACAATACTTTGGGCCCCAAGCTTTTGCCCTCAGTTCTTACATTGGAATAATTCAAGAGTAACAATCACCACTTGCATCAATGGGTTTTAATGCTTTTGTGAGGCAGTATGCGCTCCCTATTTATCTCCAGTGTCGTGGCCGCCATTGCCTTGGCACCGGTGAACCTGCGTGCCCAGGACTTTACCATTACCATCAAGAACCACCGGTTCACGCCTGCCGAGATCAAGGTGCCGGCCAACAAGCGGGTGCAGCTTACAGTCGTCAATGACGACCCTACGCCCGAAGAATTCGAGAGTCGCGAGATGAAGGTGGAGAAAGTGATCCCCGGGAAATCGAAGGGCGTGGTGCGCATCGGCCCCCTCCAGCCCGGCCGTTATCCTTTCTTCGGCGAATTCAATGAGGCCACGGCCAAGGGCGTCGTAATCGCGGAATAAAACATGCTCGGCGCATTGATCATCGTCTTTCGCGAAGTTCTCGAAGCCGGCCTAATCATCGGCATCGTCATGGCGACAACACGCGGCGTCGTCGGACGCGGGCGATGGGTCAATGTTGGTATCATTGGAGGCGTGCTTGGCGCCGGCATCGTCGCCATGTTTGCAAATGTCATCTCGGAAGCTTTCCAGGGCGCCGGCCAAGAATTGTTCAACGCCAGCGTGCTCGGCGCCGCCGTGGTCATGCTCATGTGGCACAACGCCTGGATGGCGCGCCATGGACGCGAAATCGCGGATGAAATGCGCCGCGTTGGCGCGGCAGTCAGCGAAGGGGCCAAGCCGCTAACGGCGCTGGCAATAGTAGTCGGGCTTGCGGTGCTACGCGAAGGCTCCGAGGTGGTGCTCTTCCTCTACGGGATCATGGCTTCAGGCACGTCAGTGTCATCAACTCTAGCTGGCGGCGTGCTCGGTATTGCCGCGGGCGCTGTTTTCACGGCACTGACCTATTACGGTCTGCTGGCGATTCCAAACCGGTATGTTTTCTCGGTGACGAGTTGGCTGATCGCGCTGCTTGCTGCAGGCATGGCGGCACAAGCCGTGCATTTTCTCAACAACGCCGGCTTTCTGGTCATGCTCGACCGCACTGTCTGGGATACGTCTTGGCTGCTGTCGGAAGGAAGTATTCCCGGCCGCTTGTTCCACGCGCTGATCGGCTACACCGAACGCCCGACCGAGATGCAGCTGCTGGTCTATATTGCAACACTATTTGCGATGTTACTGCTGATGCGGCTGGCGCGTTATTCGCCGCCCTCGCGATTCCCGGCTGCCGCCGAATGATTCAGCACCGTCTTCCACCCAATGTGGCAAAGGCCACATCCGGCGCCCGATCGATCAGTTTGAGCAAAGCGCGTGCGGGCCCGCGTGGATGACGCTTGCCCTGCTCCCAGTTGCGCACGGTCTCTATTGGTACTTCGATCTTTTCCGCGAAGGCCGCCTGCGTCAGACCGCAGCGCACCCGGACCTCGCGTACGAATTGTGCATCACCGCCTTTGAGCGCTTTTTCAGTTCCATCGGGCAGAATTTCCACAATCCGCCCGTCGGCCTTCAGCCGTACCCGCATCATAGCAGTGATTCCATGCTGGCGATGTAGGCCAATGCACTATCTGATTCGTGATCCCAAAAGGTTAATACGGCTAATCGAGACTATGAAGGAGCGAAACTTGGCCGAAAGTATCGATCGGCATTGTGCGCCGGTCCAAACGGTGCCGACCCGAACCGGCGCGACAGTCTCACTGCAAGGTCGTTGATCGGACAAAACAGAATGGCGAAAAAGATCGCACCCAGCCCGGTCGCGACGCCGACGATCCCCCTTGCTGCCGACGCCTCGGAGCCGAAAGAAGCGAGTACCGCCAGTCCACGGACCGAGAATGAATAGATGACAGCGGCCTGCACCAAATAGAAGGGAAAGGAATCCGCCCAAGAAAAACGTCAATTGATAATTCGCAAGTGGTTGGGCTTCCGCTGCTATCGCGACTTCTCGAAAATTTCGCGTCCGATCAGCATGCGGCGAATTTCACTCGTGCCTGCGCCAATCTCATAGAGCTTGGCATCTCTCAAGAGACGACCGGTAGGAAAGTCGTTGATATATCCGTTGCCCCCAAGGCATTGAATCGCCTCCAGGGCCATCCAGGTCGCACGTTCGGCGGCATACAGGATCGCGCCGGCGGCATCCTCTCGGGTGGTACGGCCTTCATCACAAGCGCGCGCAACCGCATAGACGTAAGCTTTGGCAGCGTTCATTGTCACGTACATATCGGCGAGCTTGGCTTGGACGAGCTGAAACCGCCCAATCGGCTGACCGAACTGCTGGCGCTCGTGCACATAAGGAACAACCACATCCATGCAGGCCTGCATGATACCCAACGGTCCAGCCGCGAGTACCACGCGTTCGTAGTCTAGCCCCGACATCAGCACGTTGACGCCGTTGCCGACAGCTCCCAGCACGTTTTCTTCCGGTATTTCGCAGTCGGTAAACACCAGCTCGCTTGTATCGGAGCCTCGCATGCCGAGCTTGTCTAGCTTCTGCGCCGGCACGAATCCTTTGAAACCTTTTTCGACGATGAAAGCGGTGATGCCTCTTGCACCCGCGGTGCGATCGGTCTTGGCGTAAACCACCACGGTGTCTGCAACCGGCCCATTGGTGATCCACATTTTCGAGCCATTGAGCAGGTAGCGATCCCCCTTTTTGTCGGCGCGCGTACGCATCGAAACCACGTCGGAACCGGCCCCAGGTTCCGACATCGCCAACGCACCGACATGCTCGCCAGAAATTAGTCGAGGAAGGTATTTGCGCTTTTGCTCTTCGCTGCCATTGCGGCGGAGCTGATTGACACAAAGATTGGAATGCGCGCCATAGGAGAGGCCGACCGCCGCGCTCGCCCGCGAGACCTCCTCCATCGCAACGCAATGCTCGAGATAGCCAAGTCCGGAACCACCATATTCCTCTTCGACCGTGATCCCGTGCAGGCCAAGCGCTCCCATTTCAGGCCACAAGTCGCGCGGAAATACATTATCGCGGTCGATGGCCTCGGCACGCGGGGCAATTCGATCCTGCGCAAAGCCGTTCACCGTCTTGCGCAACATATCGACATCGGCCCCGAGGCCAAAATCGAAACCTGCCCAGGCATTGGGGATCATGCGCGGCCTCCGCTCGCACGCTAAACTCTATAATCTAGATATCACGATGTCAGCGCCTCGCCTGCCGTTCTATTTGGCCTGCGCCAGAAAGCTCGTCGGTGCCTCGGCAGGAGCGGGTCTGGCGAACGGGAAGCCCTGCATCCCGCTACTGCCAACGACCGGCGGGGCGAACGCGGCGACAAAGTTCTTGTCGATCTTCAGGTTGTCGACCGGAAGCGTTGCCGATACCGAGGTTGGAACGTCCGGCTTGTCGATCAGGACGCCCTCGGTGATTTCCAGGACAAGGTGGGATGGTGCGACGCCGCTTCCCGCCAATGCCGAGCGAACCAGTTCGACGACAGTGCGGTCGCGCACCTGCAACGGCGATAAATTCGCCGCGACATCGAGAAATTGTGTCTATCAAGCCAATTTGTCCAGCCACCGGAATGAATGACGCGGCGGCTGCGCAAAGCCGGCATGTACGCTTACCCTCACGGTTATCGACCCAGTGCGGGCACGAAATCGATTCGATAACAGTGTGGATGATCGTTTCAACATAGTGCTTCCAAGCCCGCGATAGCAAGAATTGTGAATGATCGGTCGCCAAGTCGCCAGAACCCATTCGGCAGGGTGAACAGGTGGATAACCGCGTTACCGCAGGCCGAACCACAAGGTAGCAATGCTCAGAAACGAGAAAAAGCCCACCACATCGGTCACCGTGGTCACAAACGGGCTGGAAGCCACGGCAGGGTCGATCTTGAGCCGGTACAGAGCCAGAGGAATTAGTATTCCGCCCAGCGCTGCCGCGACCAGGTTGCAGATCATGGCGAGTCCGATCACAAACCCGAGACCGGGGACCTTGAACCAGACATAGGCTGCAGCACCGGTGATGACCGCAAAGGCTATACCGTTCAGCAGACCGACCATGACTTCGCGCAGGATGACCCGCCAGGCGTTGGCATCGCTTAAATCGCGCGTCGCCAGTGCCCGCACCGCGACTGTCATGGTCTGGGTCGTGGCATTTCCCCCCTGACTTGCTACGATCGGCGCGAGCACAGCCAGGGCTACCATTTTTTGCAACTGGCCCTCGAACAAGCCAAGTACCGCCGACGCAAGAAACGCGGTGGCGAGATTGACGAGTAGCCAGTTGAAACGCCCGCGCGCAATGGTCCAGACCGAGTCGGACAACTCCTCGTCGCGCGTGATGCCGCCAAGGGCGTGAATATCTTCTTCTGCCTCCTTTTCGAGCACGTCGGCGACGTCGTCGAAGGTAATGACCCCGACCAGGCGATCGCTCGCGTCGATGACCGGAGCCGCCACCCAGTCGTAGCGTTGAAACAGGCGCGCTACTTCCTCCTGATCCTGCGTCGCACTTACACGTGGGCGCTCATTCTCCATAAGCCGAGAAATCGGCACCGGCCGTTTGCTGCGCAGCAATCGATCCAGCGGTACGGCACCGAGGAAACGTCCGTCTTCCCGCACTACATAGAGTTCATAGAAATGGGCGGGGAGTTCAGTCGTCTCGCGCATGTAATCAATTGCCTGACCGACGTTCCAGTCCGGCGGCACTGCGATAAATTCCGTCTGCATTCGTCGGCCGGCGGAATCCTCCGGGTATTCAAGGCCACGCGTGATCGGAATACGTTCGGGCGGAGGGATCTGATCGAGAATCTCGGCCCGTTCTTCTGTCGGCAAATCTTCGAGAATCGCCACCGCATCATCAGATTCGATCTCGCTAACCCCCTTTGCCACTGTCTGTGGGGGCAGTTCTTCAAGGATCTCCTCGCGAACCGTGTCGTCGACCTCAGTGAGAGCGGTGAAATCGAAGTCAATACCTAGCAATTCGACCAGTCGCGGCCGCTGTTCGGCGTCGAGCGCCTCGATCAGCGCGCCCATATCGGATTCATGCAGGCCGCCGACCAACGCGCGCAGAATGGATGCGTCTCCGGCTTCGATCCTGCGCGCGACACTTTTGACGAAGGTCTTACGGATGGAGCCGTCCTTGTTGCGCGGCAGTTGCGCAGCTTCGGCGTCGTTTGCGTCTTTCTGATCGAGCATGTTCGGAGCCTATCCGTCGAAAGAATGCGTGCAGCTTGTACGCTCGCCTTCATGTGGGAGCAAACGCTTAAAGTGTAAAACCCTGAGTTCGAGCATGGGCTTGCCGATGGCCAAGCGTTGCGGTCAATTGCCCGCTCC
>DATFXJ010000191.1:0-13650 GCA_035315965.1 Pseudolabrys sp.
GGCGCTGGTCGCCGGCGTACCCAAGCCACGGCAGGGCCGCATCTCCACCTTTCTCGCCAAACAGGAGCGCGAAGAAGAGTCGATAATGCGGGTCGCAGCGCATGGCGAAAGAGGATCGAGCCATGCCGTTACCTACTACGCCGTGGTTGAAACTGCGGCGCAACGGCTTGCATGGCTCTCGCTTAAGCCGGTCACCGGCCGGACCCACCAGCTGCGCGCGCACATGGCGTATATCGATCATCCCATCGTCGGCGATGTGAAATATTTCACAAAGGAAAACTGGGAGCTGCCAGGCGGCATTCAGAACAAGCTTCACCTGCTGGCCAAGCGTATCACAGTACCCCACCCACGTGGTGGCCTGCTCGACGTGTCGGCGCCCCTGCCGCCGCACATGGAGCAGTCATGGAATTTGCTTGGTTTTGACGCCAAGCGGTATGATCCGATCGTGGAAGCTCCCAAGGAGGCGAGGAGTAGTGAGCTAGCCTGAGTGTCTTTCTGGTAGACCCGCGCACATACGCTTATCAGTTTCGTCGGGTTGACGCGGGCGCCCCTGTCAGCCCACGCGCAGACTGACATCATGCGCCTTTGTCAAGTTCGGCAACGTCCGCTGAAACTTTTCAAGATCGTGCTGCACGCTGCCCTCATCAGGCCGGAGTTTATGGCTAGGCTGCAGGGACCGAGGCAGCTACGTGGGCACCTGCATAATCAGTAACCAAATTCATGAATTACTTGAGGTGAAATAGCCTATTTAAAAGCATTTCTTCAAGTTAAGGTTTTGCTTTAACAGCTGCCGTTTGGATATCAGAGGAACAAACAGGGCCGCGCGACGGCAATCAGCTTAACCTGATGACATGGAATTTGGCGCTTCAGCGCCCGTACTTTGCTGCCAGCAAGAAACCGGCTGCAGGTAGAGCTCACGGTTGCGCACGATGACTTCGACAAAGGCAGCAAGGTGTTCGAATCGATCAGCGGCGCTGGCCAAAGGTATTGTAAAGCCTCAAGAGCCTCGAGAACGGCAAGGGCCTCGAGCCGAGCTGGAGCACCGAGGACCTCAAACGCGTCCACGAGGGTGCTCGGACGTGACCAAAGCGCGCATCCGCATCTCTTAAGGCCAGAGGTCTTGGCTTTCAGGCGCCTGCGGCGTCGAGCACAGCGACATCCTCGCCAGAAAGCCTAATCTGCGGAGCTTTGAGAATTTCGCCGAGCTGCTTCAGGCTCGTTGCGCTGACGATTGGCGCAGTAATAACCGGCTTGGCTATAAGCCACGCTAGCGCGATTTGCGCCGGCAACGCGCCATGGCGCGCTGCCACTTCATCAAGTGCCCGCAAGATACCCATGCCTCGCGCATCGAGATAGCGTTTGAGCCGTCCTCCGCGCCCGGGATGCCTGCCGCCTTCTTCGGGGGAACGGTACTTGCCGGTCAAGAACCCCGCGGCGAGCGAATAATAGTTGATTACACCGAGTTTCTCCTGCCGGCAGACCGGCTCGAATTGGGTTTCGAACTCCCTGCGGTCCGAAAGATTGTAGAGCGGCTGCAGGCTCTCGTAGCGCGGCAGGCCGAGCCGCTTGCTGGCCGCGAGCGAGGCGTTCAACCGAGCCGGCGTCATGTTGGAGGCGCCAATGGTGCGGACCTTGCCGGCGGCGATGAGTTGCGCGTAGGCCTGCATCGTCTCTTCCGGCGCCGTGACCTCGTCGTCGAAATGGGTCTGGTATAAATCGATGTGATCGACCTGCAGCCGGCGGAGCGAAGCCTCGCACTCATGCAGGATATAGTCCTTCTTCAAACAACGACCTTCGCCCATGTCTTCACCAACCTTGGTGGCAATCAGCACTTTATCTCGCTTGCCGCTTCGCTTCAGCCAGTTACCAATGATAGTTTCCGATTCGCCTCCTGGGCTGCCCGGCACCCAGCGCGCATAGCTATCGGAGGTATCGACGGCGTTGAAACCGGCATCTATGAAAGCGTCTAGAATGCCGAAGGAAGTTCTTTGGTCGATTGTCCAGCCAAACACATTGCCGCCGAGCATGAGCGGGGCGAGACTCAGGTCGGATTGACCGAGGCGACGCTTTTCCATGGTACGACTTTAGTATTCGGGGACATGCCCCGGCTTGGCCGGGCATCCATAATCCGTCTCAGCGCATGAATTCCTTACGAGATGTTGCCGGTGAGGAGGCCCACCATGGATTGCCGGGTCACGCCCGGCAATGACGGGGAGCGGCGAGCAGCTCACCGCAGGGAGGCGTTGAATTTGTCTAGCGCCGCGTGGCCGGGGCACAGCTCCTTTTCGCCGAGTGCATTCAATGGAGTATCGACGGTCCGCAGATGCGCATGCAGATCCTCGGCCTCTTGCTCGACATAGAGCAGACCGGTGACAATTTGTCCCTTGGCGGCGTGGTGCTGGAGGAAGCCCAAAGCGGCTGTGCGGTCGTGCAACTCGTAGTCGGCGGCAAGCTTGCGCAACGCAAGCTTAGACCCGTCGTGCTGTTGTACCACTTCGACCGTGCCAGGCTCGTATTTGACTTCGATCGGCATGCGGCTCGAGATGAAATCAAGCCGATTAACGGCTTCATTGTGCTCGCGAACGAAATCGAAGCTCTTGGTCGAGCCAGCATGGTTGTTGAAGGCGACGCAGGGGGAAATGATATCGATAAAGGCAGCACCTCTGTGCGCGATTGCTGCCTTGATAATCGGCACCAGTTGCTCCTTGTCTCCGGAGAAAGAGCGGGCGACAAATGAAGCGCCAAGCTGGAGTGCCATAGCCACGAGATCAATCGAATTATCGGTGTTGATAAAGCCGCGCTTTGATTTCGAGCCGCGGTCGGCAGTGGCGGAGAACTGTCCCTTAGTCAAACCATATACGCCGTTGTTTTCGACAATATAGACCATATTCACGCCACGACGTAGGCAGTGGGCAAATTGGCCAAGACCGATCGACGCGCTGTCGCCATCGCCGGACACGCCAAGATAGATTAGGTCGCGATTGGCAAGATTGGCGCCGGTTAGCACTGCTGGCATGCGGCCGTGCACCGAATTGAAGCCATGCGAATTGCCGAGGAAATAGGTCGGTGTTTTTGACGAACATCCGATACCGGAGATCTTGGCGACACGATGCGGTTCAATCGACAGCTCAAAGCAGGCCTGGATGATCGCTGCCGTAATAGAATCGTGACCGCAGCCGGCGCAAAGCGTCGAAACCGTGCCTTCGTAGTCGCGATGGGTGTAGCCGAGTGCATTTTTTGGTAGCTCGGGATGATGGAATTTGGGCTTGGCGAGATAAGTCATGACGTCACCTTCATCGGCTTGACCGTCAGTTTGTCGAGATGATCTCCGATTGCCTTGGCAATGAAGCGCGCGGTGATCGGCGTGCCGTCATAATGCAGGATCGGCACAAGCCGCACCGGATCAATGCCGCATTCATTGACGATCAGCGAGCGCAATTGTGCGTCGCGGTTCTGCTCGACCACGAACACAAAATCATGATCGGCGACAAAGCTGTTGACACTCGAGTGGAACGGGAAAGCACGAATGCGCATGCGATCGAGCGCATGGCCGCGCGCCTCGATCATGTGGATCGCCTCATCCATCGCCGGTGCCGTCGAACCGAAATACAGCACGCCATATTCAGTCGGCCTTCCTGCGGTCGCGATCAGTGGCCGCGGCACCATGTCCTTGGCGGTTTCGAGCTTGCGGATGAGCCGCTTCATGTTGTCAACGTAAGGCGCGCCTTCCTCGGTATAGCGTGCATACCGGTCGTGCGAGGTGCCGCGAGTGAAGAACGACCCTTTGGTGGGGTGCGTGCCGGGATAGGTACGGTAGGGGATACCGTCGCCGTCGACATCGAGATAGCGGCCGAAATCCTTACCGGCGTCCAATTCCGCCGCTGTCGTAACCTTGCCGCGGTCGTATTTGCGCGCATCATCCCATGAAAGCGGTTTGGCCAGGTGGTGATTCATCCCGATGTCGAGATCGAGCATGACGAAGATCGGCGTCTGTAGCCGGTCGGCGAGGTCGAAGGCCTGTGCGCTGAAATCGAACGCCTCCGAAGGATCGTCGGGAAATAGCAATACATGCTTGGTATCGCCGTGCGACGCGTAAACGCAGGAAGTGATGTCGCACTGCTGGGTGCGCGTCGGCATGCCGGTTGAAGGGCCGGCGCGCTGGACATCAAACAAAACTGCAGGAATTTCCGCGAAATAGGCCAGCCCGATGAACTCCTGCATGAGGGAAATACCGGGCCCGGAGGTGGCGGTGAATGCCCGCGCTCCGTTCCATCCGGCGCCAATTACGATGCCGATTGAAGCGAGCTCGTCTTCTGCCTGGATGATGGCGTATTTCGCCCGTTTGGACTCCGAATCGACGCGGAATTTTGCGCAGTGCCGCGTGAAGGCGTCCGCTAGTGATGAGGAAGGCGTGATGGGATACCAAGCGCAGACGGTGGCGCCGCCGAAGAGGGCGCCCAGCGCCGCGGCCGAATTGCCTTCGATGAAGATACGGTCGCCTACCGCGTTGGCACGCTTGAGCTTGATGCCAAGCGGGCACTGCAAATTCAGGACCGCATAGTCGCGGCCGATATGCAGCGCTTTGATGTTCGGCTCGATCAACTTGTCCTTGCCTTTGTACTGCTCACCGATGAGTTGCTCGACGACCTTTACGTCAATGTCGAGCAGTGCCGTGAGTGCGCCGATATAGATAATGTTCTTGAACAGTTGGCGCTCGCGCGCATCAGTGTATTCGCGATTGCAGATGGCGGTCAGAGGAACCCCGATGACCGTGATGTCTTCGCGGAACTTCGAGGGCGGCAACGGCTTCGTCGAGTCATAAAACAGATAGCCGCCTGGTTCGACGCCCGCGATATCCCTGTCGAAAGTCTGCGGGTTCATGGCCACCATCAGATCGGTTCCACCGCGGGCGCCCAGATGGCCGGCCTCGGAGACGCGCACCTCATACCATGTCGGCAGCCCCTGGATGTTGGAAGGGAAAATATTGCGGGGGGCGACAGGTACGCCCATGCGCATCACCGCGCGCGCAAACATCTCGTTTGCGCTCGCCGAGCCGGATCCGTTTACGTTAGCAAAACGGATAACGAAGTCGTTTACGCGGCTGATCGGCGAGGCGGTCGGCATGAAGTACCTGCGTAAGTCATATCGAGCAAGAATTTCTGCATGTCCCAGGCGCCGGTCGGACAACGTTCGGCGCACAGGCCGCAATGCAGGCAGACGTCCTCGTCCTTAACCATGACACGGCCGGTCTTGAGGCCGTCCTGCACGTAAAGGTCCTGCGTGAGATTTTGCGAAGGCGCGTTCAGCCTCTTACGTAAATCGGCCTCTTCGCCGTTCGCAGTGAAGGTGATGCAATCCATGGGACAGATATCGACACAGGCATCGCATTCGATGCAAAGCTGTGCCGAAAACACGGTCTGGACGTCGCAATTTAGACACCGTCCAGCTTCCGCGAAGGCTAGCTTGTCGTCGAAGCCCAGTTCGACTTCGGCCTTGATATCCTTGAGCGCGACCACCTTGTCGCGGTGAGGCACCTTGTAGCGTTTATCGAGGGCAATCTCGTTGTCGTAGCTCCATTCATGAATGCCCATTTTCTGGCCCATCAGCTCGACTGCAGGAACAGGGCGATCGGCAATGTTCTCGCCATGGAGGAACTTGTCGATAGAAACGGCAGCCTCGTGTCCGTGGGCGACGGCCCATATGATGTTCTTTGGACCGAACGCGGCGTCACCGCCAAAGAACACTTTCGGATGCGTTGACTCCATGGTCGTAGTGTTAACTTTCGGCATGCCCCATTGATCGAACTCAATGCCGATGTCGCGTTCAATCCAGGGAAAGGCGTTTTCTTGGCCAACCGCGACCAATACATCGTCGCACAGGAAGTGCTGATCAGGTTTACCGGCCGGAATGAGCTTGCGGCGCCCTTTGGCGTCGTATTCGGCTTTCACCTTTTCGAAGGTGATGCCAGTGAGTTTTCCGTTTTCCTGGGTAAACTCCTTCGGCACCAGGTAATTGTGGATCGGAATGCCTTCGTGCATCGCGTCTTCTTTTTCCCAAGGCGACGCCTTCATTTCCTCGAAACCTGAACGCACCACAACGTCCACCTGCTCGCCGCCGAGACGACGCGCCGAGCGGCAACAATCCATCGCGGTGTTGCCACCGCCGAGCACGACTACGCGCTTGCCGATTTTGGAAATATGCCCGAACGAGACCGATGAGAGCCAGTCAATGCCAATTTGGATGTTTTTGGCCGCTTCCTTACGGCCCGGAATATCGAGGTCGCGACCGCGCGGCGCGCCGGAGCCAACGAATACGGCATCCCAGCCTTCAGCGAGCAATGCTTTCAAACTGTCGATGCGCTTGCCAGCGCAGAATTCGATTCCGAGGTTGAGAATGTAGCCACACTCCTCATCGATGACGGAATCGGGCAAACGGAATTTTGGAATCTGCGTGCGGATCATCCCGCCGGCTTTGTGGTCCTGATCGAATATCACGCATTGGTAGCCGAGCGGGGCGAGGTCACGGGCGACAGTGAGAGACGCCGGGCCGCAGCCGACCAGAGCGATCCGCTTGCCGTTTTTCTGTGCTGCTGCCTTGGGCAAGCGCTCGCGAATGTCATCTTTGTAATCCGCCGCTACTCTTTTCAAGCGGCAGATCGCCACCGGCTCCCTCTCTACGCGCGTACGCCGGCAAGCCGGTTCGCAAGGGCGGTCGCAGGTGCGTCCCAGAATCCCCGGAAACACATTCGAACGCCAATTGATCATGTAGGCGTCGGAATAGCGGCCCTGTGCGATCAGACGGATGTATTCAGGGACCGGAGTATGCGCGGGGCAAGCCCATTGGCAGTCCACGACCTTGTGGAAATAGTCAGGCGCCGAAATGTCGGTATTCTTCATTGACTCCTCGAAACGCGCCCCGCTACTCCGCACAACTAAAACGGCGTCGCGTCACAGGCCCTCGCGCGTCCTCTTTCCTCCGGTCGGCCTTGTTTCCGGCCGAATCTAGGAGCGGATATTATTGGTTGCAAACCCACAAGGCTACTTGTCCTTCCGTCATGGCTACTCCCTGTAAACCACAAGTTTGCATGCGGGTTTTCGCTCCCTAAAAGCGGCGACAGCATGACATTTGGGCCCTTAACATTGCAGTTTTGGATTAACATTTAGGGCTAAGTTCCTTCCATTTTTGCGCCGCACAAATGCCGGCTCATGCGCGAGATCTTTACCGAGATTTTCGAAAATCAGTCGCTCGACCCGACCGAAGCGGCGCAACGCGCAGTTCGCCCGCGTCGGCGGAAACGGTTTTTCAAACGGGTGCAAACGAGCGATGCGGGCGCGGGCGGTGTCGCAATATTGCTCGATGGCAAGCTAGTCCTGACGCCGGCGCGCCGCAAATTTGTCGCGCCCACCCAAGCACTCGCCGAGGCCATCGCGGCGGAGTGGGATGCGCAAGCCGACTTTATTGATCCGGCGCGCATGCCGCTCACGCGGCTTTCCAATGCGGTGATCGATGCAGTCGCCGATGCGCCAGACCCGGTCGCGGAGGAGATCGCGAAATATCTGGGTTCAGATTTGCTGCTCTATCGTGCCGATGCTCCCGCCGGACTAGCACTAAAGCAATCGCAAGCCTGGGATCCGGTGCTGGCCTGGGCACGCGAAACCTTCGGCGCACGTTTTGCGCTGACTGAGGGTCTGGTACATGTACCGCAACCGGACGAGGCGATTGCCGCTGCTCGCGCCGCCATTCCTGCCGAACCGTGGCGACTCGCCGCGGTCTCGTCGATTACATCGCTGACCGGATCAGCGCTGCTCGCGCTCGCGCTCGCATATTCCGCGCTCGAACCTGATGCCGCCTGGTCGGCCGCCCACGTTGACGAGGACTGGCAAATGTCGCAATGGGGTCACGATGAACTCGCGCTTGAGCGCCGCGCCTATCGCGGGGGCGAATTTCAGGCCGCGGTGACGGTGCTGAAACTGACAAACTGAGAGCGGTGCAGTCTCTCCTCTCCCATAGGGAAAGGTCCGACGCACGAAGTGCGCCGGGTGACGGTTGGAGAATCGACGGCCCTAATCCTCCTCACCCCACCTCTCCCTCGGGGGAGGGAGTCACGCCGTGCCGGAGACCGGGCCTGTGAAGCAGAATGATCAGGCTGGCGTGCTCGTGCCGGATCTTTCGGCACTTGCATTCGCCGCGAGCTCCGCCGCTCGCGCATCGGCTGCCCGCGCTTCGTCCTCGCGTCCAAGCGATCGCAACAAGCTGGCTCGCGCCTCGTGCATCCTGGAAATGCCTGCACTGATCTCGATTGCCTTGTCTACGCTTGCGAGTGCTTCTTCCTGACGGGCGAGCTTTTTCAGTGCCAGTGCCCGTCCTAGATAGGCTTCGGCCATTTTCGGTTCGATCGCGATGGCTCGATCGTAAGCGGCGAGCGCTTCTGCATCGTGGCCGATGTCGGTCAATGCGTGGGCTCGGTTGCAATGAGTGATGCTGAAGTCCGGGTCGATGGCGATCGCTTTGTCATAGCTTGCGATCGCTTCTTCCGGGCGCCCAACACTATGGAGCGTGGCGCCGCGGTTGATCCAGTCACCCGCCGAATCTGGATTTAGCGCCAGTGCGCGGTCGAAGCTCGACAGAGCTTCGCTGATGCGACCAAGCTCGCTGAGCATGTTGGCGCGGTTGCCATAGGCATCTGCGAAATTAGGATCGCATTCGATCGCGTTATCGAAGCTCTCAAGCGCGTCTTTGACCTTGCCCATCCGGTACAGGGCTTGGCCGATCAGGTTGTGTACCCGCGCCTGCTGTGGGCGGAACGACAGCGAGCGGCGGGCGAGATCGATGCCCTGTTGGAACTGGCCTTCGTGGCAGGCGATCACCGCGACGTAATAGAGCGCATCGGCATTGCGCGGGTCATTGCGCAAGACCTGAGTATAGCGGTCCATCGCCAACGAAATCCGCCCCGCCCGGTGGTGGACCAGGCCCTGCTGGATAAGCTCGACGGTAGTTGCCGGTTCGCTCACGTAGGGCTTGTAAGCAGGCTTAAGGGCGATTCCAAGCTCATTTCCCTCCCCGTAAGGGCAGGCCGAGAGAAGTGAGATTGTGGCCTGCCCGTGCTATCCCTTCATTAGCCGGATTCCGACAGAGGGTAGGGTCAAAGCAGAAATGAAAAATATCCTCGATAGGCTCGAAAAGCGACGCGAGGAGGCCCGCCTGGGTGGCGGCAAGGCGCGCATCGAGGCTCAGCACCAGCGCGGCAAGCTAACCGCCCGCGAGCGCATCGAACTGCTGCTCGACAAGGGCTCGTTTGAAGAGTTCGACATGTTCGTCGAGCACCGATCCAACGAATTCGGAATGGAGAAGTTAAAAATCCCCGGCGATGGGGTCGTCACTGGCTGGGGCACCGTCAACGGCCGCGCAGTTTATCTGTTTTCGAAGGATTTCACCGTGTTCGGCGGCTCGTTGTCGGAGACGCATGCGCAGAAGATCATTAAGGTGCAGGACATGGCGATGAAGGCGCGCTGTCCGATCATTGGCCTCTTCGATGCCGGCGGTGCACGCATCCAAGAAGGCGTCGCCGCGCTCGGTGGCTATGGCGAAGTGTTCAAGCGCAACGTGATCGCATCGGGTGTCATTCCGCAGATCAGCGTCATCATGGGCCCTTGTGCGGGCGGCGACGTCTATTCGCCGGCGATGACCGATTTCATTTTCATGGTGAAGGATACGAGCTACATGTTCGTGACCGGTCCCGACGTGGTGAAGACCGTGACTAACGAAGTTGTCACCGCCGAGGAACTGGGCGGCGCTTCGGTGCACACGACGAAATCTGGGGTGTCAGACGGCGCTTTCGAGAACGATGTAGAATGCCTGCTGCAAATGCGCCGGCTGATCGACTTTCTTCCGTCGAACAACGAGGGCGGCGCGCCGGAATGGCCGGCATATGATGAGTCCGATCGTGTCGATGCATCGCTTGACACGCTCATCCCCGACAACCCGAACAAGCCCTACGACATTAAGGAACTGATCCAGAAAGTCGTGGATGAAGCCGATTTTTTCGAGCTGTCGGCGGCCTACGCAAAGAATGTCGTTACCGGGTTCGGCCGTATCGCGGGCCGCACGGTTGGTTTCGTCGCCAATCAGCCGATGGTGCTCGCCGGTGTGCTTGACAGCGATGCCTCGCGGAAAGCGGCCCGATTTGTGCGCTTCTGCGACGCTTTTGGCATTCCCATCGTCACTTTCGTGGATGTACCCGGCTTTTTGCCCGGCACTGACCAGGAATACGGCGGATTGATCAAACATGGCGCCAAGCTCTTGTTCGCCTACAGCCAGTGTACGGTGCCGCTGATCACGGTGATCACGCGTAAGGCCTTCGGCGGTGCCTATGACGTGATGGCATCGAAGCACGTCGGCGGCGACATCAACTACGCCTGGCCGACAGCGCAGATCGCCGTGATGGGCGCGAAGGGCGCGGTTGAAATCATCTTCCGTGCCGATATGGATAACCCGAGAAAGATTGCCGAGCGGACAAAGGAATATGAGGAACGGTTCCTGTCACCCTTCGTCGCCGCCGAGCGCGGTTATGTCGACGATGTGATCATGCCGCACTCGACGCGCCGCCGCATCGCGCGGGCGCTTGCAATGCTGCGCAATAAGCATGTGGAAATGCCGGCGCGGAAGCACGACAATTTACCAGTGTGAGCATGCCGAAATCCCTTTTTATGGTTCGCGCCGTCGTTACGGAAGCGTTGGGCGGTAAATTCGATCATTGGTATTCGACTGGCCACCTGCCGTGGGCAATCAAGATACTCAGGTGCTAGAAGGCGTGCGCTTCTGGAGCGAACTGGAGCAGGGCGTGCTCTACGCAGTCTATCAATTCGCAGACACAGGTACGTCCTGAATATCGCGCTTAGCTCGGATTGTCCGGCGGGATATGATTGTCGTCGGACTGTTGCGTGTATTCTTTTTTGAAAAGGGCGCCAATTACTATTTCTCCAGCCACGGGCTTCTCACAAAATTCTCGATCTCTATCGTGGTCGTTTTGTTATCGATCTTACCACGGCGGAATTTGTGCCGTGCGCAAGGTTTAAAAAAAGACAAGTGCCGGCCGTTAGGGAGCAAAAATTGCGCTTCATTCGCTTGCCATTTTTACATTTGCCGGCATTTCGGATCGTAACGATCTGTCAGCGCCAGCCGCCCCCGCCGTTGACGTATACTGTGTCGGCAGTCATGAATTCACAGGCGTCCGAACACATGAAGAGCACTAACTCGCCGATTTCCTCAGGCTCCGCGAATCGTTTCATAGGCACGTCGTCGAGAAAACGCTGCACGAGCTCGGGCGAGCTGCTCGCCGCTGCCTGGAATGGTGTCCTCACGGGCCCCGGCGAGATCGAGAGCGCGCGGATACCCTGTGTCGCAAATTCTCGCGCGACGCCCATTGTCATGGTCACAACAGCTCCTTTCGCCGCCGCGTAATGCACCGAAGAGCCGGGACCACCGCGCCGGTGCGCCATGCTGCCCATGTTGACGATCACACCAAACTTGTTGGCAAGCATGTGCGGCAGCACCGCTTGCATGGGATAGAGCGTGCCTTTGACGTTGAGATCGAAGGTCCTGTCGAACAGGTCGTCATCGATCTCGAGAAATTTCGCGCGTCTAATCGCCGCGCCGGCCGAATTGAAGAGGAAATGTATGCTGCCAAAGCCGTCAATCGCGAGCTGGACCATGTCTTCGACAGCCGCGCGCTTGGTCACGTCGATGGTCAGCGCCAGCGCCTGACTGCCGATGGCGTTGATTTTCTCGGCTGTTTTTTCAACGCCACCTTCGTCGATGTCGGCGCAAACGACGTTAGCTTTCTCACGAGCGAAAATGAGCGCCGCGGCGCGACCAATGCCGCTTGCGGCTCCGGTGATAATAATAGTTTTGCCAGCGAAAAAGTCCGGTGTTTTTGGCATGAGTATTTCTCCGGCTGGATAATCTCTTCGACGCCATGCCTGCATGTTAAAAGGCACCGACGAGGAGTTATGTGGCTACGCTCGTTTGCAGATCATCATCGATTGCCGGATCAAGTCGGACAATGACAATATCGGACCGTGTTTCGGGCTTTAAGGAGCTTTCCATGACGACAACGCCACCAGTCGAATATAGCGATGCGTCGCCGCAGGTGCGCGCGGTCTATGACGACATCAAGAAAACCCGCAACGTGCCCGACGTGAATAATTTCTGGAAGTATCTCGCCGGCTCTCCAGTCACACTCAAGCGCACTTGGGAAAGCGTAAAGGAGGTTATGGCCGCCGGTGCACTCGATCCGCTCACCAAGGAACTAATTTATATAGCGGTGTCAGTCACCAATGGCTGCTCTTATTGCATTGCCACCCACACCGCCGCGGCCCGTAGGGCGGGCATGACGGATCCAATGTTTGGCGAACTGATGGCCGTCGTCGGAATGGCCAATGAAACCAACCGACTCGCCAATGGCTACCACGTTCCGATTGATGCCAACCTCAGGTGATTACCGAGTTGCTGCCGATCGTGACACTATGCAAAACTGGGAACTGGGATGCTTCATGCTCGACCGAGCAACGCTTAACAAATTGCTGTGTGTCGCATTTGTTGCGGCCATCATGGGTGCCGTTAGGGAATTTGTTGTTCCCATATGTGAGCAATCAACTGTCTGGGATTCAGTTTCAGGCCATCGAGGCGGTTGTCAGCGCGACCCTGGGCTTCGGCATCTACACAGCTTTCGACTGAAAGCAGAGGCTGCACGCATCGCCCGGAAAGCTCGGCTCGCCGTCCCGGCGGCGGCGCTGCGGGCCGGGACGGCTCTATACGAAAGAACTGGCGCGTTACTCTGACTTTGAGGGCGCCAGTGGAGCCGCTGCCGGCGGCGTGAGGGGCTGGGTTGAAGTTGAGCCAGAACCCGTGGTGCTCGGCGGCGGTGTCGTGCGCGGGGCAGTGCTGCTCGTTGTCGTGGTCTTAGAGCCGCTGCTCGCGGTGTTGCTGTTGCTATTCCAGCCGGCAATAATCAAGAAACCGATCAGCAGCAGCACGGCCACACCGGCGATCCAACCCCACATTCCACCAGCGCTTTCGTCCCGGCGGATAACTGGGTCGCTTAGCCTCGGATCTACCGGGTCGTTCAACCGCGGATCGGTAAAGCGTGGATCAGTCATGACATCCTCCTTGGTTCGGGACGCTTTGCGTCGTCTCGGATGAAGGAAACCCGCTAGCCATTGCGGCGGTTCCGAAACATCGTTGCGTTGATGGAACTGGAACGATCAGGTCACGCGAACCGCGAGCCGCCAGGCGGCCCAGAAAACAAAGAAAAAACACGCGAGGAACACCGGCAAACTGACAGGTGCGGACCAAAGCTCGACCGTCCGTCCAATGAAATAGGCGATGATCTCGCCGATCACGACAAAAACGACGTAAAACACGAGCAATTTCATAGCGACATACCTCGATCAATTCCCTGTGGGTCACCCCGCAAGCCCCCGACATTGGGCCTCATCCTGCCAACGCGGACAAGGCGCGTTCCCATAAAAATGGTATAGGCGCGTGGCCCGCCCCATTCATTCATGCCCAGCCTTGCCGAGATCTCGATGCGCCTGACTCGACTGGCGATTGTCACTGCGCCTGCATTGTTCGTGCTTTTGTGGAGCACAG
>DATFXJ010000192.1:0-13129 GCA_035315965.1 Pseudolabrys sp.
AATACGAACGCGATCAAGTTCCGCCGTTCGAGCGCCAAAAACCGAACGAGCTGCCAGAGTGAAGAGGCAGTAAGCTGGTTAACCGCATGGGCGAAGCGGGAGCCCTGGCCCACCACTTGCCTGCGCGGCCCGCGACCGATCACGCCCCTGCCCAGGCCATTAGATGTGAAGTCCCGCGAGCGCGCCTATAGAAATCCCGAAAATAAAAACGCGAGCGTTTCCCGGCCGTCAAGATCACAGAAAAGCTGGTCGAAGTGGCAGGATTTGAATCTGCCGACCCCCTCGTCCCGAACAAGGGAGAGAGGGGTTCCTGTAGAAGTCAAATCCTTATTTCGGTCGCCGGGCGCAAGCTTTGCGCCGCCCATTGTGCCCCCCGGAATCTTCCCCAGGGACTTCCCGACTCCGAAAATGGGGAAGAAAATATGGAGTTATTTTATACAGATCAGATACTTAGTGATGTGACGCTTCCTCATGCCAGATCAGAAGCCTGCGTCGAATCAATGCCATGGCCTTGACCAGTGCGTAGCCGATCACGGCGATCTCGAGGATGCCAGCGAATACGCTCGTGGAGTTGGCAAAGCGCGAGGCCGTCATCATCGCACCGCCGAGGCCGTATCCGCCCATCAGCATTTCGGCGACCACCGCAACTATCAACGAAAGCGGCAGCGCCACCTGCATTCCGGTCATGATTTGCGGCACCGCTGCAGGCAAAATCACCTGGTGCAGAAGCTCGCGGTTGCTCGCTCCCATATTGCGTGCCGACCAGATCAACTCTCGTTCGACGCCCTGAATTGCGATGACCGTAGCGGCAATCACGGGGAAGATGGCGTCAATGACAATGATGGTGATCTTGGAAACGTCATACACACCAAGCCAGAGAATCACCACAGGGAGGAAAGCGATCTTCGGCATCGGGAATCCGATCGACACAATTGGATCGAAAAACCAATGAACGAATTGATTGCGTGACATTGCCATACCAATTACTACGCCTCCGATAGCGCAAATTGCGAACGCGACCAGTGCACGGTAGAGCGTGAGCGCGGTATTAATCCAAAGGTCGCCGGATACGGCATCAGTCCAGATGCGCTCAAGCACCGCGCTCAAGGCAGGCAGTTGAAACGGCGTGAAAACACCGCTGCGCGCCAGCGCTTCCCAGGCAATTGCCAGCGCGATGACGGAAAAAATACGAGCAACGCCCCAAACCAACGTGTAGACAAACCGTGTGGCCTTTTCGGGCATGCCTTCTGGTTCGCTGCCGCGCGGCATCGTTTCGATTAGTCGCGCCATGCGAGCGTCCATTTGGCTATCCGCAAATAAATGCGATCGGCAGCGAAGCCAAGAAAGGCCACGGTGAGTACGACCGCGTACATCGCATCATAGGAACCGTTGGCGCCGAGGACTCCAATAAGATAGCCGAAGCCCTTTTGCGCCACGATCAGCTCTGACGAAACCAGAAGGATGAAGGAAAGCGCCAGCGCAGTGCGGATGCCGTTAAGTAACTCTGGCATGGCGCTCGGCACTACGACATCCCAAAGCATTCGCAGGCGACTTGCACCCATGCTACGGGCTGACCACACCAATACCTGTTCGCTGGAGCGGGCACCATTGAATGCCCCAATTGTCACGGGAAGCATGCAGCCCAGGAAGATCAGCAAGATTTTTGAACCGTCGCCAAAGCCGAGCCAAATCACGGTGACAGGAATAAGCGCCGACTTAGGCAGCGGATAAAAAATTTCTACGATCGGCGCTAGAAGCATATCCACTGGCTTCCACCAGGCCATGGCGATGCCGAGTAATCCGCCAATCAGTATTGCCAGGGCTAATCCGACGCCGGCGCGGTAAAGTGAGGATGCGCCGTTGCTGACAAGCTCGCCATCCTTGATCATGTCGATCCCGGAAGTGAGAACGTCTGACAAGGGCGGAAGTGCGGTAGCCGAGACCAGCTCCAGCCGAGCGATCACCTCCCAGGCAATTGCGAGCAACACCAACGGAAGATAGCGGATAAAAGACTGTCTCATGGCCCCAGCGCTGCCTACGCCCGCTTGCCCTGCGCCTTGATGGCTTCTTCCTTTACCAGATTCCAGATCTCATCGACTTTCTCGACGAAGAACTTGTTTTTGAAGATATCCGGTTCGTTCTTGTCGAACTTGGTGTTCACAATGGTCTTGATACGCCCCGGCCGCGCCGACATTACAGCTACTCGATCAGCGAGAAAGACCGCCTCCTGCACGTCGTGAGTCACGAAGATTACTGTTTTGGGGGTACGCTGCCAGATGCGCAAAAGTTCGCTCTGCATTAGACTCCGGGTCTGCGCATCGAGCGCGCCGAACGGTTCGTCCATCAGCAGGATCTTAGGATCGAAGGCGAGGGTCCGTGCTAACGCAGTGCGCTGCTTCATACCGCCAGATAGCTGTGAGGGATAGCTATCCTCAAAGCCGGTAAGTCCGACTAGGTCGATAAAGTCCGTCGAGCGTTTCTCTCGCTCCTCCTTAGGTATGCCTTGTCGCTCAAGACCATAAAGAATGTTGCCACGCACGGTCTTCCAGGGAAACAGCGCGAAGTGCTGAAAGACTATGCCGCGATCAGGTCCCGGGCCGACGATTTTCTGGCCATCGATTAGTATAGCGCCAGTCTCCACAGGCAAAAAGCCCCCGATAAGGTAGAGCAGAGTTGACTTGCCGCAACCGGATGGGCCCAGCAAAGCAACAAACTCACGATTGGCGACTTCGAGCGAAACCTGATCGAGCGCAAGCACCTCGCGCCCGCGCGGTGGACGATATAGATGATTCACGCGGTCGATGACGATTTGCGCCGCTACGGCCATGGCGGCAGAAGCGTCCCTAATGGGCGCAATCTGTCAAGCGCCGTGCGTGCTGGTCCGGCGTTTGCATTGCCCTATAATGCAAGCACCGTGATAACATTTAATAGGAACATCCGTGTCCAACGCATCTATCGACGCCCGCCAGGAGCTTGCGCTTGCCAATCGAATTGTTGCCAACGAAGGCGTTATTGACGCCTTCGGCCATGTCAGCATGCGGCATCCCGAGAATCCAAATCGGTATCTATTGTCGCGCTCGCGCGCGCCCGAACTTGTGACGCCAGACGATCTCATTGAATACGACCTCGACTCGCAGCCGTTGCGCGACCCCGGCGTCGGACAATATTCCGAGCGCGTGATCCATGGTGAAATCTATAAGGCCCGGCCGGAAGTGAATTCGGTCTGCCATCATCATTGTCCGGCATTCATGCCATTGCTTGCCACTGGCACAGATTACCTGCCGGTTTTTCACCTCGGATCGGTTGGCGGCATCCGTCCCCCGTTCTGGGACCAGCGCGACGAATTCGGGGACACCAACATGCTGGTGATCAAGCCGGAGGAGGGTGCTTCGCTGGCGCGCGCGCTGGGCAAACACTGGATGGTTCTGATGATGCGCCATGGAGTGACCGTCGTCGGCACCAGCGTGCGTGACTGCGTGTTCCGTTCGGTGTTTTCAGCGCGCAATGCAGAGTACCAGGTGCGGTCAATGAGCATTGGCTCTGACATCGCCACGCTTTCGGCGGGCGAAACGAAATTGGCCGGCCAGATCAGTGCCAAGACCACTGGCCTCTCGCGGTCATGGGAATATTGGTCGATGCGTGTGGCCAACAAGGCAGAAAATCCGGTGTCTGCTCCTAGCAAATCCCGGCAGGCGCGTACGAAAGCCGGGAGGACCCGGCGCACGAATGTCAGGTCCAAACGGACCGCAAAACGGCGGCGTTAACATTGGGATTCCCGCGTGGGATGGTTCCGGTATTGGATGCCTCTTAACAACGGCCGTACCGTCGGCAAAACGACAAAGCCATAAACGACAAGTCATAAAGGGAGGAGTCATATGAAGTCATTGCAGAAAACTGTTAGCGCCCTCAGCCTTGTTGTACCGCTCGTGTTGAGCACAGGTTCGGCGTGCGCAGAGGACACGCTCAGGATTGTCATCGGGCAAATCAACAATTGGGAAAATCAGGCACCTACGCTTGGTCAAGACGCCGGCATTTTCAAGAAGCATGGTCTTGTGCTCGAAAATACCGGCACGCAGGGAGCCGGCGAGACTATTCAGGCGGTGATCTCAGGCAGCGCCGATATCGGCGCAGGCGTGGGCGCCGCCGGTGCGATGCGTGCGTTTTCCAAAGGTGCGCCAGTGCGCATTTTGGCGCCAGCATTTACCGGTACTGGCGATCTCTATTGGTACGTCAAGGCGGATTCGAAGATTCAAAGCTTGAAGGACACTACACCCGAAACCACGATTGCCTACTCAACCAACGGTTCGAGCTCGAACAACATCGTGGTGGCTTTTGTCAGCGAGCTTGGCGCCAAGGCTAAGCCGACAGCCACCGGTGGCCCGGCGGCCACACTCACTGCGGTAATGTCCGGTCAAGTCGACATAGGCTGGGCGGCGCCGCCGTTCGGGCTGCGGGAGCTTAAGGAAGGCAAAATCCGCATTGTGGCTCACGGCAGCGATGTACCCTCGTTACGTGGGCAAACTGTACGCACGTTGATCGTCAACGCCGACTCCCTCAAATCCAAACGTGACGCGATCATGCGCTTTATGGATGCATATCGCGAAGCTGTGGACTGGATGTATTCCGACCCCAACGCGGTCGAGATGTATTCAAAGAAAATGAATCAGCCGGTCGAACTGCTGAAGGAATCGATTGACAAATTCCAACCTAAACAAACGATGCAGACCGATAAGTTCGCCGACCTTGACGGTGCGATTGCCGATGCGGTGCGATTGAAGTTTCTGGATAAGCCGCTGACAAAGGAGCAGGTTACCGAATTATTGCAGATACCACCGCGAAAGAAATAGGATCCCGGCGGAGGTCACGTGAAATGCAACGGGCCGCCGCATGGCAGCGGCCCGGTTAATTTAACTAAGATTTCTTCGAATGCGGCTTACGCCCTTTTCTTCTTTTTGCCGCCCTTCGCCGCGACCTTGCATGCGCCTGCTGTAGCACCCTTCGCCTGGTCTTTCATTGCGTAGCAGGCGTTTATGTAGGTGAACTTCATGTCGCCCTTGGTCGCGCATACCGGCGCATAGGGAGCTCCCCAGCATGTCGGCGGCTGCATTGCCGGCGGTGGTGGCGGTGCGGCTGCCGCTTTCTTCTTCTTGGCTGCTTCGCTCGGCACAGCCGAACCGATCACGAACGCGACGGCAGCCACTGCCACGAATGTGGCGTAGGTGAGTTTTCTGATCTTCATGACATTCCTCCTCCCAACAATTAGACGAAACATAGTAGGAGGTGACCCGCCGTCATTACAAGAATTTTGCGCTTGGGATGGATGTCTCCAATCTGAACGCGCATTCATGTAGCGTCGGTCAATGCCCGTCTCGGGACGCGATGTTGATAGCGTCCAACATGGCGGCGCGGCCCGATTTCAGTGTCCGGCGCACCACTTCCTGCTTCCCAAGCGTACCCATTTCACGTTGGCGCCTGACGGTCGAATCCACCATCAGTGGATCAAGGCCTAGTTCGCGTAGGGTCGCCGCGGATTCTTCCATTTCGGCGGCTCGGCGCTCGCCATGACTTGCCATGCGCTCGAGATTGTAATCGGCGATCTTGCTCCAATCGAGCGTGGGATAATTGTTCTTTAGCGACGCCGTCACCTCTTCCAGCACCCCGGCGCGGGTGGCGGCAAGGAAACATTCGAGTGTCAGCGCCTCGATACCCTTGATCATGACGCTGCGGATCATCTTGATTGCCGCTGCCGAACCGGTTTCGGGACCGACCACCGAAAATTGCATGTCCAACTCGTGCAAGAGCGGCGAGATTTCTTCAGCGTGCGGACCAGAAAGCAACAGCGGCGTACGGTGGCGAGCAGGGTAAATTGCCGCAATTACGGCTACATCGACATAGCGGGCACGCTCATTTAGCAGTTTGGCAGTTTCCTGCTTGCGGCCGGGCGAAACTGAATTGATGTCAAGGTAATACGGATTTTTGGTGAGATGTGATGCGACCGAAAGCGCGGCGTCCACACTGGAAGCAGCGGTAACCGCCGATATGATTATATCTGCCTCGCGCACCGCGTCACCTGCGGATGACGCCATACGCGCGCCTATGGCCTCACCCGCCGCTTTCAGATGTGCGCCCGCATTTTCAGGGAACAAAATATCCCAAGCGACGACGCGCTCGATGCCTGCGTCACGCAGGCCGGCAGCAATGGCCTGGCCCGCTTCGCCGAAACCAATGAACGAGACGCATGGTGTGTTGCGGCGGATCATGAATGTTCACGCTCAAGAATCCGGAAAACCGGGCACCGGCGGCGTTCCCCTGGTGTGAAACGATTTTATCGTCTGTAGCCCCCAGGCTTGTCCCTTCTTGCGCTCTGCTTCGGTCCAGCGGATCGGCTTCCAGTCCGGTGCCAGGACAAGGCGCGCGCCAGCACAGGACACCTCGATTCGGTTGCCACCTGGCTCATACACATAGAGGAAAAAGGTTTGCTGGATCGCATGTTTGTGCGGTCCAGTCTCAATGTAGACACCATTTTCCAAGAAAATGTCTGCGGCACGCAATACATCCTCGCGTGCATCGAGCGCGAAAGTCACGTGGTGCAGGCGTCCTTTCGTGCCGGTGTGATCGCGCGTATACGCAAAATCATAGCTCTTGTTAGTCGCGGTCATCCACATGCCGGCCTCGGTGCCATCGTCAAGCACAATCTGCTCGGTGAGCACGAAGCCGAGAAAGTTCTGGAAGAATTGGCGGTTGGCCTCAATGTCAACAGCAAGGCCATTGAAGTGATCGATCCTCCGCACATTGATTCCGCGCGCGGGAAATCGTTGTGCCTGATTTTTGAGTGCAGGTTTGAGGTCGGGCGGTGCCTCATACCATTCGGATTCATAATAGATCTCGAGTTTGTGACCATCCGGATCTTTGAACACAAACGTCTTGCCATGGCCGAGGTCTCCGTCACTCCAACCGACGTCGAAGCCAGAGCTTTTCAATGCGGCGGCGCGGCGTTCCAGGGCCTGTGGTGAGCGTGTGCGGAAGGCAGCGTGGCCGAGCCCGGAGGAATTTGCAGCCGTGAGCTTAAGTGAATAACGCTCATAGTCGTCCCAGCCTCGCAGGTAGACGCTGTCGCCTTTCTCACCGCTCTGTGTCATCCCCATGACGTCAATGAAGAACTTGCGACTTTGCTCGAATTTGGGAGTCAGAATTTCGACATGGGCGAGATGCGCGATGTCGTGAATAGGTTCGGATGCCATGGATTTCGATCTTTGTGCTGTTTGGTCAATTCTGCCGAAGCGCGCGCGCGAAAGCCAGTACGAGATTATTGGCTGGCATCGGCGATATCTCGGCCGCGGTCAGCTTGGCGTCTTGAGCTAGCACATTCAGGTCGTCGACGTCGCGCACGCCCCATTCCGGATTCTCGGCGCGCAGTGCAGCATCGAATTGTGTGTTGCTCG
Source organism: Pseudolabrys sp. (assembly GCA_035315965.1). Classification (GTDB taxonomy): domain Bacteria; phylum Pseudomonadota; class Alphaproteobacteria; order Rhizobiales; family Xanthobacteraceae; genus Pseudolabrys. The sequence continues at coordinate 7,443 of DATFXJ010000192.1, forward strand.
GCGCCGTGTGGTTGCCGCCCCGTTTGAACGGGCCGTAGACGAAGAGGCGGCCATCCTCTTTCAAGAATCGTCCCGCGCCGGCCATCAGGTTCCGCGAGACCGACCATGACGAAATGTGCAGCACATTAATGCAGAGCAAAGCGGTGAGCGCGCCAGCTCCATAGCTGTCTCGGGTCCAGGCCCAATGCGGATCGCCAAGGTCGATACGCTGCGGTGCGCGCAGATTTTCAAGGCCTGAATGCGCCCGCCATGCCGCGATGCTTTTCAGATGCGAGTCGTCGATATCGCTCGGCCACCAACTCAGATGGGGTGCGCGACGCGCAAATTCAGTCACATGTTGGCCGGTGCCACTGCCGATCTCGAGCACATCGCCGGATTGCATCGAGAGGAACCCGGAGATTGCCGACCAGATCGGTTCGTGATTGCGATGAAAAGCCGGCCCGTCAAGCCGGCCATCGGCGGCAGCCGGCCCGCAATCTTTGCTGTACTCAACGACGAATTTGACCATAGTTGCGGCAACCGAAAAGCATTGCAGAACGGCAATTAGGCATGACCGGTAGCCAGGGTCAAAAGCCATTTAGTTCGCGGTTATGCTGGGACTACGCATCCCCCTTCGTTGTTTTTACCAGTATGATCAGGCAAAATCGGGCCTTCCGGCGTTATCTTGCTGGACGACGCGGGATACCGCGCGAGCGTAAAAATCTGGGAGGAAAATATGCGCAAGACTTTTTACATTTTGGTAGCGCTGGTGGCCTGCTTGGCGGCGCCGGTTGCCTCCTCGGCGCAAACCAAAATCACTATCGGCATCCCGACGTCGCCTCCCAACATTGTCCATATGCCGGTGATCGTCGCCAAGGAGCTCGGCCTCTACAAAAAGGCAGGCCTCGACGTCGACATAGTGTCACTCGGCGACGGCGTGAAGGTCTATCGTGCTTTGTTGGCCGGCAATATCGAACTGGGATTGACCCCCGGTGCGCCGACGATCATCGGCCGCTCTAATGGAGCCGAGATAAAAGCTCTCTCGGCGAACTTACCCAAGTTCGAAGCCTCGATGGTGGTGCGCGCCGAAATCAAGACGATGGAAGATCTAAAAGGCAAGCGCATCGGAATCCAGGAGCCCGGCGGGTTTGCTGACATCCTGAGCCGCAGTGTGCTGCGCGCGGCCAAAATCGATCCGAAGGAAGTCAACTTCGTCAGCATCGCGAGCGAAGACGTGCCAGCGCTGGTCGCCAATCAGGTCGACACCGCGATCCTGCACGTCGAGCAGGAAATGCTCGCGAAAAGCAAGGTGCCAGACTTGCACGCCATCGGGCGCATGTGGGAGCTGCAACCGAAGACGCTCTACACATTCTTGTCGGCAACAGAAAAGACCATCAAGGAAAAGCCCGAGATAGTGCAGGCGGTTGTTACAGCCAATATCGAGGCGACCCGGATCATGTATACCGACAAGACCAAAATCATGCCGATCCTGGTCAAGGAAACCGGCTATCCAGAAAAGATCCTATCCGAAAGCTTCGACTTCATGATCAAGGAATGCATTTGGGATGCCAATAGCGGGCTCAGCCCCGAGCGCGTGAACTTCACAGCTGACCTGATGACCAAGGTCGGCAACATCAAAGAAGGCAAAACGCCCAGATACGAAGAAATCGTCGACACGACTTTTGCAAAAAGGGCGCTCGAACAGGTCGGCGAATGGAAAGGCCCGATCTGCCCGACCGCCGCGTTCTGAGCTGCTTGATCAAAGTGGCCGGGGCCCCTGTCAGTGGCGCCAGTCGCACTAAAACGATCAGGCGCTCTAGGAAGAGTGATAATGAGTGTTGCCAATCAAATTCATACGGCTCCTCTAGCCGATAACGAGCCGCGCGTGGTCGCAGCCAAAGCGTCATGGTGGGAACGGCCAGCGCTTTTTCGTTATGGCTTCGTCGTGCTGATCCTGGTGGTTTGGGAAATCGTCGGCCCCTTCATCAATCCTATTTTCTTTACCTACCCTACGAAGATTGCTGCCGCTTTTTACACAACGACTATGTCAGGCGAATTGCCGTACTTTCTCGCGCAAAGCCTGGAAGTCATGGTTTACGGGCTCAGTATTGCGCTCATCGTGGGGATTCCGCTTGGCATTGCGATGGCGCGCGTGCGCTGGCTGGACTGGGCGCTGGATTTGCCCGTCAACGCACTTTACGCAACGCCGTTGGTCGCGGTTGTGCCTTTGCTTGTGCTGTGGTTCGGCATTTATCTGAAGGCCAAGATAATCGTCGTCTTCCTTTTCGCCGTATTTCCGGTCCTGATTAACACCTATCAGGGCGTGCGCGAGTGCGACAAAAATATGCTCGAAGTTGCGTATTCGTTCCGCTCAAGTGAATGGCGAGTGTGGCAGGACGTGCTGCTGCCGTTCGCGCTGCCGTACATCATTGCAGGTATCCGCCTCGCTATCGGTCGTGGATTGATAGGCATGATCATCGCGGAATTCTACACGACCATTTCCGGCCTCGGATTCATGATCACGCGCTATGCCAACGTGTTTGAGATGGATAAGACCTTTGTGCCTGTGATCGTGCTAATGGTGCTTGGTGTCTCACTTACCTCACTTCTGAAGTGGGCCGGGCGTCGTATTGCCCCCTGGAGCAGCGCCAACCGCTAGGCTTTTCCGTCCTAACGAATTTGTCATACGAGCGGCGAAGCTTGGCGCGCCGGCTTTTCATACCCTGCGGGGCAGGGGTACCTTGATCCTCGGCCTGTCGATTCAGACTTTCACAATCATCTACGTGGTCATTGGCTTGATGGCCATCGCAGTCGGTATAGTGGTGTTAATCGGTATGTTCGGCTCGCACCGGATGCGAGGGTGGACCGCATTTTTTCTGCTCACCACGATACTCACGAGCGTTACTGGTTTCCTGTTTCTAATTCACGGTTTCACCTCGGTGCTCGGCACCGGGATTGCGTCATGCGTGCTCTTGGCGCTGGCGCTCTGTGGCCTCTACGGCAAACATCTCGCAGGTGCCTGGCGCTGGATCTACGTTGCCTGCGCTTCCAATGCGCTGTACCTCAACGTGCTGGTGCTGATTGTGCAGTCGTTCCAGAAACTGCCGGCACTCAAACCACTGGCGCCAACCCAGTCCGAGCCGTCGTTCCTGATAGTGAAGGGCGTTGCACTTATCGTTTTTCTTTTTATCAGCATTGCTGCGGCGCTCAGATTTCGCCCCGTCCGGGATTTTTCCACTTAGTTGACTAGATCTGAACGGGTCAACCTATCCGCTCAGCATTAGGTATCCTCCAAACGATCAATATAGATCAATCCTGCCTTAGCGAGCGGCTCGCGCATTTTGTACATGTCAAGGCTGAGCGTGCCGGTCTCAAGTTGTTTGCGCTTCCCGTCCTCATCATCCTTGCGCTTCTGTGCTTTTTGGGCAGTCTCGATGGCAAGGTTCTTCGGAATCACAACGACGCCATCGTCGTCCGCCACCACAACATCGCCTGGTTCAACGTTCACTCCAGCGCATACGACTGGAACGTTGACCGCGCCGAGAGTCGATTTCACCGTGCCCTTGGCCGAGATCGCCTTTGACCATACCGGGAAACGCATTTCGGAGATCGGACGAACATCTCGACAACCGGCGTCAATGACGAGGCCGATTACACCGCGAGCGCGTAACGCAGTTGCCAGCAATTCACCGAACATGCCATCGGTATTGTCCGCGGTGCATCCGACGACGAGCACATCGCCTTTTTGGCATTGTTCAACAGCCACATGGATCATCCAATTGTCGCCCGGCTGCGCCAGCACAGTGACCGCCGGCCCCGCGATCTGCGCGCCGGCCCAGATTGGACGCATATAGGGCTTCATTAGACCTGACCGGCCAAGTGCCTCGTGCGCGGTGGAGACGCCAACTGCGGCCAACGTGCCGATGGCATTGCCATCAGCACGTTTGATGTTGCGAATAACGACAGGCTTCATTTCAATATTTCCTCCACGGTCGGGAACAGCCGTTGATAGGCCTCGCCATAAGTCATCGGCACTCCTGTGTTACGGCTACCTTGAATGCCCCGGTTGAGCGCAACCCGTTCATAGTACGCCCACAGGTGTTTCTGTGCCGCCAGGATCTGGAAGGCCTTGTACTTCAACCCCCACACTTCGTCGATTTTCAAAATGAGATTTGGCTTGTAGTTGCACATTTCCGGCTGGTGCGGCTCGAACAGAAATACCGGCGGCGCATTATATTTGTATTTCGCATCCGGCTTGTGTCCCATCGCTTGAGCGACCACGCGAGTCTCCTGGGCAAAGTGCGCGGCATTGGGATGGTCGAAATTGTAAGGGTCCTCAAGCGCATGAGTGAGCACGAAAGATGGATTAAGTTCGCGGTAAATATCCACCATGCGGTCAAAGTGGGCTTTATTGAGCTTGAGCGGATAGTCGCCACAGTCGAAGAATTCGATTTCAGCTCCAAGGAGCTTTGCTGCACGTTCGGCTTCGTCCTTGCGCCCAACCTTTACCTTTTCCAAAGTGGCACCCGATTCCTTCCAGGCGAACTGACTTTCGCCGCGCTCACCATACGATAGGCAGACAATCTTGATCTGGTAGCCCCGCTTGGCATGTAACGCGATTGCTCCACCCGCGCGCCAAACGAAATCGCCCGGATGAGCGGTGACGACGAGTCCAACCTTCTGATCCGGCATTGCGCGCTCCTTTTCTGTGCCTAATTGTTAAACTAGGTTGAGTGCCGAGCGGTCAAGCCATGTGTGGCCGTGCTGAAGGAGAGGCATCTCACTATGGCAAATCCCGGCATGACCAGTCTGCGCATCGCCCTCGGCGATTATCCGCATACGCTGCCGCTTAAGCGTGGGGAAATCGGATCGTCTTGGTTAAACCTCGAATTCGTTGAGGTGAAGCCGCTGTACCAGGCGTTCAAGCCTATGGTACGTAGCCACGCCTACGATGCCAGTGAGATGGCGTTGGTCACTTATTTACAAGCAAAGGAGCATGACAAAGGGTTGGTCCTGCTTCCTGCGGCGATGCTCGCGCGCTTTCAACATGGCGCAATGCTTTTCAATGCCGAGCGCGGCAAGCTGGCTCCAACCGACTTGCAAGGCCGGCGCGTCGGCGTGCGGTCGTATAGCCAGACCACCGGCGTCTGGATTCGCGGCATTCTGGAAAATGACTACGGTATCGATCTTAGCCGCGTGCAGTGGGTGACCTTCGAGGACGGCCACGTTGCAGAGGCGAAAGATCCGCCGAACGTGATGCGGGTTCGCGCCGATCTGGACATGACAGCTATGCTGATTGCGGGGGAATTGGATGCCGCGATCTATGGCGCGGCGCTGCCCAAGGATCCTCGTTTGCAAAGTGTAATTAATGATCCGGATGGTGCTGCGCGTGGTTGGTATGACAAACATACCTTGGTTCCGGTGAACCATATGGTGGTTGTGACCGACGAGCTTGCTCGGTCACATCCGTCAGCCGTGACCGAACTCTACCGCTTGCTAGAGGAGGGAAAGAAAGCCGTGCCTGCTACGGGCAACATCGATACCACCCCATTCGGAAAAGAAGCAAACCGGCGCTGCCTCGAATTGCTGATATCGTATTGCGCACAGCAGAACCTCATCTCACGACGATTCAAGGTCGACAAACTCTGCTAGTCAGTGCTTCGCAAGGAATGGAGTGACCATGAAAAAAACCTACACCGGCGGCTGCC
>DATFXJ010000193.1:0-18626 GCA_035315965.1 Pseudolabrys sp.
AAGACCAGGCCAGCAGCCTGCCCCACTTTGAGTGCCAGTTCCGGAGTGATCACTCGATTGGCGAGGCCGCGAATACCGTCGGTCCCGAAATAACGACGAACCATAGAACAATCCCCCGACGCCCAAGCTCCAGGTTGGCGCTTTGACTAGCGCGCTCTTGGCGGGTGGCCAAGCCTCATCAGCACTGCATAATAGTAATGCCAACCGCGTGGAATTGCTTCAAAAATTGTGAGGAATCCTTACGGAATGCCGTTATCGATATTTTGGCCTTCGCCTGACTGCCAAAAGGCCATACATAGCGCGGCGGCACTGTGCTACCGGATGTCCTGCAGAACCGTTTCCATGAAGACCATCACCTGCATCGAAGACCTGCGTACGCTTGCCCGCCGGAAAGTTCCAAAAGCTTTTTTTGATTATGTCGAAAGCGGCTCCTATAACGAGGAGACGCTGCGCGCAAACCGCGCCGATCTCGAGACAATCAAGCTGCGCCAGCGTGTGATGGTTGACGTCTCCGAGCGAAGCCTTGCCACCACCATCATTGGACAGAAATTCGGCGCGCCCTTCGCGCTGGCGCCGATCGGGCTATGTGGCATGCAGCATGGCGACGGCGAAATCCTAGCGGCGCAGGCGGCTGAGGAAGCCAGTATTCCGTTCATCTTGTCCACCATGTCGATTTGCTCGATCGAGCAGGTGGCGGAGGCGGCCTCTAGACCGTTTTGGTTTCAGCTTTACGTGATCCGCGACCGCGATTTCTCGCGCGATATCCTGGCCCGTGCCACCGCCGTCAAATGCAATGCGCTGGTACTCACCGTCGACCTGCAGGTGCTCGGCCAGCGCCACCGCGACATCCGCAACGGAATGACGGTGCCCCCGGAAATGCGTCTGAAGAATATCATCGAAATGGCCAGCAAGCCGGGCTGGGCGCTCAGCATCCTGAAAAGCAAGAGCAAGACCTTTGGCAATCTTGCCGGCCACATAGAAGGCATGCAGGACGTCACGTCCCTCGCCCAGTGGACCAACAGCCAGTTTGATCCGGCTTTGAGCTGGAAAGACGTTGAGTGGATCAAGAAAGTGTGGCCGGGCAAACTCATTATCAAAGGCATACTTGACGTCGAAGATGCCAAGACTGCGGTCAGGCTGGGTGCGGACGCAATCGTTGTGTCGAACCACGGCGGACGCCAGCTCGACGGAGCGCCGTCGTCGATTTCAACGCTTCCGGCGATCGCGCAGGCTGTCGGCTCCGATGCCGAAGTTCTTTTCGATGGCGGCATTCGCACGGGTGCTGATATTTTGCGTGCCCTGGCGCTGGGTGCACGCGCCTGCCTGATTGGACGCGCTTACGTCTATGGACTCGGCGCTGCCGGCAAGGCAGGCGTCGCCAAGGCAATCGACATTCTTCAGAAAGAGCTCAGCGTCGCCATGGCCCTCACCGGTACTACGCGAGTGGCCGACATCGGGCCACAGGTGCTGGTCGACAGCCAAGCGAAGAGGCCTGCGCGAAAACGCAAAGGCTGACGTTCACTCTTCTTTCAAGCCATAGGCCAGCGCATTACCGGTGGCGCCATAGTATTTGAACGGCAGGAATTTGCCCGTCATACCGATCTTGACGCGGTCGCCCTTCGGGTCGGGCTGCCGTTCGATCGCCATATCGAAGTCAATGGCTGACATGATGCCGTCGCCGAATTCCTCTTCAATCAGCGCCTTCCAAGCCGGACCGTTGACCATCACCAGCTCGTAGAAGCGATAGATCAACGGATCGGTCGGCGGCATAGGGGTGCCGGTGCCGCGCATCGGAACCTCATTGAGCAGCGCCTGCTCGCTCTTGGATAAACCGAATAATTTGGCGGCCGCGGCTGCCATCGGCTTGGTCATTTTCTGCTGGCCAAGCACGCCGCCGGTGATCATCACTGGCGACATGCCACCAATCTGCTCGCAGATGTATTTCCAGGTCCAACCCTTTTCACGCTTGATATCGAGAAGTTTTTCGGTGAGATCGGAACGCCTCATGACTGGCTCCTTCTGTTGCGCACGCCCTGTTTGACATTGCAAATTAAGCAATTTCTACGCCAATTTTTTGCCCACCTCGGCAAAGTGACCCTCGCATCACAGCGCAGAAACAGACATATTCCGCGGCGAACCAATCAAGGAAATAGAGGCATGCCATGCGCACCGAGCGGCTCGAATTTGTCAATACCAGGGGCGAGAAACTAGCAGCCTTGATCGATCTTCCGCTCGGCAAGCCGGCTGCCTTCGCACTGTTCGCGCACTGCTTCACTTGCGGCAAGGACAATCTCGCCGCCAAGCGTATTTCCGAGCGGCTGGCGATGTGTGGCATTGGTATGCTGCGCTTCGATTTTACAGGCCTCGGCATGAGTGAGGGCCAGTTCGCCAACACTCATTTTTCTTCCAATGTCGGCGATTTGGTCGTGGCCGCCGACCACTTACGTCAGACTCACGGCGCGCCAACAATTTTAATTGGCCACAGCCTGGGTGGTGCTGCCGTGGTCGCCGCTGCGCATCGAATTCCGGACGCGCGCGCCGTCGTAAGTATTGCGGCGCCCTCCGACCCGGCACACGTCGTGGGTCTATTCAAGGAGCACGTCGAAAAGATTCGCGAACAAGGCGAGTTCGAAGTGCAGCTCGCTGGACGGCCGTTTCATATCAAGCGTGAGTTCCTCGACGATATAGCGCAGCAGCGCATAAATGACTGTCTCGCCAATCTCCGCAAAGCACTGCTGGTGTTCCACTCACCCACCGATGGCATCGTCGGCATCGAGAATGCCTCACGCATTTTCACCGCTGCCAAGCATCCCAAGAGCTTTGTCTCGCTTGCTGGCGCCGACCATTTGCTGAGCAAGAAAGGCGATGCAGTCTACGTGGCCGATGTGATCGCCGCCTGGGCCGAACGCTATCTGGAACAGCCAATTGCACGCACTGATGACCAAATTGAAGTTGGTACCGTTCTTGTACGGGAAACAGGCAATGGCAAATTCCAGCAGGAAATCATGACTGGGCCGCACCGATTTCTTGCGGACGAGCCGATGAAAGTCGGTGGTCTCGATTCCGGGCCGGGCCCTTACGACCTGCTGCTCGCGGGCCTCGGGGCTTGTACGTCGATGACGCTGCGGCTTTACGCCGATAACAAGAAGCTGCCGCTCGAGCGCGTGTTGGTGCGGTTGAGCCATAACAAGATTCACGCCGAGGATTGTATCAATTGTGAGACCAAGGAAGGAATGATCGATCGTATTGACCGCAATATCACGCTGGAAGGTGCGCTCAACGCCGATGAACGCAATCGGCTTTTGGATATCGCTGAAAAGTGTCCAGTTCACCGCACTCTAGAGTCGGAAATTGAAATCAGAACATTCGAAAAAACGTTTTAATTTAAAATTCTCATATTTCGTTCGTCAGACGTTTAAATGACAAATCGTCTATCGATAACCTATGCCGTAAATCTCAAAAAGCTGGCCGCTGCTGCTTCCACGACTGCGCAATCTACTATCCCATCGGCCACCAATGCGGAAGTGCCAACAGCCAGCGACCATCCTGTCCAGGCGGTAGCCAATCCCGCAATGCGCTGCCAGCCACAACCAAACGGCCAGTAACGCGCACCGAAGTGCGCGATCGAGACCGTTTTGCAAAAGTGAATCCGAAATCCGCACTTTCGAACGACCTATTTGAATTTCTTTGCAGCGGGTATATCTACCCGCCATGCAAGGCGCCGCGGACGAACTGACACGGCAATTCCTTGCCTGGGTCGCGGAGACGCCGCGCAGCTATGCCGATGCAGAAGCCTGGCGGCGAAGCTGCCCGCATTTGTCAATCTGGGAAGACGCCATCGCTAATGGACTGATCCACTTCGAAAATAAAAGCAGCATGAAAGAGTCGCGGCTCTTGCTGACGTCGCGCGGGCGTAGACACCTCGATGGAAATTGATCGCTTCCGAGTCGCCATTTTCGAAATTAAGTCTCCGGTGAAGGTTGTGGCACCTGATTTATTGCAGGAATCGTCGTGAATAGACCCGCAGTCCCTCGCTCGTCGAATAGCCCATAGTTTTGGCGGCGGCTGGGCTAATCCGCTACGTCGCCCATATCTAGGCTTGGGGTTCCTTTGTCCCCCTTACACCCATTCCCTTGCGGCTTGACGTCCTTCGAATGGTTGATCACATTAGAACAAATCATGAACATGCAATTCAGTCGCTTGGCTGAATAACTTCGTGCCTTCAAAGGCTTACAGATGATTACAGAGCTGCGCCAACGCCTTCTGGCCCTGCAACAGACATCCGGGATCGAAGGTCCCGGCACCCTATCTCTCGGCGTTCCTGCCCTCGATACGGTGCTTGGCGGCGGCCTCGTGCACGGCGCGCTCCACGAAATCGCGGCACGGGGCGAGGCCCATGTGCCCGCGGCGGTCGGATTTGCGTTGGGGGTGATTGCTTCGTCATGCCCGGCCTTGTGCCGGGCATTCAAGGAAGACGTGGACGGCCGGGACAAGCCTGACCATGTCAGACGCACCGTCCTCTGGATTGCCGAAGACATGGCGCTAGCCGAAAGCGGCGCGCCGCATGGCGCCGGCATTGATGACTTTGGTCTCGCATCCGAGCGGTTGGTGATGGTTACCACCGCACATCGCCGCGACCTGCTGTGGGCGATGGAAGAGGCTTTGCACTGTCGCGCGGTCAGCGTGGTGATCGGCGAAATGCGAGCCGGCGGGATCGATGGGGTGGCAGTGCGGCGGCTTTCACTCGCGGCAGCAGATAGCGGCGCGCTGGCACTGCTGCTGCGTGCAACTCCATCAAGCGATGCCTCCACCGCCGCCACCCGCTGGATCGTCGGAGCCGCGCCTTCGATGACCAGACATAGTCCCAGCGCACCGCGTTTTGCGGTGCACCTTGGCCGCAATCGCTACGGCCCCGTCGGGTCATGGATTCTTGAATGGAGTGACAGTGATGAACGATTCATCCTCGCAACGCATGCTCAACCTATGGCTGCGCCGGCTCTCTACCGATCGCATCGCCAGGTCGCGTAAACTATCCGCACCATTGGTCGTCACGGGCAAGTGTGGCAATGCCGAAGTTCTTACAGCCGTCGATGATGCGGCTGAGCGGCTGGGCCTCGCGCCAGGTCTCGCATTGGCGCAGGCGCGCGCCATGCATCCCGGCATTGATACAGTCCCTGAAGATGCCGAGGCCGATGCTACCCTGCTCGAATCCATTGCTGACTGGTGCCTGCGTTACACGCCGTTGGTAGCTTGCGATGCACCCGACGGCTTGGTGCTCGATATCAGCGGGTGCGCACATCTTTACGGCGGCGAACGTGAACTGGTTGTCGACCTCGGTGGCAGGCTGGAAAACGCCGGCTTCGCCTATTCGCTCGCTATTGCCGGTACCATTGGCGCCGCTTGGGCTGCTGCGCATTATGGCGAACCGGCAAGCTATGCCTGCGGCGAGGAGCTTACGATGCTGGCGCCATTGCCATTGTCCGCCTTACGGCTTCCGCCGGTGACGGTCGTAGGCCTCGCTCGGGTTGGCTTGAAGCGCATCGGCGACATCGCGGATCAGCCACGCGCCCCACTTACCGCACGTTTTGGGGCCGAGGTGCTGCGCCAGCTTGATCGTGCACTCGGCCACGAACACGAGCCGTTGACGCCACGGCTGCCGGTTGCCCCTTATGTCGCCGAGCAACGCTTTGCCGAACCGATTGCGCGCGAGGAGGACGTCCTGACGATCACCGCACGCCTGGCGCGGCAGCTGCAATTCGCACTGGAACGGCGCGGCGATGGCGTCCGCCGCATCGAACTGACCTTGTTCCGCACCGACGGCGTGGTACGCCGCATCGCCGCCGGCACCTCGCGGCCGCTGCGTGATCCGGACGACATCCGCGCGCTGTTCGTAGAGCGGCTCGCCGTATTCGCCGATGCGCTCGATCCCGGTTTCGGCTTTGACATGGCACGGCTGTCGGTCATTGTCGCCGAGCCCTTCCCGCCTGAACAAATCGGCATAGGCGGCGGAGAGAATGCGGCTGAGCTTTGCCGTCTGGTCGACCGCCTGAGCGCGCGGCTGGGCTCACGTCGCGTGCGCCGGCTGGTTGCGCAAGACAGCCATATTCCTGAACTGGCCGAAACTGTTCTCCCTGCGCAAGTCGTCAATGGCGATGCCGGCTGGAATGCATTCCGCCAATATCGCAAGGAAGCAAAGCTTCCGTCTCGCCCCCTGCGGCTGCTGGCGCGGCCGGAGCCAATCAGGGCGGTGGCGGGAGTACCGGATGGCCCACCGCTGCGTTTTCGATGGCGGCGCGCGTTGCACGAAGTGATCGCGGCCGAAGGCCCTGAGCGCATCGAAGGGGCCTGGTGGAGCGAGCACGGCGGCCCCGCGCGAGATTACTTCCGTGTGGAGGACAAGAGCGGCCTACGATTCTGGCTGTTTCGTGCCGGGCTTTACCGCGACCTCGCACAAGGAGCAGCGACGCCAAGCTGGTTCCTGCACGGGACCTTTGCGTGACTTGTACTAAGTCATTCAAAAAAGATCAGTACAATGCGTTATCTCGAATTTGCTGTTGCCTCGAATTTCTCCTTCCTGCGTGGAGCTTCGCATCCGGAAGAGCTGATGGTGCAAGCCGCCCATATCGGGTTGGCCGGCTTAGGACTGTGCGATCGCAATTCAGTCGCCGGCGTGGTGCGCGCCCATCTGGCCAAGCGCGAGCAAAATTTGTCGCTGCACTATCACCCGGGCGCACGGCTGACCTTCGCAGATGGTACGCCTGATATTCTCGCCTACCCGCGCGACCGCGCCGGCTGGGGCAGGCTTGCCCGCCTGCTCACCGTAGGAAATCTCCGCGCCGAAAAGGGCGACTGTATTTTGCATCTGGATGATTTGCTGGCTCATGCCTTCGGGCTGGAATTGATCGTCATGGGCGGCTATGTACGGCTACTGGCGCGCCTGCGCGAATCGGCCCCACATCGCGTGCGGCTAGCCGCTTCCATGCTCTATCGCGGGCGTGACCGCGCGTGGCTCACACACATCAAAGAACTCGCGCGCGCTGCCGGCGTGCCACTGATCGCGGTCAACGATGTGCTCTATCATCATCCCAACCGGCGGCCGCTTGCCGACGTGCTTGCCTGCATCCGTGAGAAGACAACAATCGAACGTGCTGGCCGCAAGCTTGCTGCCAATGCCGAGCGATATCTGAAACCGCCAGAAGAAATGATGCGGCTGTTCCATGACGCTCCGGAAGCGATCGAGGAAACGTCGCAGTTGAGCGACGTGCTTTCCTTCTCCCTCGACGAATTACGTTATGAGTATCCCGACGAACAGGTGGACGGCTTCGACAATGCTCAGGATGCGCTGACGTATCTCACCTATGAAAACGCAGCTCACCGCTATCCGCAAGGCATCCCCGACAAGGTGCGTGCTAATCTCGAGCATGAACTCAAGTTGATCGCGCAATTGCAATATGCGCCTTATTTCCTCACTGTCCACGACATCGTGCGCTTCGCGCGCTCGCAGGGAATCCTCTGCCAGGGCCGTGGCTCGGCCGCCAATTCGGCCGTCTGTTACTGTCTTGGCGTGACCGAGATCGATCCCGATCGCGCCGACCTCCTGTTCGAGCGCTTCATTTCCCCCGAGCGGCGAGAGCCTCCTGACATCGACGTCGATTTCGAGCACGAGCGGCGCGAAGAGGTCATTCAATATATCTACCGCAAATATGGGCGCGAACACGCCGGCATCGCCGCGACCGTGATCTCATATCGCGGCCGCTCGGCGATTCGCGAGGTCGGCAAAGCTTTTGGCTTAAGCGAGGATACCATTGGCGCCCTGTCGTCTTCGATCTGGGGCGGCGGTGGCGGTGCAGTCTCTAAGGACGCCGTGACCCGAACCGGCCTCGATCCGCAAAGCCGGCGTATGCGCCAGATCATTGCGCTCACGCAAGAGGTCACCGGTTTCCCGCGCCATCTTTCCCAACATGTCGGTGGATTCGTCATTACCCGCAGTAGACTCGACGAAGTCGTGCCGATTGGTAATGCGGCGATGGACGACCGTACTTTCGTCGAATGGGACAAGAACGATCTCGATGCGCTTGGTATCTTGAAAATCGACGTGCTCGGCCTCGGCATGCTGTCTTGCCTGCGCAAGGCGCTTGATCTGGTCGACAAGCATTACGGCGAGCGGCACACGCTTGCTACCATTCCGGCCGAAGACCCCGCCGTTTACCGCATGCTGTGCCGCGCGGATTCGCTTGGCGTATTTCAGGTAGAAAGCCGCGCGCAGATGACAATGCTGCCGCGTTTGAAGCCAGAACACTTCTACGATCTGGTGATCGAGGTGGCGATCGTGCGGCCGGGTCCGATCCAGGGCGACATGGTGCATCCTTATTTACGCCGCCGGCGCGGCCAGGAACCAATCTCATATCCCTCAGAGGCACTTGAAGCGGTGCTATCGAAGACTCTGGGCGTACCATTGTTCCAGGAGCAGGCGATGAAAATCGCTATCGTCGCAGCCGGCTTCACACCTTCCGAAGCCGATCGGCTGCGCCGCGCCATGGCGACCTTCAAGCGCGTCGGCACCATCGGCACCTTTCAGCGCAAGATGATCGACGGCATGCTCGCTAATAATTACGCGCGCGAGTTTGCCGAGCGTTGTTTCCAGCAGATTGAGGGCTTCGGCGAATACGGGTTTCCGGAAAGCCATGCCGCGAGCTTCGCGCTTCTGGTCTATGCTTCGGCCTGGCTGAAATGCCGCTATCCGGACGCTTTCGCGGCCGCGCTTTTGAATGCACAGCCGATGGGCTTTTATGCGCCGGCGCAGATCGTGCGCGACGCGCGCGAGCACGGCGTCGAAGTGCGGCTGCCCGATATCAACCATTCGCTCTGGGGTTCGACTCTCGAGCCAGGCCCGCGTGCGGCCGAGCGCCTTCACGAATTGCATCGCGAGATGCTGGATGATGTCTGGACAACGAACGCAGTGCGTCTCGGCCTGCGCGAGATCAAGGGACTCCAGGAGGAGGATGCGCGGCTGATCGTGGAAAAACGCGGTGTAGCTTACGATTCCATGCGCGATGTCTGGCTGCGCACAGGACTTTCCCCGCGCGTGCTGGAGCGGCTGGCCGATGCTGACGCCTTCGGCTCGCTCAGCCTCAGCCGTCGCAAAGCGCTGTGGGCGGCGAAAGCGCTTGGCCGGGTCGGCGACCACGACGATGATCTGCCTTTATTTGCCATTGATAGTGACGCCGCGGTAGCGCCCGTCGTTTCGCGAGAACCAGACGTGCATCTCCCGCCGATGCTGATTGGCGAGGAAGTCATCAATGATTACCGTTTCCTGCATTTGTCGCTGCGTGCGCATCCGGCGCAATTCCTGCGTCCTGACCTTTATGCCCGTGACATCAAGCAAAACGATGCATTGCGCCGCATCCGTTCCGGGACGCGCGTGCGTATCTCAGGACTGGTCACCTGCCGGCAGCGGCCGGGTTCGGCCAATGGCGTCGTATTCATGACGATCGAAGACGAAACAGCGGTTGCCAATGTCATCGTATGGCCGCAAGTATTCGAGCGTTTGCGGCCGATAGTCTTGAGCGCGCGCTACGTGGCGGTCACCGGTTGTGTGCAGGAGGAATCAGGCGTCATCCACGTGGTCGCCGAGCAGCTGGAAGATCTTACGCACTTCCTCGCGCGGTTGGCTGAACATGGTGCCCAAATCGACGGCTTGGCTCGCTGCGACGAAGTGCGCCGGCCGATCGAGGATCAGCGCGAAGCGCACCTCGCTGGCGGGCGCCATAGCCGCCTTGTCAGGCTCATGAGCGAAATTCCGGAGCTCGCTTCCGATCTTGATGTCCCGGCGCGCGGCTCGGCGCATGCGCCGACGAGGCGGGCTATTGCGGCACCACTTTGCCGCGCCCGACATTGACGCGATTGGTCTCCAACGCGCCGTCCGCTTTCTTGAGGGCACGCACGATCGCGATACGCGCACCTGGTTTCAATTCATTTTTATCGCCCGCTACATAAGCGAGGACGACAGCGTCAGGCGGTACTACAATTTTCTTTTCGCCGTCCTTGTATTTGACTGTCAAAACGTGCCCTTCCACGCCGGCGACCGTCTGATCGACGGTGCCGTTGGTCATCGTGCTGTTCGGCCGCGCGTCCCACGGACGATGGCCTTCGCTCAGCCCGCGCTGAGATTCGGCCAATATCGTCACCTGGAGCGCGCGCTGACTCCCATCCGGCTGTGGCATAGCGCCAACGCCGATATAAGCGCCAAGCTTGATGTCGGCGAGTTTTGCCTCGGCCACGCCGAACACTGTTGCGTCAGCGGTTAGACCAACCTTCACTTCACCGAGCTTTTCAGACTTGATTGTCAACACTTGACCGTCGAAGCTGTCGACGATGCCAGTGACGCGCAACGTTTGTTGCTGCGCCCCCGCGCCGCCAGCCGCGAGCAACAGGAGTACAAAGGCGGAAGTGACCCGTACGAACATCGAATCACATCGCCGGCGCCACGTTGCGGCCGACATACATCGTCTTCGCCAATACCGATCCGTCTGGCTGCTTATCCCAGCCGAAGATAATGACCTGCGCCCCAGCCTTGAGTTCGTCCTTGTTGCCAGGCGCCACCGCGGCGATAACCGTTGACTGCGTGACAATGATCTTCTTCTCGCCCTCCTTGTATTTCACCGTCACGGCCTGACCGTCCTTTTCGGCCACGCTGCTTTCGACATAAGCGTTGGTCATTGTGCTACCGGGCTTCGCATCCCACGGGAAGTGCCGATCAGGCACCACACCACGCTGAGCCGGCAAAAAGATATGAACCGAAAATGCCTCGATACTGCCGTCCGGCCGCGGCATGCCGGCGACGCCGATGAACGAATCGTTTTTGATGTCATCGAGCGAAGCTTTGACCAGACCTGAGATGCGCGCGTCATCGGCCAGTTTCACATCGAGCATGGTGCCGTCGCGCTGCTTCAACGAGAACACGCCGGCATCGGCCTTTTCGATCTGGCCGCGGATGCGACCCTGCTGCTGTGCGAGAACCCCCGTAGAGAAAATCAGGGCGACAGCCGCCGTGCCAATCACGTGCCGCATCATATTTGACTTGAACATTAACATTATGATGTCCTCCCAATCCGGTTTCGGCGTTCGACCGGCCTCAATCAGGCGGATAACCCCAATCAGACCCGCTTATTCCTCACATTTTCTTGAGCAAATCCGTTTCGACTAGTGTCCGCAACTCGGGCGTCACTGCCGGGCGAATACCGAACCAAAGCTGGAAGCCCCGTACAGCCTGGTGCAGCAACATGCCGAGGCCGTCGGCTGTACGGAGACCCCGCTCCCGCGCTAATGCCAGCAACCCGGTCACCAACGGAGCATAAACAAGGTCAGCGACCACCATCGAGGCAGGACAGCGAAGATTCAGGTCAAGCGGAGGTTGCCCAATCATGCCGAGCGTAGTCGCATTGACGAGGAGCCCTGTGCCGCCAAGTAGGCCCGTGGTCTCCTCCCAACGGGCGACCCGAATGCGGGCACCAAACTTTTTTACTAGGGCCTTTGCGCGCGCCTCAGAACGATTGATCACATAGATGCGCTCTACCTCGCGCGTCAGTAGCGCGAATATCACCGCCCGAGCGCCGCCGCCTGCGCCGAGCACGACGGCCGTCGACAACCCACGGTCCCAGCCGGGAGTCATTGCATCAAGGTTGGCAAGAAACCCTTCGACGTCGGTATTGGTTGAGCGGAGCTTGTCGTCGTCATACCAGAGCGCATTGGCTGCGCCGACCGCGCGTGCGCGGTCGTCCGGCTCTGACAGCTTGAGCGCAGCCACCTTGTGCGGCACCGTGATGTTGGCGCCGATATAGCCATTGCCGCGCAAGTTTTTCACAAACTCCGCGAATTTTTCCGGCGGAACTGCCTCACGCCGGTATTCCGCATTGAGCTTGTACTGCTTGATCCAGTAGTTGTGGATTAACGGCGAGCGCGAATGGCCGGCAGGCCAGGCGATGACACAGACGGCTTTCTGTTCCTTGGCCATTACTCGACTGCTTAATTGGGATGGCGCCGGTGTGTAGTCCGCGCCATGCGGTCCGTCAACGCTTGCGGCTTGCCCCCTTCTGCGGCATTGCTCTCATTACCGCGTTTCCCTTTCTGGGATGTGTGTGCCGTCCGGAACGATGCTCATGAAATCCGTTTTTATCGATTGCAACGATCAATTGGCGCCGGTGTGGGAAAGAGTATTCAAGCCTAACGACCCGCCTATCGACGTCAACCGCAAGGCCTTCGCGCGCGATGAATTGCCCCGCATCATCAGGGGCTACGACATTGCGATTGACGATCACTCATACATGCCGACGCCGCTCGTGGCGCAGTGCCCGCAGCTCAAACACATAGTTTTTCTCGGCACGGGGCCTGCAAGCTATATGAATGTCGGCGAACTCAATGACCATGGCATCAAGGTGCATATCATCAAAGGTTACGGCGACACGGCAGTGGCCGAGCATAGCATCGCGCTGCTGTGGGCATGCGCGCGCGACCTCGCGCGCATGGATCGAGAGGTGCGCGGCGGCGTTTGGACGCCGCATGAAGGCGTACAACTCCTGGGTAAGACGCTAGGCGTGATCGGACTTGGCGGCATCGGCCGCGAGGTGGCACGCATCGGCAAGGGCATGGGCATGAACGTGATCGGTTGGAACCGCACTAGACACGAGGAGATCGACGTACCGCTCGTCGATATCGACGCGCTTCTCGCTCGCGCCGACGTCGTATCAATGAATTTGACCCTTGGCGACGAGACGCTTGGTTTTCTGTCAGCCGAGCGGATCGCGCGCATGAAGAAAGGTGTCATATACATTAATACTGCACGAGGCGCGCTGGCCGACGAGACCGCGTTGATAGCGGCGCTTAAAAGCGGTCACATCCGGCATGCGGGGCTCGACGTCTTCCATCACGAGCCGCTCCCGGTAGATCATCCGCTTGCGCAGCTCGAGAACGTGACGTTGTCAGCCCACGCGGCATTCCGAACGCCGGAAGCTTCCGAAACTCTGCTGCGTCGCGCGATAGATATCGTGAAGCGGATCATCGCTTTATAATATCCCTGCGTGCCGCCACCATCGACCGCGATGGCGGTGCCATGGATGTGGCGTGCCTGTGCGCCGCACAGAAAGACTGTTAAGGCAGCGATATCTTGTGGCTGGCCGATGCGGCGCAGGCCGCTTTTTGACAGCGACTCGGCCCGCACCTGATCGACCGTCTTGTTTTGCGCCTTTGCGAATTGCTGGAACAGTTGCTCGACCCGGCCGGTCTGCGTCTGGCCGGAGTGGATGACATTGATATTAATGTCATCACGGTTGCCGAGTGCAGTGTGGCCTTTGGCGAAATTTGCCATCGCCGCGTTGACCGCACCGCCGATGAGGAAATCCGGCCCTGGCGTATATTGCCATGGACCTGTTTGAGCAGCGGCCAGAACAGCCGCGCCGGACGGTGGCGTGGAATTTCAGCGCAAAGCTGTCGGTCCACAGGGCATCAGACTGCTCGAAAAAATTGCCACCGAGGGTCGCAGCCTGACCAGAACGTCGCAACGTTTGAAGTGCTCGTTGACTCTGGCGAAGACCTGCTCGCAGGCTTCCAGCGTGCGCAGATCGCCGGCGACCGTCACCGCCTGCGGGCCACCAGCCGCAGCGACCGCGTTAGCGCCCTTGGCGAGATTAGCTGAATTGGCTGCAGCGAGGACAGTCCGCGCGCCCTCGCGCGCGAAGGCGATTGCAATCGCGCGCCCAATGCCGCGACTACCGCCACTGACAACTCCTTCGGCATTGGCGCTCCCCTGGTTTGTGCAGCCCTTATACTCGGCACCCGGCCGCGTCGCGAAGCCTTGCGTGCATTGACCTGCCCGCGTTCCCAGTCACAATAAGAAAAAGCGGGGGAGGACACGTGAAGCCATCGCCATTTGCTTACATCAAGGCACGGACGCTCAAGCAAGCGGTGACGCTGCTCGCCAAGCACAAGGACGACGCGCGGTTGCTCGCGGGTGGGCAGAGCCTGATCGCGACGCTCAACATGCGGCTATCGGCGCCGGAAGTGCTGATTGATATCAACGGCATCAAAGGACTCGACGGCATAGCCAAGAAAGGCAAATTCGTTGAAATCGGCGCACTGGCGCGTCACACCCAGGTCGAATGCTCAGACATCATTTCCAAGCACGCGCCGCTGATCGCACTCGCCATGCCGCATATAGGCCATCCCGCCATCCGCAACCGCGGCACTTTCGGTGGTTCCATCGCTTTCGCTGACCCGGCGGCGGAGCTGCCGGCCTGTATATTGGCGCTTGACGGCGAGATCAACATTGCCGGCCCCAATGGCAAGCGCAAGGTGAAAGCGGATGCTTTCTTCAAGGGCCTGTTCGAGACCGCGTTGCGGCCGCAGGAGATAGTGACCGCTGTCCGCATTCCTGCCGCCGACAGGAGTACGCGTGTTGGCTTTTCCGAACTGGCGCGGCGCCATGGCGACTATGCCATTGTGGGGTTAGCCGCCAGCGCACGTGTCAACGGCCAAGGTCTCGCCGGTGTACGCCTTGCTTTCTTCGGCGTGGGCGCAACGCCGGTGCGTGCGAAGAAGGCCGAGGCGGCACTGGTTGCGGGAAATATCGACGCTGCTGTCGACGCGCTCGATCTTGAACCGCACGACGACGTGCAAGCGACCGCCAAGGTGAAGAAGCATCTGGCCGGTGTGTTGCTCCGCCGCGTGGCCAAACAGCTGCTTGAGGCGCGGCTATGAGTGACCACGTCCTCGATATTTCTTTGATCGTCAACGGAGAGCGTGTGCGGGAACACGTAGATGCACGCAAGACCCTGGTTGATTTCCTGCGCGAGGACCTTTCGCTGACCGGCAGTCATGTCGGATGCGAGCACGGTGTTTGTGGTGCCTGCACCGTGCGCGTGAATGGCGAGATCGTTCGCGGGTGCCTGATGCTGGCGGTGCAATGTGATGGAGCTAAAGTCGAGACCATCGAAGGATTGTCTGACTCCGGTGAAGTCGCCGATCTGCAAATGGCATTCGAGCAGCGCAACGCCCTGCAATGCGGCTATTGCACGCCGGCCATGCTCACGACCGCGCAGGACCTGCTTACGCGCGCGAAAAATGTTCCAAGCCGCGAAGAAATCCGCGAGTACATTTCCGGAAACTACTGCCGCTGCACTGGCTATCACGCCATCATCGATGCGGTGGAATCGGTCGCGCAAGCGAGGGCGAAAAGAAAGGTAAAGCCATGAACGAACACGCCCATGCGCTGTCGATGTCCGAGCGTGCCGATGAGCTGGAAGAAGAAAAGATGCACGAGATGGAACGCATCATCACGCGCTCGACCATTGCTCATCTAATGGACGGCAACATCAAGATGGACACCAGCCAGGAAATGCGCGCTAAGCATCCAGGCAAATTCTTTCTGATGGGCGATGATCCGCGGCTACCACCGATGCCGGAAAAGCCAACGCTCGTGGACTATTTCCGCCGCCGCTTCGCCTCCACTGCGCATCTGCTGCAAAGCGCGACCCACGCGCTGAGGGGTGGTCAGCCGGAAAAAATCGTACTGGCCTGCCTGCTGCACGACATCGCCATCGTTAGCTTCATCCGCTGCGACCATGGCTACTGGGGTGCCCAGATGATCGAACCTTACGTGGACGAGGAAGTGGCTTGGGCGGTGAAGACACATCAGGCGCTGCGCTTCTTCCCGGACGAGTCGGTCGGCTACCGCTATCCTGACCTCTACAAGGAATTGTTTGGGCCGGACTACAAGCCAGAGCCTTACATCGTCGAGGAATACAAACGGGCGCGGTCGCACAAGTGGTACATGACTTCTCGCCTGATTTGCGTGAACGACATTTATTCGTTCGATCCCAATGCCAAGGTCAATCTCGCCGACTTCGTCGATATTATCGGGCGCAATTTCAAGCAGCCGAAAGAAGGTCTTGGCCTCGATAGCAGCCCGTCGGCACATATGTGGCGCACCATTTTGTGGCCGACCCGCTTTTTGTGAGGTTCAGGCGTCTATGAAGATTGCCGACGACTCCCCGTCAACTCTCACGGCCCTCGACCGGCCCAATTCGTATATTGGTCGCTCGGTACCACGGCCGAATTTGCAGCGGCTGACGCAGGGGCGCGGGCAATATGTCAGCGATGTGAGTTTGCCGCGCATGGCGCACGTTGCTTATGTGCGCTCGCCGCACGCTCATGCGCGCATTGTCAAGATCGTCACCGCGTCGGCCAAACAAGCGCCTGGCGTGATTGCAGTAGTGACTGGCGCTGAGCTTACCAAGGTCATGACGCCCTGGGTCGG
The DNA here is from genome assembly GCA_035315965.1 of Pseudolabrys sp. Taxonomy (GTDB): domain Bacteria; phylum Pseudomonadota; class Alphaproteobacteria; order Rhizobiales; family Xanthobacteraceae; genus Pseudolabrys. The sequence goes on from DATFXJ010000193.1 coordinate 16,310, forward strand.
CGTACTCACTCACCTCAAGGGCCTGAAATCGGCGCCGCAGGCTCCTATCGCGGTGGAACGCGCCTGCTGGCAAGGCGAGGCTGTCTGTGCCGTCGTCGCGCACACGCGCGCCGAAGCCGAGGATGCATGCGAACTAGTGGAAGTCAGCTACCAGGAACTGCCGCCGGTGACCGATCCGGAAGTGGCGCTCGATCGCAAGACGCCGGTGATCCATGCCTCGCTCGGCGACAATCTCTGCTTTGAACGGAAACTGGACGTCGGCGCAGTCGACAAGGCCTTTGCGGAGTCGGATGCCGTGGTGGAGACCACTTTCCGCTTCGGCCGCCACACCGGTGTGACCAATGAGCCGCGTGCCGTCGTCGCTGACTGGAACGAAGGCGAGCAGCGCATGACCGTCTATCACGGGACGCAAGCGCCGCACATGATGCAGAATTTGTTCGCCAAGCATCTTGGGATCGCTGAGCGGCAGGTCCGTGTGTTGACTAAGGACGTCGGCGGCTCGTTCGGCATCAAGGTCCACACTTATGCAGACGAGATGGCGACGGTTGCATTGTCAAAATTGCTCAAGCGTCCGGTAAAATTCGTCGCCGACCGCATTGAAAGCTTCGTCACCGATATTCACGCCCGCGACCATCGCATCAAGGCTAAGATCGGCGTCAGCAAAGATGGCACTATTAACGCCTTCGAGATCGATGATCTGACCGGCATTGGCCCCTACTCCGTCTATCCCCGCACAAGCGGCATCGAGGCCAACCAGATCGTCAACCTTACCGGCGGTCCCTACAAATGCCCTAACTATCGCGCGCAGGCGCGCGTCGTGTTTCAGAACAAGAATGTGATGTGCCAGTACCGCGCGGTCGGCCATCCGATTGCGGTGGCAGTCACCGAGGGGCTGGTCGAGCTTGCCGCCGCCAAGATTGGAATGGATCCGCTGGAATTGCGCCGGCGAAATCTCGTTCCAGACGACGCTTACCCGACACAATCCGCCTCAGGTCTTAAGTTCGAATTGCTCTCGCACCACGAGGCGCTAGCCCATATCGACTCGATGATGAATTACGCCGGCCTGCGCGCCGAGCAAAAGAAGTTGCGGGAAAAAGGAATCTATCGCGGCATTGGTTTTGCCAGCTTCATTGAAGTGACGAATCCTTCCGCCGCCTTCTACGGCGTCGGTGGCGCCCGCATCACGTCGATGGATGGCGCTACCGTGAAGCTCGACGCCCAGGGTGCGATCGTGGTGCACACGGGCGTCACCGAGCAGGGTCAGGGTGCTGAAGCCGCGGTGGCGCAATGCGTCGCGTCATCGTTCGGTGTCCCGATCGAAAAAGTGCGCGTGGTTACCGGTGATACCGACAATACGCCTTACGGTGGCGGCACCTGGGCGTCACGCGCGGCTGGCATCGGCGGCGAAGCTGCATGGCAAGCCGGTAAGGCGCTGCGCGCCAATGTGCTCGCGGTTGCAGCAAGCATTCTACAAGCCAAGCCGGAGGAGCTCGACATTCGTACCGGCGTTGTGGTGGACAGAGTCAAAGGCACCGAACGCCTCACGCTCGACGAACTGGCGCGCGTTGCCTATTTTCGTCCTGACACGCTGCCACCCGGATTCCAGGCCGAACTTATGGCGACGCGCCATTACGTGCCGCGGACATGGCCGTTCGCCTTCACCAATGGCATCCAGGCCAGTTATCTCGAAGTTGATACCGACACCGGCTTTGTAAAGCTCCTGAAACACTGGTGCGTGGAGGATTGCGGCACCATCATCAATCCACAGCTCGTGGATGAGCAGATCCGGGGTGGCGTGGTGCAGGGCATCGGCGCGGCACTGTTTGAGCACTGTATTTACGACGAGCGCGGACAAATGCTCAACGGCAACATGGCCGACTATCTGGTACCAATGGCAGCGGAGATGCCCGACATCGAATGCGGCCACGTCGTTTCACCCACCGCCGACAGTGAGCTCGGTGCCAAGGGCGCGGGCGAAGCCGGCACTGCCGGCGCTCCGGGATCGGTGATGAACGCGATCAACGATGCGTTGCGTCCGCTCGGCGCGCAGCCGCTCATCGACATGCCGTTCACGCCGGATAAGATTCTAACAGCGCTGAGAAAAGTTTGACGCACTGTCATGGCAACAGTCGGCGGCAAATTTGACACTGCCAAATTAAGAAAGCCGGAAGGAAGTCTTCATGAGGATCAAGGTCGGCAAACAAGCGATCGCCGAAGCTACGCAAAAGCTCAAGAATTGGGGACGCTGGGGCAAAGAAGACCAAATTGGCACCCTCAACCACGTCACGCCTGAGGACATCGTCAAGGCGGCCAGCCT
>DATFXJ010000194.1:0-6990 GCA_035315965.1 Pseudolabrys sp.
CCTTATGTAACCCCCGGTGCTCTGATCCGGCACCGGTTCGGTCCGGGGCTTTTTGATCCCGGGCACAGAAAATTCCTTTCCCAAACGCCAATGGTTCTGGCGTGGGTTGAGCTCATCGACTGAAAAGCCGTTCTGAGGGTCCGGAGGGAACCTGATACTCAACGCCACCGAACACGCTAAAGCTACGAGGACTCACTCTACGCGTCAACAAGACATAGTCTTGAAATCTGAATCAAACACTAAATCTTGTATTCATCAGTTAACTTCGGGGACAACGGACCGACAGAGCCCCAATAGTATTGGCCCATCCTGGATCGGCGAAAAGGACTTTCTGAAGTCGTCAACGTAGGTTTTTATGCCTCTGGCCATAAGAAAAAATAACGCAAAAACAGGAGTTCCGTGCCTAGAGTCCGGCAAAACTGTACGCGGGTACGGAGGACAAAGAGGGGAAAAATCGCTCGGTCGTGCGAGCGGAGTCGCTGATTCTCAAATGCATGTCAGGGCCTTACGACCCAGACGCCAGGCCAACAACTCGGCGACCAGGTAACCCACCCCCCCTTGCGGTGCTTTCGACCTCCCGGCGCGGTTGCGGCGCGCCGCGAAAAAGGCGGACCCACAAGGAGCCCGCCTTTTATTCCGGCACTGTCATTCGAATCTCAACGGAATCTCTGGCTTGAAGCCTCAAATTTTGAGCAACCTGGGGCCAGCGCTGATGAATTCCTGACAGGATAGCCGCGACCGGGGCACAAACGCAACCGTTCTTGAAAGTACCGCATCAGCCCTCGACTGGGCTGGCATTATCTGGATGCTTGCGGGCGGCCTCCTGGGATGCTTTCTCCGGCGTTTCCCTTGAAATTTTGATCTGCCGCAAGTGCGGCAGCGCCTCAGGGTGCTCTCTTTGCAGGAAATCGACGAGCTTTTCCCGCACCTCGCAACGCAAGTCGAATGTTTGTCCGGGTAACCGCGCACTCATCAGGCAGCGCAGCTCCATGCTTCCCTCCTTGAAGTCGGTGACCTGCAAGGCTGCGGTCTTTCCGTCCCATTTATCCGATTGCTTGAGGATCTCGTAGAGCTTGTCGCGAATGACAGCGACCGGCGCGCAATAATCGACGTAAAGCATCACATTGCCAATCAGCAGCGAACTCTCACGCGTCCAGTTCTGAAACGGCTTTTCGATAAAATAGGTGAGTGGCACGACCATCCGCCGCAGATCCCAGAGCTTTACTGTTACGAAGGTCGAGCCGATTTCTTCGATCGTGCCGTACTCTCCCTCCACTATCACTGCATCGTATAGGCGGATCGGTTGCGTCATGGCGAGCTGGACGCCCGCCATCAGATTGCTCAATACCGGCCGCGCAGCCAGACCGGCAGCGATGCCGGCAATACCGGCAGAAGCAAACAGGCTGATGCCATATTGGCGAACCGACGGGATGGTCATCAACGCGGCGCCGATCGTCACCAGCACAATTATTCCGTCGACGGCGCGTAGCAATATGCGGATCTGCGTGTTGTGCTTGCGCGCGAGCAGGTTGTCGTCGACGTCGAGGCGGAAGCGGCGCAGATAAGCTTCGGCGGCGATCTGGAGAACAACGATCGTGGTCCAGCCGATCAAGCCGATCACCGCCATCGACAGCAGTCTTGCCAATATTTCTGCCGATTCTGCCCGCAACGGTGCGGCAGGGATGACGATAATCATCGCCAGCGTTATCAGCGCTAGCCTGGTGAGGTTGGCCGTCTTACTGAAAAGCGAGAACGTGTTAGCATTGCGGTAGGCAATCAACCGGTGCATCAACTGAAACACCCAGTTATGCAACGCCAGCGCTGCAATGACCGCGAGCCCTAGGACAAGTACTGCCACGACCGGGTTAGGGAGCCAGTCGAGCCAGTCCTTGGTTCCGATTACAACCGATCTGATCGAATCCATGCGGCCTTCTTAGCATTGATGGAAAAGTGGGCGAATGGGGGGCCTGCGGCGGGTTCGCGCGCTGGACTTGGGCGCACCAAGATGGCAAGACGTTCAGCGTTGAATTTTTTGCAATGCTGACAAGCATGAAAAGTTTCTTGGTCAAGTTGTTCACCTGGTGGAATTCGCAGACCTTCGGGACCCAATTCTGGACCTGGATGTATGGTGAGCCTGTCGGCGAGGACGAATTCGGCAACCGTTATTACCGGAGCCGCGGCGGCAAGATTGACCCGACACTCGGTTTCGAACGGCGCTGGGTGATTTACAACGGCTATACGGAAGCCTCATGCGTGCCGCCGTCGTGGCATGGCTGGCTGCATCACACCGTTGACACGCCACCGACTCAAGAAAACTACGAGCCTCGGTCGTGGCAAAAGCCGCACCGGCCAAATATGACCGGCACGCCCGGTGCGTTGCGGCCAACCGGCTCGACGCTCGCCGCCGGCCGACGTCCGAAAGCGACGGGCGATTACAAGGCCTGGAATCCGGCAAACAATAGTCGGTAATGAGCGGCAGCGATGTCATTCCGGGTTCGCCCGCTTTGGCTCGCGCCCCGGAATGACGCAGGGGGCCGCATCCGCCCTTCCAACGCCGTATTCCCCGTGTTAACCGGGCGCTGCGACCGGGCGTCAGGCGAATTCACGCCGGCCAGGCAAATAACCGGAACTTGATGACGCGTGGCATGTCACCTCGTGCTTTTTTGGTGGGCGCTGTGCTACTGGCGGCGCTGCCCGTCATGGAGCCTGCTCTGGCCCAATCTGGCGAGAATCCAATCGCCGACTTCTTCGGATCGATCTTCGGCATCCCGCCGCCCCGCCCGCCCGCCGATGTGCGCGGTCAGCCGTCATCCCGGCAGCAGCCGCCTCCGTATTACCCGAGCGGGCGCGACACCCCGCCATCGCAGCCGCTGCCGGCTCCAATGAACCTGCCGCCGTCGAACCGCCCAGGCCAAGGCAACATTCAAACGCAGCCTCTGCCGCCCCCGACCGGCGGAATAGTTGCGCCACAACCTCCGCCGGGTCAGGCCCCGCAAGGGACGGCCGCCGCTCCTGGACAAACGCCGACTGCCTTGCCTCCCGGTCCGGGGTCGCCGCGCAACGCTCCGCAGTCGGCGAACACGTCGCCACAGCCAAGCGATGCGGTGATCATGGAACCGCCGCCGCAGCGCATCACCAATCCAACTGCGGTTTTTGCAGGCCTCGACAAGATTACCGGGCGCATCATTTCCTTCGATGTCGCGATCAACGAAACCGTGCAATTCGGCGCTCTGCAGATGACACCACGCGTGTGCTACTCGCGGCCGCCAACCGAGTCTCCAAATACCGATGCCTTTGTCGAAGTCGACGAGGTGACGCTGCAAGGAGAGATCAAGCGCATTTTCACCGGTTGGATGTTCGCCGCGAGCCCGGGCCTTCACGCAGTCGAGCATCCGATTTACGACGTATGGATAACCGACTGCAAGGGCGGACAAAGCCCGACTGTGGCGGAAGTGCCACCAGAAGCGCCGAAGCAACCGGCGCGCCCGCAGCAGCAGCAGCAGCGGCGTTCACCGCCGCAAGCGCCGGCGCCGCAGCGCGTGGCGCCGCCAGGATTTTTCCCGCCACCGCGATAATTTCTGACGCGTCCCTAGCGCTGGCCGCGAATAATCGCCACCGCCTCGTCGCCGCCAAGGGGATCGCGGGGCAGAACCGTGAAATCTGCCTCACCGGTCAACGCGTCCTCCAGCAGGCGGTGATAGCGCCGCTTCGGGACTTCGATCGCACCGAAGGTCCTCAGATGCTCGGTCACATATTGTGTGTCAAGCAGGCGATAGCCGCCAGCTCTGAGGCGCGCGATAAGATGGACCAGCGCGATCTTGGATGCATCGCGTGCGCGGTGAAACATGCTCTCGCCAAAGAAAGCGCGACCGAGCGACACCCCGTAAAGCCCGCCAATGAGCATCTGGCCATCATAGACTTCGACCGTGTGGCAATGGCCGCGCTCGAACAGCGCGCGGTAGATGCGGCGGATGCGGGTATTGATCCAAGTGCGGGCCCGGTCCTGCTTCGGCTCGGCACAACCTTCGATCACCGCGTCGAAATCGCGATCCACATGGACGGTCCATGGCGTCGAGCGCACGGTACGCGCCAGCCGCGCCGGGACATGAAACCCTTCAAGCGGGATGATTCCACGCATGTCCGGCTCGATCCAATAAAGCGCTGGGTCGTCCGCACTCTCGGCCATGGGAAAGATACCGCAGGCGTAAGCCTTAAGCAGCACTTCCGGCGTGATCTCGATGAAGGCGCTTTCGCGGTTTGCCATGACTTGGATCCTGGCAGCGGAAGAACCGATCCTAAGGTGTCGCCGGCGGCCGATGAGCGGCACTACCCAGTCCAAGACGTTTAAGTACCATAAATGCAGCAAATTTCTGAAATCGCAAACGGTATCGCTGCGTTGATTACGGGGCTGACGCTGGGTCCGCCCTAGCTTTCCATTCCATGGGCGAGGAATTGCTCCAACCAGTGGATGTGGTAGTTGCCATCAATGATGTCCTTTTCGCGCACCAGCGCGCGAAACAGCGGCAACGTCGTCTCGATGCCATCCACAACCACTTCGTCGAGCGCGCGTTTCAATCGCATCAAACATTCGGTGCGCGTCTTGCCATGCACGATCAGTTTGCCGACCAGTGAATCGTAGTAGGGCGGAATGGTGTAGCCTTGGTACACGGCGGAATCGATACGCACGCCCAAGCCGCCGGGCGGATGGTAGTGCATAATCTTACCGGGCGAAGGGCGGAAGGAGACAGGGTTTTCGGCGTTGATGCGGCACTCAATCGCATGGCCGTGGAATTTCACGTCGCTTTGCTTGATTGCAAGGCTGCTGCCAGCCGCGACGCGAATCTGCTCGAAGATCAAGTCAATATCGGTGATCATCTCAGTTACAGGATGCTCGACCTGGATGCGTGTGTTCATCTCGATGAAGTAGAATTTGCCTTCTTCATAGAGAAACTCGACGGTGCCAACGCCCAGATAGCCGATCTCGCGCATCGCTTTCGCGACTGTTTCGCCAATCGTGTCACGCGCGCCCGCGTTGAGTGCGGGCGAAGGGCCTTCTTCCCAAACCTTCTGGTGACGTCGCTGCAGGGAGCAATCGCGCTCGCCAAGGTGAATGGCATTTCCCTCGCCGTCGCCAAGCACCTGGATTTCGATATGGCGGGGCCGTTCGAGATATTTTTCAATATAGATAGCGTCGTCTCCGAACGCGGCTTTAGCTTCGCTGCGTGCGGTCGAAAGCGCGGCGGAAAGCTCGCTCGCGCTGCGCGCGACTTTCATGCCGCGACCACCGCCTCCTGCCGCGGCTTTGATGAGAACCGGATAACCGATCTCGACCGCAATTTTAGCCGCCGCCTCGTCAGAGCCGACACCGCTCTCGGAGCCGGGCACAACCGGAATACCAAGTTTCTTTGCAGTGCGTTTGGCCTCGATCTTGGAGCCCATCAGGCGGATGTGATCGGCCTTTGGGCCGATGAACTGCACGTCATGTTCGGCCAGGATTTCCGCGAAGCGCGCATTCTCTGACAGGAAACCATAGCCGGGATGCACCGCATCGGCGCCAGTGATCTCGCACGCCGATAGTATGGAGGGGATGTTCAGGTAGCTGTCTTTGGCTGCGGGAGGCCCGATGCATACGCTCTCGTCGGCAAAGCGCACGTGCATGGCATCTGAATCGGCTGTGGAATGCACAGCGACCGTCGGTATGCCGAGCTCCTTGCAGGCTCGCAAAACCCGTAGTGCGATCTCGCCGCGATTGGCAATCAGGATCTTATCGAACATTACCGGCCTCATGCTTTAGAGCGCGCGGAACGCGGTGGTCTCGAAGCATGGCGGCGACTACGTCCTTCGAGACGTCTGCCTCGCGGCCTCCTCAGAATGAGGGCGGAGAACGCTGTGCACAAAACTTCGCTCACTCGATAATCACTAGCGGCTCGCCGAACTCGACTGGCTGACCATCCTCGAATAGAACTTGAATCACGGTGCCGGCCCGCGGGGCTGGAATTTGGTTCATGGTTTTCATCGCTTCCACAATCAATAGCGTATCGCCCGCGTTGACCTTGCTGCCAACGTCGATGAACGGCTTGGCGCCCGGTTCGGCGGCGGCATAGGCGGTGCCCACCATCGGCGAAATCACTACGCCAGGATGCTTCGAAGGGTCGATTGTTTTGACGGCGGCCTCCGCGCCCGGTTGAGGCGCGACTTCAACACGTACCGCCGCGGAGGGGGACGTAGCGGCGGCTGCTGCACGAGCGACGCGCACGCGTTTGCCGTCTTGCTCGATTTCGATTTCGGTCAGGCCGGTTTCATCCAAGAGCTGGGTGAGTTCATGGATCAACTCACGATCGACGATGCTCTTAGGCGACCTTACCATTGCCTGTCCATCACTCGCGCATGATCCTTTTGTGCTTTCGGATCATGCTCCGCGCTCAACTCTTTTGAGTGGCGCCGAGCAGGCCGGCGAGGCCAGTGATCGCCAGCGCGTAGCCCTCGATGCCAAATCCGGCGACCACTGCCTTGGCCACTTTTGAAATGTAAGAATTGTGCCGGAAGCTTTCGTGCGTGTGGATATTGGTAATGTGTACCTCGACCGTCGGCAATTTCACCGCGAGAAGAGCGTCCATGATCGCTATCGACGTGGTGGTGTAGCCGGCAGGGTTGATAATGATCGCACCTGCGTCCTTGGCATGCGCCTCCTGAATCCAGTCGACCAACTCGCCCTCCCTGTTTGATTGCCGAAACACGATGTCCAGCCCGAAGCGCTTTGCTGTCTCACCGCAGAGCTTTTCAACGTCGGAAAGACTCGCACGCCCGTATTTTTCGGGCTCGCGGATGCCGAGCAGGTTCATATTGGGTCCGTTGAGAACGTAGATTGTGGTTTTTGCCATGAATCCCCGTTCGCGCTCGTTCGATGCGCGTGAAACCAGCGCGCTTTATAGGTGGCCCGAAGGGTAAGGGGAAGCCCGGACGATCAGATTGAACCTTTGCAGCTTCCCG